>DASYZD010000184.1:0-3454 GCA_035946655.1 Allostellaceae bacterium | reverse complement strand
CGCGGCGCGGAGACCAGGCGCGGGATTTCCGTCGTTGGCCGCTGCCGGACGCGCTCCCGGCCAGACGCGGCGGTTCACCCACAGCAGCGCGATGCTGACAATGCCGAAGACGAGAAAGACTCGCGGCCAACCGAACTCGGCGCCAGCCAAGGCGCCCAATGGCGCACCCAGCGACAACGACATCAAGAGGCCCGACACCGCGATCGCCAGCCAGGTGGCTCGCTGGCTGGGCGGGGCGCTGTCGCCGATCAGCGCATAGATCGACGGCGTCACGCCGGCCGCCATGCTGCCGGCCACCACCCTGGCGAGCACGAGCGATCCAAGCGTTGCGGCTGTTGCGCTCAACAGATTGGCTATGCCGAACCCGCCCAGACAACAGACCAGGATTCGGTGCCGGCCGATCCTGTCGGCGAGATATCCGAATGCGGGAGCGCTCACCATATAGCTGAACGCGAAACCGGTGACCGACAGCCCGGCCAGTGGCGGCGCGACGTGGTAGCCCCTGGCGATCGCCGGCAACAGCGGCGAGACCACGAAAAGGTCGGTGCCGACGACGAACAGGGTAACCCACGCGGTCGCCAGCGCGGCCGGCATCCGGACCCGTCTCACGCTGGCAACTCCGGCCATCGGCCACCTCGGTCGGGAAGGTCGTCCACGGCACAGCATGCGGCGGAGCGGTGAACAGCCGATTAACAAAGCGATCCGACAAAGAGAGCGAAGAACACGCCTGCCTCCCCGTGCCGCGCCGGCGGGCGAGCCCACGATCGATAATCGCGTTGCATTTACGAGGTATTAAATAATCGCGTCCTACAAAGGCTGCGGTTCCGGGCGGGCGACGCCGGCCCACGACGTGTGCAGCGGAGGAGCAGGGCATGTTGATAGGTGCGTTGGAACGGGCCGTCGAATTCGAGCCTGCCGTTATCGAAGCGGACGGCCCCGATGTCGGCCGGTTCCGCAGCGAAATCGAGGCTATTGCCAGGGAGCATCGGCCGTCCCGCATGCCGTTCTTCGTGCGGCTGGCAAATGCGCCCTCCGAAGTCGTCCGTTCGCCGACGCTGCTGGGCCGGATACATCTGGTCTATCAAGCGGCGATGCACGCGACGCGCGCGGCGGTTTATCATCTGCCGCACCTCGACAGCCCGGGGATGCGCAAACGCAAGCTGACGATATTCATCGACGACGACGGGCTGCCGGGCGGCGACACCCATCACTATCAGCTGACGCGCGCGTTCCGCCGCATGGGTGCCAGGCTCCTCTTCGACGATGAGGAGTTCGGCAATGCCGACGAGCTCGCTCGTCATCTGGATGGCGAGGCGGCAAATTTCGTGCGGCTCGTGCCGGGTCTTTACGCCCGCTCGCTCGGCCCCTGGTGCATCGTCGAAACCCTGTCCGACGATTGGATGCGGGCCCTCGCCGACGCGCTTGCGGTCCATTTCCCTTGGATCGTCGATGAGCCCTATTTCGCCGAGTGCTTTGCCCAGGGTGTCGAGGAGCGCCATGCCGCAGAGTCGCTCGAAGTCACCGAAATGGTGCTGCGCGCGCGTCCGCGGCTCATGCATCAAACGCTTGGCGACGCCGAGACGATGGCGCAGGCCCTGGACGGGGTGTGGCAGCACCTCGAAAGGCTCATCCGCCACCGAGGCTAGACTACACTTCGCGTCGCCGAAGTCCGCCCGACCTCGCATCCGCGGCGGAACCCGGGGACCGCCCGCCCTCGATGGGCGAACGGCGGCCGCCTGCCGCATCAAAGAAAGTAGCGTCCCGAATCGATCGCGATCGTCTGTCCGGTCATCGTGTCGGTGCGGCACATGGTGACCACCATGTCGGCACAGTCCTCCTTGTCGGCGGGCCGCTTCAGCAGCGAGGTGGCGGCGGAGCGCTCGATCTGCTCGGGCCGCAGATTGGAGGTTGCGCGCGTGCCCTCCAATAGGCCCGGAGCGACGCAGTTGACGAGCGTCTCGGGGGCCAGGGCGACGGCCATGCACCGCGTCAGATGGATGAGGCCCGCCTTCGACACCGCATAGGCGATCGAGGAGCCCGTCGGCCCCAGCCCGGCCACGGACGCGATGTTGACGATGCGGCCCCTGCCCTGCGCCTTCATGAGCGGCGCCACCGCCTTGGTGAGGCGCATCGGCCCCGTCAGGTTGACGGCCATGATCTTGTCCCACACCTCGATCGTGAGGCTGTCGAGGTCGGCGAACGGGATCGCCTTGTTGTAGGCGGCGTCGTTGACGAGGATGTCGAGACGGCCGAAATGCCCCGTCACCGCGCCGACCACCCGCTCCACCGCCGCGCCGTCGGTGATGTCGCAAGCGAACGCGGCGGCGTTGACCTGATGCCGCGCCGCCAGTTCGCGGACGACGCTCTCCGCCTCCTCGCGGCTCTGCGCGTACATGACGGCGATATGCGCCCCCTCCTTCGCCAGCGCATGGCAGATGCGCCGGCCGAGCCCCCCGTTGCCGCCCGTTACCAGGGCAACTGCGCCGTTGAGGTCCATGAGCGTTCTCCCGCGTTGATGTCGCCCAAGATTGCTTCCTCCCCCCGCTCCCCGCAATCACAAGCTGGAACGGGAGCCCTGTTGCGCCGGCGGGCATGAGACGACATGATGGCTTCGAGCAGCCCCTTTCCTCACTTTTCCCATCGACAAGGGAGTGCGACGATGGCCTACGAAGGCATGATTGCGGAAACCATCTCGATCCGCGGCGACAAGGGTGAGCCGATCTCGGCCTATGCCGCGCGGCCGCTCGGCTCGGGGCCCTTCCCCGGCATGGTGCTCATTCATCACGCGCCCGGCTGGGACGAGTGGTACCGCGAGACGACGCGCAAATTCGCGCATCACGGCTATGCCGCGATCAGCCACAACCTCTACCACCGGGCCGGCGAAGGCCGGGCCGAGGACGTCGCCGCCAAGGTGCGCGCCGAGGGCGGCGTCCCCGACGCGCAGATGCTCGGCGACACCGAGGGGGCGGTGCAATGGCTGCGCGCGCAGCCCTGGCTCAACGGCAAGGTCGGCGTCATCGGCACCTGCTCCGGCGGCCGCCAGACCTTCCTCTTCGCCTGCCATACGAAGAGCATCGACGCCGCCGCCGACCTCTGGGGCGGCCGCGTCGTGATGAGCAAGGAAGAGCTGAACCCGAAGCAGCCGGTGGCGCCGATCGAATACACGAAAAACCTCTCCTGCCCGCTCTTGGGCCTCTTCGGCAACGAGGACCGGGCTCCCACCCCGGAGCAGGTCGATCAGCACGAGGCGGAACTGAAGAAGCACGGCAAGAACTACGAGTTCCACCGCTACGACGGGGCCGGGCACGGCTTTTTCTATTACGACCGGCCGATGTACCGCATCGAGCAGGCGCTCGACGGCTGGCAGAAGGTGTTTGCGTTCTTCAACAAGCACCTCTCGACCAGATGACGCCCTGATGTGCACTTCGATCGTCGAGATCGTCGAGGCGGACGG
>DASYZD010000183.1:0-7027 GCA_035946655.1 Allostellaceae bacterium | reverse complement strand
GAGGCGATCTCGATCGCGCTCCACGCCGACAAGAGCTCCATCGAGCCGCGCTTGATGGCGAAATCGTCGAACATGATCTGGCCGGTGTGGCGGATATTGAATACCGGCCGGCCGATGACATGCGGCGCCATCTTGTCGATGAGGACGGCGATGACCTCCTCGCGGCCATGAGTGACATAGGCCTCGCCCCAGCCGTGGGTGCCGTCCTCGGTCTCGACCCGGCAGAGCAAAAGGTCCTTCGAACTGCCAGTGCCGAGGATGAAGTTTTCGATGCGGGCGATCTTCATGGGTTATCCCTCCACGCCTCGACGTCCAAGAACGTGCTTTGATAGGTCGCGCCGTCGCCAAGATCGGTGTAGCGGTCCGAGCACAGCATGTTGACGGTGCCGGCGACGGTCTCGCCGTCGGGGCGCTGGCCGGGCACCAGAACGACGCCAGCCGTCACCTCGTCGCTGATCTTGAGGACAAGGCCGACCGCGCCGCGATCGTTGTAAAGGCGCACATTTGCACCATCAGCGAGGCCCCGGCGTCGTGCCTCCTCCGGGTGCAGGATGCAGGCGGGCGGACCCTCGCGGCGGCGCAGGAAGGCGACGCCCGAATAGGCGGTGTGGCTCTGGAAATAGCCGGGCGCGGTCAATAGGCGCAACGGCCAGCGCGCCCGATCGCGCTCCTCCTCTGGGTCGGGCTGCCAGTCCGGCATCGGTGAGAGCCCCTGCGCGGCGAGCTGCCCGGAATAGAATTCGAGCCTGCCCGACGGCGTGCGGAATTCCTGTCCGCCCGCCGGCGCGAGGCGGATCGGCCGGCCGGTGCGCACCTCGTCGGGGTCGAGCGCGGCGACGCTGCCCTTGGCGCCGCGAAACAATTCCGCCATCGCCTCGCGCGGCGTCATCGCGAACACCTTGTCGGTCAGCCCCATGCGCCGCGCCAATTCCTGCGCCAGCCGGAAATTGGACCAGGCCTCTCCTTGCGGCGCCACGGCGGCCGGCGCGTATTGCAGGTAATAGGTGCCGTAAGCGCGGTAGAAATCCTCGCTTTCGAGATAAGTCGCCGCCGGGAGCACGATATCGGCATAGCGCGCGGTCACCGACAGGAACGGGTCGTGGACCACCGTGAAGAGATCATCGCGCAGGAGCCCCTCTCGCACCTTGCCGGCATCGGGGCAGGTGACGGCCGGGTTGTTGGCGGCGATGAACAATCCGCGCAACGGCGGGTCTGTCATGGTGAGAAGCGCATCACCCAGCCGCAGGTGATTGACTTGGCGCGTTGTCTCCGGCCCGGAGGGCTTGCGCAGTGCGGCGTAGTCGAGTTCGCACGAGGCGGCGGTCAAGAGGAGCGCGCCGCCGCCGCGCCGGCCATAGGCGCCGGTCACGCCGGGGAGGAGCGCCACCGCGCGCAATGCCTCGCCGCCGCGCGCCAGGCGGGTCATGCCTTCGCCGAGCCGGATGAACGAGCGTTTGGCCCTGCCATAGAGCGCGGCCAAATCTTCGATTTCGGCGAGGGCGAGGCCGGTGATCGCGGCGACCCGCTCGGGCGCGAAGCGCGGCAAGACCTCGGCTTCCAACCGTTCGAAGCCGAGCGTGCTCGCCTCAATGTAGTCGCGGTCGACAAGCCCGTCGCGGGCCAGGATGTGCATGACCCCGAGCGCCAGCGCGGCATCAGTGCCGATGCGGATTTGCAGGTAGCGGTCGGCGTTGACCGCGGTGCGGCTGCGGCGCGGATCGATGACGACGAGCTTGACCCCGCGCTTTTGCGCTGCCTCGACCCTGGCCCAGAAATGGACGTTGGTGGCGACGAGATCGGCGCCCCAGGCGACGATGAGATCGGACTCGTCAACCGCTTCCGGGTCGGCCCCGCCAGTCGGGCCGACCGTCATGTCCCAGGCTTCCTCGCAGCAGGTGTCGCACACCGTCCCGGCGATCAGGCGGCTGGTGCCCAGCGCATGGAAGAGCCCGAGCACGAGGCCGCGGTTCAGCTGTCCCTGATGCGCGCTATAGGCGTAGCCGAGAAGCGCGAGCGGTCCGGACTCGGCGATGATCGCGCGCCAGCGCCGGGTGATCTCGTCGAGCGCTTCCTCCCAGCCGATCGGCGCGAAGCGGCCCTCGCCCTTCGCGCCCACGCGGCGCAAGGGCGTCTTCAGGCGCTCGGGCGAATGCACCATCTCGGCGTCGCGGTTGACCTTGGCGCAGGCGAACCCGGCGGTGAACGGCTGGTCGGGGTCGCCCTTGATGCGCCGGACGCGGCCATCCTCGACCTCGGCCAACAGCGAGCACATGTCGGGGCAATCATGCGCACAAACGACGCGTACCGTTTCCATGCCCCGTTTTTGTCATTGCGAGCGGAGCGAAGCAATCTCGATCGAGGATTCAGCGCGCGAAGGCCCGATCCCAGATCGCGCGGGTCCAGGCCCCGTCGGGCTTGTTGCGGATCACCGGGTTTGCCGCCGACAGCAGCACTTTGACGGTGCGCTCATAGGCTGCCGGCTCCAGATAGCCGAGGCCGTGCTCTCTGTTGGCGACCAGTTTCGCGACTTCGCGCAGCATCCGCGCCGCCTGCCGCGGATCGGCGGCTTCCCCGGCGCTGTGCTGCACCACGATGCCGACCGCCTCGGCCTGGTGCGCCGGCGCGGCGGCATAGCGCCAACCCGCGACCGAGGCGCGGACAAAGCGGGCCAACCGGTCCAGCGTCACCGGGTCGGCAATCGTCGCCGGCAGGGCATAAAGACCATCCTCGAGCGTCGCCACACCCTCGTCGTCGTAGCGGAACACGACGAGCTGCGACGGCTTCAGCCCGGCGTCGATCACCTGCCAGTATTCGTTGTAGCTCATTGTCGAAATACAGGCGGCGCGGCCTTCGACCAACAATTCGACGCCGGCGCCTTGGCGCAATATCGTCACATCGGGCGTCGCGCCGCCGGTCTTCAGCCCGAGCTTCGCCATCCAGGCGAGGAACGGATATTCGTTGCCGGCGAACCACACGCCGAGCGTCTTGCCCTTCAGATCGGCTGGGCGGCGCACGCCGCTGTCGCGGCGGCAGGTCAATTGCATCCCGGAATGCTGGAAGATCTGCGCGATGTTGACTTCCGGCACACCCCGATCGCGCGCCACCAGGGCCGAGGCCAGCCAGTCGACCGCGACATCGGCGCCGCGCGCGGCGAGGACCTGCGAGGGGTTGATGTCCGGCCCACCCGGCTTGATCGTCACGTCGAGCCCGGCGTCGCGGTAGAAGCCCTTGGCGGCGGCAACGTAATAGCCGGCGAACTGCGCATCCGGCAGCCATTTCAATTGCAATACCAGCGGATCGGCGGCGTCGGCCGGCGCCGCCCCAGCCAGGCACAGGGCGGCGATCGCTGCCCACAGCACTCGTTGCATAGCTCCTCCCGTCGCCCAGGCATCGCCGCACAGGCGGAGGCGACGCAGCTCAAGCACAGGCTAGCCCATTCGAAGAGCAGACTGCAGCGCCGAAAAGCGAGGCGCCGGCGGACGGGTCACGCCTCACCCGGCCGCTCCTTTCCGCAAATTTATCTCGCACTTTCGTGAATACGTTCACAGCGGCGGCGCCCCCTGAGGCCGTAAACTGTCGGCAATAAAGGCCGCCACCCAAGCGCGGCCAGGAGGATCAGATGAAAGCGCTATTCTGGACGGTCTCGCTGATGGCGGTTGGGCTTTTCGGGTTTGGTGGCGCGTTGAACCATCTCGCCACGTTATTCTGATCGCGACGCAAGGCTCACCCAACGCGCGGCAGCCATTCGCCGAGCCGGCGCGCCGCCTCGGCAACGTCCTCGCTCGAACCGGCGAAGGAAAGGCGAACCCAGCTGTCGCCGTGGAGCGGGTCGAAATCGCGCCCCGGGGTTGTCGCCACCCCGGTCTCGGCGAGCATGCGCCGGCAGAATTCCTGGCTGTCGCCGGTCAGTGCCGACACATCGACATAGAGGTAGAACGCGCCCTCGGCCGGGGCGAGCCGGGTGAGGCCGGCATTGGTCAGCGTCGCGATCAGCCGGTCGCGATTGGCCCGGTAGCGCGCGACATGGGCGTCGAGCTCGGCCCTGCAGCCGAAGGCAGCGAGCGCGGCCCGCTGCGATAAGGCCGGCGGCGACACATAGAAATTCTGCGCCAGGCATTCGACCGAGCGGGCAAGCTCCGCCGGTACCACCATCCAGCCGAGCCGCCAGCCGGTCATGCTGTAATATTTCGAGAACGAGTTGACGATTATCGCCTCGGGCCCGAAGGCGCGCGCGGTGGAGGGCGCCTCCTCATAGGTGATGCCGTGATAGATTTCGTCGGAGACCAGCCGGATGCCGCGCTCCCGGCACCAGCTGGCGAGGTGGGCGAGGTCGCGCTCGGGGATCATCGTGCCGGTGGGGTTGGCCGGGCTGGCGATGATGAGGCCGGCGAGCTCCCCCGCTTGCGCCAGGAGTTCGGGGTTGGGCTGGTAATGGGCATTCTCCCCGACTTCGATCAGCACCGGTTCGAGGCCGAGCGCGGAGAGGATGTTGCGATAGGCGGGATAGCCGGGGGCGGCGAGCGCGACCCGGTCTCCGGCTTCGAAAGCGGCGAGAAACGCCAATTGGAAGGCGGCCGACGAGCCGGTAGTGACGACGATCTCGCCGGGCTCGACGGCAACGCCATATTGGTCACGGTAATGCCAGGCGATCGCTTCGCGCAGGGCCGCAATACCGAGGGCGTCGGTATAGCCGAGGCGATCATTCGCCAGCGCCGCGCGCGCCGCCTCGAGTACCGCCCGTGGCGCCGGGGTGCCGGGCTGGCCGACTTCGAGATGAATGACCGATTGGCCGGCCGCTTCGCGCGCCGAAGCCTCGCGCAGCACATCCATCGCGATAAACGGCGGGACCAGCCCGCGCCGGGAGGGGATCAGCGGCATCGCCGCCATGTTTGCATATTTGAGCGATCGCGTTACCTACTGAAAATCCGGACCCAACCGAAAATCCGGATTCCCGGTGAACGCCGGGATCCACTTCTCTAGGACCGCCGCGGCTCGACCGCGGCGCCGGGTACCGTGCTCGCCTCGGAATTGGCGCCCGCCGGCGGGGAGTTAACCCATTGGCGCACTCGCTTCCGCCAGGCCGCCTTGGCCGCGACCGGCGCGTAGGGCGCCGGCGGCGCATCGCACCGTGCGGTCGCGAGGACCCGCCTCGCCTCCCGCTCTTCGATCCATCGCAACGGCATTGAGATTCGCATCGGATTGCTGCCTGGCGCCGTATTCGGCTCCCTCGGCAACATAGTGGAAAGGCCATTCGCCGGTTGTGAAGTAGTTCACATTTTCTTAATTATTAGGCCAATCTTCGTCCGGTATTTCTATAAAGACTCAGAAAATGTTAGTAACCGTACGGCCAGATCTGTTCGGTGTGGTGGCGTATTCACGGCCAGCCGAATGACGGCAATAACTTACGCGCCACTCGCGCTTTGATCACCCCTCCGCCGCCGGGTCGACGTCCTGTGCCCCGACCGTGCGGTAGCGGTATTCGTCGGGGACCGCCCGCCCGGTATCGGTAAAGGCGCGCCGCACCGCTTCCACATTGTTGCCGAGGATGCGGCGGCGGTTGTCGCGGATCCAGGCGTTGGACTGGGCGAGCGGCGCCGCCGAGCCTTGGAAATGCGGCATTACATAGCGCGCGAAGAGTTCATAGCTCTTCAGCGTCTCTTCGCGGTTGGCCCATTCGTGGGCGCGGAACATGACGCCGCCGAACCCGCCGCCGCTCGCCGCGAGCAAGCGCTCGATGACCCGGATCGCCGTCTCGGGCGAGCCGACCAGCGTCGTCAGCGTCCGGACGCCGTCGCGCACCGGGTCGGCCGAAGTCCCCGGCACGCGGCCGAGCGTCTCCTCGAAATAGCTCGTCGTTTCGTGGCGCTCGCCGGCTTTGACCTGGCGCAGCGCCTCCTCGTCGTCTTCGGCGATATGCATCCCGACGACGATCCGCCAATCCTTGCGGTTCATCCTCGCGCCGTGCTGGGCGGCGGTATCCTCGGCGATCTTCCATTGGCTTGCCATCGCTTCGGGCCCGCCGGGGAGCCCGGCGCCGATCGACAAAACACCAAGCCCGTGGCGCCCGGCCGCGACCATGCCAAAGGGGGTGATCGTGCTGGCGACGGCGATGTGAAAGCGCGGGTCGGAATAGGGCGCGAGATGGAGGCGGGCTTCGCGCAATTCGAACCAGTCGGTCGCCATCGTCACCGGCTCCTCGCAGCGCAGGAGCGCGATGATCGCGTCGAGCGACTCTTCCATGCGGCGGCGCAGGTGCACCGGCTCGATCCCCATCATGTAGGCGTCGGATGGAAGCGCGCCCGGGCCGCAGCCGAGCATCACCCGGCCCTTCGTCATGTGGTCGAGTTGGACAAAACGCTGCGCCACCAGGAACGGGTGGTGATAAGGCAGGCTCGTCACCCCGGTGCCCAGCCTGATGTTGCGGGTGCGGCAGGCGGCTTCGGCAATGAAGATCTCGGGTGACGCGATCACCTCCCAGCCGGCCGAATGGTGTTCGCCGATCCACGCCTCGTCATAGCCGAGCCAATCGAGCCATTCGATCAGCTCCATGTCGCGCGCCATCGCCAGGGTCGGGTTCTCGCCAAGGCGATGAAACGGCGCGAGAAAGATGCCGAACTTCATGCCGCGCTGCGCCATCCTGCTATCCTCCGATCCGCGATCCCCTTATCCTGCCGCCATTCGCCACCAAACGCACGAGGGGAGAAGCGCGATGATCCAGGTTCTCGCCATCATCACCACCAAACCCGGCAAGCGCGACGAGGTGCTGGCCGCCTTCCGCGCCAACATGCCGGCGGTCCACGCCGAACAGGGGTGCATCGAATACGCCCCGGTGATCGACGCCGAGGGCGGCCCCGGCGCCAAGTTCGGCCCGGACACCTTTGTCGTCGTCGAGAAATGGGAAAGCCTCGACCATCTCGGGGCGCACGCCCGCTCGCCGCACATGGCCGCCTATGCGGCAAAGACCCGCGACCTCCTCGCCAACCGCGAAATCCACGTCTGTTCGCCGGCGACGTAATTATTCACAATG
>DASYZD010000182.1:0-7475 GCA_035946655.1 Allostellaceae bacterium | reverse complement strand
CGACGATGTCGAAATCCGGCTGGCGGGTGATCGAGGCCCGCGACGATGTCGAGGCGGTCGAGTTCGTGCCGACGATCACCAAGGCCGAGTTCCACAAGGTGCTTGAGGAGGCGAGCGGCATCTGCCTCGGCGTGCAGCCGTTCAGCGACCCCGAGCTCGATGCGGCGCCGATGCTCGAAGTCGTCTCGCGCATCGGTGTCGGTTATGACGCGGTCGACGTACCGGCGCTGACTCGCCGCAAGGTGCCGCTGATGATCGGCGGCACCTCGAATTCGGTCAGCGTCGCCGAGGCGGGCGTCTTTCTGACGATGAGCCTGGCGCGGCGCGGGGCGCAGATGAACGCGCTCGTCCGCGAGGGCCGCTGGCAGGACCGCTACAAGGAGATGCCGGTCGACCTCTACGGCAAGACGGTGCTGATCGTCGGCTTCGGCAAGATCGGCACCCGCTCGGCGCGGCGCTTCGCGGCGATGGAAACCAATGTCCTCGTCTACGACCCCTACATCTATTCCGAGACGATCCGCGGCTCCGGCTATGAGCCGGTGCACGATCTCGACGAGGGGGTCGCGCGCGCCGACTTCATCACGATCCACTGCCCGAAGACGCCGGAGACGACCGGGCTCTTCAACGCCGCCCGGCTCGCCCGGATGAAACGCACCGCCTTCCTGGTGAATACCGCGCGCGGCGGCATCGTCGACGAGAAGGCGCTCTACGACGTCTTGCAGGCGAACCGCATCGCCGGCGCCGCGCTTGATGTTTTCGTTCAGGAACCGACCCCCCAGGACAACCCTCTCTTGACGCTGCCGAACTTCATCGCCGCGCCGCATGTCGCCGGGGTGACAAAGGAGGCGGTCGACCGCATGGCGGTGGTCGCGGTGCAGAACATCCTCAGCGTCCTCGACGGCAAACCCAACCGCGAGAATGTCATCAACCGGGAGGTGCTGGGATAGGCGACGGCGCTTGACAGGTGTCCGTATAGCTGGCGGGATCGGGCGAACTTAACCCGGCAATTTTGGAGGATACTATGGCGCGCGCGAATGGAGTACGGGAGATCTGGGCGGAGGGCCGCGCCGTCGTCAACAGCTGGCTCGGCGTCCCGTCGAGCTTTTCCGCCGAGGTCATGGCGCATGCCGGCTGGGATTCGCTGGTCGTCGACATGCAGCACGGGATGATCGACTACTCGATGATGGTGCCGATGCTGCAGGGCATCTCGACGACCGGCACGGTGCCCCTGGTGCGGGTGCCGTGGAACGACCCCGCGCACATCCAGAAGGCGCTCGACGCCGGTGCCTACGGCATCATCTGCCCGATGATCAACAACCGCGCCGAAGCCGAGAGATTTGTCGATTCGATGCGTTATGCGCCGTTGGGCCACCGCAGCTCGGGGCCGATCCGCGCATCGCTCTACGGCGGGGCCGACTACCACGCCAAGGCCAACGACATCGTCGTCGCCTTCGGGATGATCGAGACCGCCGAGGCGATCAACAAGCTCGATGAGATCCTGCCGACCCCCGGCCTCGACGCGGTCTATATCGGGCCCAGCGATCTGTCGATTTCCTACGGCCATCCGCCGGGCGGCGACAAGCCCGACGACTGGATGATGGCCGCCTTGAAAAAAGTCCTCGACGCCTGCAAACGCCACAATGTCCAGCCCGGCATCCATTGCGGCGCGCCGTCTTACGCCAAGCGGATGATCGAGATGGGCTTCAAGTTCGTCACGGTCGGCGGCGACACCGCGTTTGTCAGGGCGGGAGCGGCGGCCGCGATCGCCGAGATGCGCGAAGGGTCGAACACCGGCGCGTCGCCAAAATCGGCAGCCGGCGGCAGCACCAGCCCGTACTGATAAGCCCCACTCCTACCCTCCCCTCCCCGGGCTTGGCCCGGGGATCGCGGGGGACGGCGCGCGCCCTCAGCTGTTAAAGCCAGGCCGCTTGAAGTTGCGGTCGAGGTGACCCTTGCCCGCCAGGTCGCCCCGTTCAAACAGCCAGCTGTAACCGCCTTCCGGGTTGGTCAGGATCTCCCAGCAATTGTCGTCGCCATCCCAGAAGAAAAAGCTGTAGGTGCCATGCTGGAGATGCGGCTTTGAGATTTTCTTGAGGCGCCATTCTTCGGCCCCCGCGCAGACCGTGCGGTACGCCTCGTCCACTTCATCTTTGGTGCTGACATCGAGCCCGTTGTGGTTGAGGAGGTTCATCTCATGCGGCTGCTTGCTGTAGACGACCGCGATCGTGTTCGGTCCGCCGAGGCGAATCAGCAGCGAGATCGGGCTCGTCTGCACCACGTCGAAGCCGAGAAACTCCTCGTAGAATCGCCGCGAGAATGCCAGATCGCGGCTCTCCAGCGTGCCGTGTGAGAGAAAGTTGAGCTTGAGCGCCGGCTTCGCGCCTTCGGCCGTGAGTGCGGTATCTTCAATCGATGCCATGGGGGCCTCCGTGAACCGACGCCAACGTAGGGCGGAAAAGCGAAGCGTATTCCGCCGCGTCCCTACCCGCCCATCACCCCCTGGGTCTCGACGTAGAGGGCGTAGACCGACTGGCTGGCGGTCATGAAGAGGCGGTTGCGCTTTCGCCCGCCGAAGCAGACGTTGGCGCAGCGCTCGGGCAGCATGATGCGGCCGATCATTTTGCCGTCGGGGGCATAGATCGCAACCCCGTCCTCGGCTTCGCCGCCGCCCCAGGCGCACCAGATGTTACCGTCGGTGTCGACCCGGATGCCGTCCGAGCCGCCCGGTTCGGCGCTGCAGAACTCGCGCCTGTTGGCCGTCTTCGTGCCATCATCGACGACATCGTAGACCTGGATCGTGCGCTGCCCCGGGCCTGGCGTGTCGACGACGTAAAGGAGCTTTTCGTCGGGCGAGAAGGCGAGACCGTTCGGCCGCCTCATATCGCCGACCGCGACCGTCATCTCGCCGCTCTGGGGGTCGAGCCGATAGACCCTGAGCGGCAATTCCCACTCCGCCTTGTGCCCGAGATAGTTGCCGCGGGTGCCGGCGCCATTGTCCGAAAACCAGACCGAGCCGTCCGATTTGACGACGACATCGTTGGGGCCGGTCAGCCGCTTCCCATCAAAGCGCTCGGCGAGCACCATCACCGTGCCGTCATATTCGGTGCGGGTCAGCCGCTGCGCATCCATCTCGCACGTGATGAGGCGCCCCTGCCGGTCGCGGGTGTTACCGTTGGCGTAATTGGAGGGCTGGCGGAAGACGCTGACGGCGCCGGTTTCCTCCTCCCATTTCATGATCCGGTCGTTCGGGATGTCGCTCCACAAGAGGTAGCGCCCGTCGCCAAACCACACCGGCCCCTCGGTAAAGCGGCACCCGCCGGCGATGCGCTCGATCGCGGCGTTGCCGAGCACATATTTCCGGAAGCGCTCATCGAGCACCTTGATGTCGGGGTCGGGATAGCGGATCGGCTCGGCCCCCGGCCCCCAGCGGTCATCAGCCATGGTCTCCTCCCTCCTACGATTGCGACGAGGCCGGGCGCCGTCAGGCGCTACTGAGCCCCCACGCGATCCGCGCCCATGCCCGCTCGTGCAAGAAATACCCGATTGTCGTGTATACATTGCTCGCGATCATGAACCCCACCGCCACACGTACTGTCCCCGTAAACAGATAGATCGTGGTGAAGTCGAGGCACATGATCAACACGCGATAGGTGATCGCCTTTGTCACCGATCGACGGCGGCTGACCGTGCGCATTGCACCCGTCGGCTCAGGAATTGGGGCCGCGTTCCATCGATACCGGCTGCCAGCGCTTGAGGCCGCTCGAGGCGAGCACCGCCGGGTTGACGCATGACAACGGCCACTTGCCGCTCAGCACCAGCGACAGTTCGAGTCCGACCCGGCGCCGGCGGGCCGGATCGAAGCGTGCGGTCGCCGAGGCGACATGCGCGGTCAGGATGACGTTGTCCATCCGCAATAGCGGATTGTTGCCGCCGGGCGGCTCCTGTTCGAGGACGTCGAGCCCCGCCGCGGCGATCGTGCCCTCGTCGAGCGCCCGGATCAGCGCCGCCTCGTCGGTCGTCGGACCCCGTCCGGTACTGACATAGATCGCGGTTTTCTTCATCTGGCGGAAATGCTCGTCGCGGATCATCCGCTGGGCGCTCGCGGTCGCCGGCGAGTGCATCGAGATGATGTCGGCACGCGCGAGGAGCTCGGGGAGGCTGACCGGCTCCACTCCCCGCTCGGTCATCACCATCTCTTCGATAAACGGGTCGTAGGCGATGATATGGAGGCCGAAGGGCTTGGCGCGCTCGGCGACGGCGCGTGCGACATGGCCAAAGGCGATGAGGCCCAGCGTCAACCCGCGCAGCCGCGGGATCTTCAATAAAGCCGGCCGGCCTTCCGCCCAGCGGCCCTCGCGCACCATGCGGTCCTGTTCGACCAGGCGGCCGTGCGTCGCCAGGATCAGCCGCATCGCGTGGTCGGCGACCTCCTCGATGAAGGTGTCGGGGCAGTTGGTGACCGGGATGCCCTTCGCCGTCGCGGCATCGACCGCCACCGAATCAACGCCGACGCTGCCGAGCGCGATGATCTTGCAGCGCTGCAGCCCGTCGATCATCCGCTTGGTGATCGGCCTGCCCTTGGCATAGAGCGCGTCGGCATCCTTCGCCGCGGCGACGAATTCGTCTTCCGAACCCGCCGGGATCTCATAGATCTCGGCGTCGATCGGCACCAACGCCTCCATTTCATAAGCGTAGCCACCGCCGGCGAGCGTGAAACTGGCGCCCGCCGGGGTCGCAATCCTGAATTTGGCCACCCTACCCTCCCTGCGCGAAACCGCTGCGCGGATCAGACCGTCGAGGGCCCGGGTTGTCAATCGCCGACGGCTAGATGCGTCGAGCAGTGCTCCGCACCACAAGACATGCGCTGTATGAAGGGATCAGCAACTATGGGTTGATGCGGGATCCGGATTTATGTGTTGGAATTAAAGAATTGGCATTGGGGGATGCCGATCTATAGAGGGGGAAAGAATGGACGCATTGGCACGTGCCAAAATGTGGATTGGCGCCAGCGCCTGCCGCCCGGTGTTTTGGTTGGCGTTGCCCTGATCGCGATGATCTATGGCCTGGTGAAATCGCGACTGCGAGAGACTGCCAGGCCCGGAAGTACGATCCGGTCAGAACATTGGCGCTTAAACCTTCGGCCGGGCTGCCCAACCCAAACAGCATGCCTGCCATATCGCAATTGCCCAGAGGATCGCGTTCATCTCGAAATACCCTAAAGCTGCGTTGTTCGAATGCAGCCTAGATCAAATTGGATTAATTGAATATTGCAGTCCGTCGACTTAAAAGATGGCATTTGGCCAATAGGCGTCAATATAGCATTCGATCTAAAGGCTATTGATATTATTCCGATCAGGTGCGAGCGCCGCGAATGCTCCAATGTGGCGGCGCAGCCCGCGCTTTCCTCTGGGCGAGGAGGCGCAGAGCCCCTATCCGAGGCAACCGCTCCAACCTGCCCCGCAGAATGCCGCAACGCTAAGGCCGTTGCATTAAGCGTGATCTGCGGCGCCTCGCCGACGCGGATCACCTTGAAGACGTCGAAATTGTTTTGCACGACGCGACCATTCTTGAAGCTGATCTCACCATATTTGGCGAGGCTGAGCCCCATCGTCGCCGCTCCTTCGACCTGCGAGTAGATGCGCTCGGGGTTGGCGGCAAAGCCGCAATCGATCGCGGTGTCGACGCGCGGCACCGTCAACTTGCCTTTCGCGTCGACCGCGACCTCGACGACGGTGGCGACATAGCTGAGGAAACAGCGGTGGACGGCGATCCCCTGGCCATGGCCGGGCGCCAGCGTTTTGCCCCACTCGGCCTTGTCGGCGACGACATCGACCACCCGCCGCAGCCGCGCCGTGTCGATCGGATAGGTCTCGAGCGGGTCGCCATAATTCGTATAGCCTTGCGCTCCTTGCGATTTGCGGGGATCGAAGATCCGCGGCGGACCGATCAGCTCCAGCAGCATGTCCTTGGGGTCGCGCCCGCCGCATGTGCGAGCTCGCCGACAAACGACTGCACCGCAAATGCATGCGGCAGGTTCGACACCGAGCGGAACCAGCCGATGCGGGTGTGCGCCTCGGCCTCGCCGACCTCGCAACGCAAATTGGCGATGTCGAACGGCACATCGATCAGGCCCATGCTGATCTCGCCGGCCTGCTCGAATTTGTCGCAAATCGCGGTAAGGGTGCACTGTTACACGCACGCTATTCAAGACCCGGATCGCGCCACCCTGCGGCACGTCGGGGAACTCATGTCGCCGAACCAGATTGAGCCGCGCCTGCATCCGCGCGCAATCGACACCCCAACCCGACTGCACGGCGATGTGCCGCTTGCCGTCGAACTGGAACGGCGGCCGAGGCCGAGCGCGCCGACCACCTCGCGTATCGGCCAACCGAGGTCGTCGCGAAGCTGACCGGCGGCCTGGTCGCGGCGTCGCGGAAATTGAAGTTGCAGGTGGTGCCGCCGGCGTCGGCGTCGGCACCGCAATTTGCCCCCGGCGGTGGCCGGCGCGGCTAGCGCAGATACCGCTTCTCGGCCGCCTTCATCGCGGCGACGCGCTGTAACTCGAAGATATCCTCGACCGAGGCGATGCGTCGGTCGACCTCGTGGATACCGCCGTCGCGGCGGATCGCGGCGAAGGTCTCGCGCATCGCGGTGACCGCGGCCCGCACCGCGTGATTGGCGTAGATGACGATCGCAATCTTGCCGAGCGCCTTCACCTTCGCCTCGGTCAATTGCGGGTACGCGGTCGGCACGATGACGAGCGGGACCCCGCCCTCCCAACGTGCCGCGAAGGCAACGATCTCGTTCGGGGTCTTCTGCTTGGAGTGGATCAGCAGAAGGTCGGCGCCGGCTTCGGCGTAGGCGGCGCCACGCGAGAGCGCTTCCGCGATCCCGAGATCGGCAATGAGCGCCTCGGTGCGCGCGATGACGAGAAGATCGTGGCCCGCCCCGGCCGCGCGCGCCGCCTCGATCTTGCCCTGAAACTCGCTGACGCGCACCAACTCCTGCCGCGCGCCGGCGAGGAGGCTGGTATCCTTCGGGAAGGTCTTGTCCTCGATGACGACGGCCGCCGCGCCGGCCCGCGCATAGGCGCCGACGACATGGGCGACGTTGATCGCATTGCCGTAGCCGGTATCGAGGTCGGCGACCAGCGGCACGCTGACCTGCTCGATCATCGCGCGGGTCATCTCGAGATGCTGGGTGAACGAGAGGAGGCTCGCATCGGGGAGGCCATAGGCCGCCGACAATTCGAAACCGCTCGCCCAGACGCCGTCGAACCCTGCCTCCTCGGCGAGGCGCGCCGAGAGCGGGTTGTGCGCCGCCATAACGACGGCGAGCCGGCCGCCCGCGATTTTGTCCCGCAACGCGTTCGCCATCACCCCAGACCCCTGTACCGCCGCGCGGCGCCGCGCTCGTACCAGCTTGGCGTGCGCAGCACCAGCCACACGACCGACAGCATGACCGGCACCTCGACG
>DASYZD010000181.1:0-12643 GCA_035946655.1 Allostellaceae bacterium | reverse complement strand
CCACGCCGCGCTGTGGCTCGTCGGCCGCAAGCCCGGGCTCTACGGCATGAACGAGGTGCTCGGGCTGTAGCCGCCGCACCCGGGGGACGCTCAGCTTCGGGACGCTCAGCTTCCCGCGTGCGATTTGCGCAGGATGATTTGGACCTCGATGCACAGCGCCGGCAGCCATTCGCCCAGCTGCCGGTTGAGCCGCCACCACCACCGGTAATCCTCTAAGGGCCGCAATAAGCCGCCCGAGATGATGCGAAAGCCGCGTGCCTTGACGACGCTGATGGCGGGGTGGGCGCGCAACAGACGCAGAAAGGAAAACAGCGAAAACGCCTGGAGATGGCTGGCGGTTTCGGGATGCCGGAGAATCCGGGCCAGCCGGGGAACGAGGTACTTGCGGGCCAGATGCAGCGGCGGAAAGAAGATCGGCACGCCAATGACGAGGATGCCTCCCGGGCGGGTCACCCGCACCAGTGTCGCGATCGCCCGATCGAGCCGGTCGAGGTGTTCGAGCACCTGCTCGCAGACGACGACATCGTAACGCTCGGACTCGATCTCGGGGTACCCGCGGGCCAGATCGCCGATGAAGAACTCCCGATACAGCTCCGGTTTATAGAGGACCGTGTGTGTCGTATCGCAGCCCGAGATCCCGATGTTGTCGAAATGGGGCTCGGCTTCGAGTTGGCACAACAGGGGCCCCCAGCCGCAGCCGACATCGAGCACTGTCAAACCTCGCCCCGCCAATGCCGCGGCACCGGCCCAATCGCTGATGTCTTGCGCGAGAACCATGTAGCGCGACAGGCGCAGCCGATAGCGCCGCTGGCGCGCCGAGCCGATCGCGAAAGCCTGGCGCGGCGAATAGGCGCGACGATCGAGGCCAAAGCTGTCCACGGACCGGGTTGGGTTCATCTTTTGAAGCGAGGGCGTTCTCCGCGCTCCGCTCATCCTCGCGGTTCCGCCCGCCGCGGCCAAGCCCCTCTGTCAACGCGCCGCGTACTCGCGTCTTCCCGACCGTAAATTGGCGGGGATTTTGCGAAGAGGGACGTCATGGCCGCCTTATGATAAAAGACCGCGACAGACGAGGCGGCAATGCTTCACCGCGCCGATAGCTATGTCGAGGTCATTCGCTCTTTCCGCTGGGCGCTGCCGGAACGCTTCAACATCGGCGTCGCGGCGTGCGATCGGCACGCCACCGGTGAGGGTCGGCTCGCGCTGATCTACGAGGCGCCCGACGGTACCGTCGAGCGCTTCAGCTTCGACCAGCTGAAGGGGCTGTCCAACCGCTGTGCCAACGTCCTCCTTGGGCTTGGCGTCCGGCCTGGCGACCGCGTCGGCGTCTTGTTGCCGCAGCGCCCGGAGACCGCGATCGCGCATCTGGCGATCTACAAACTGGGCGCGGTGGCGGTGCCCCTCTTCGTCCAGTTCGGCCCCGATGCGCTCGAACATCGCCTCACCGACAGCGGCGCCCGGGCGCTCATTACCGACAGCGACAATCTTGCCAAAATCCCCCGCGACCTGCCGGATCTGGCGACCGTTCTGGTGGTCGATGGCGACGGCGGCGGGCACCCGCTGTTCTGGCCGACGCTGGAGCGCGCGCGCGACGCGTTCGCTCCGGCCGATACGGGCAAGGACGACCCGGCATTGATCATCTACACCTCGGGCACGACGGGCCGGCCCAAGGGCGCGCTCCACGCCCACCGGGTGCTGCTCGGGCACCTGCCCGGCGTGCAACTGCCGCACGATTTCTTTCCGCAGCCGGGAGACCTCTACTGGACCCCGGCCGATTGGGCCTGGATCGGCGGGCTCCTCGACGTGCTGCTGCCGAGCCTCTATTTCGGCGTGCCGGTACTGGCGCACCGCGCCCCTAAATTCGACCCTGAGGCGGCCTTTGCCCTGATTGGCCGGCATGGCGTGCGCAACGCCTTCCTGCCGCCGACCGCGCTCAAGATGATGCGCCCGGTTCGGTCCCCACGCCAGCGCTTCGGCCTTGATCTGCGCTCGGTGGCGAGCGGCGGCGAAGCGCTTGGGCAAGACATTCTCAGCTGGTCACAGGAGGCGCTGGGGGTCGCGGTCAACGAGTTTTATGGCCAGACCGAAGCCAACCTCCTCGTCGGCAATTGCGCGTCCTTGTTTCCGGTGCGGCCGGGCTCGATGGGCCGGGCGATCCCCGGACACCGGGTGGCGGTGGTCTCGCCCGACGGCGCGCCGGTCGCACCGGGCGAGACCGGCATCATCGCGGCCAAACGGCCCGATCCCGTGATGTTCCTTCGCTATTGGAACAATCCGGCAGCGACGGCGGCGAAATTTGCCGGCGAATGGTGCCTGACCGGCGATGTCGCGATCGAGGATGCCGATGGCTACATCTGGTACAAGGGCCGCGAGGACGATCTGATCTCGAGCGGCGGCTACCGCATCGGCCCGACCGACATCGAGGATTGCCTGATGAAACACCCGGCGGTGCTGATGGCGGCGGTGGTCGGCCGTCCCGACGATGTGCGCGGCGAGATCGTCCGGGCATTTATCGTGGCGCGGCCCGACGCGACGCCTGGCCCGGCGCTCGCCGAAGAAATCCGCACCTTTGTCGGCAGGCGCCTCGCCTGGTATCAGGCGCCGCGCGAAATTGTGTTTGTCGACGAATTGCCGCTGACCGCGACCGGCAAGATCATCCGCCGCGAGTTGCGCGCGCGGCCGTAAGCTTGTCGCGGAGGCGGCGCGGGCATGGCGCGAAATATCCCGAACCGCGATCCCGGCGAAGGCCGGGACCCATCGTGCAAGCGCTCGGGCTGTTGGTGAATGGATCCCGGCCTTCGCCGGGATCTCGGTGATGGAGGTGAAGAAATTGGCCGATCTCGACATCCGGCGGAAGGCCGAAGGCGTCGTGGCGCTGTTCCGCGAGCGGCGGCAAATCGACATCCTGCCGGCCGAGCTGATGCCCGCGGGCCTGGCCGAAGCCTACCGGATCCGCCGGGTTTTCGAGGACATCGAAACTGCGCGCGGGCGCGGCGCCGTCGCCGGCTACAAGATCGGGCTGACGACGCCGATCATGCAACAGCTGTGCGGCGTCGCTGAGCCGATCTACGGCGCGATCTTCGCCACTGAGGTGCATCACGGCCGGGCCGAGCTCTCGGTCGGGAATTATTGCCGGCTCGGAATCGAGACCGAGATCGCGGTGCGGCTTGGCGAGGATCTGCCGCGAGGCGGCGATCCGGGTCGTGTCGCCCATGCGGTCGAAAGCTGCATGGCGGCGATCGAGCTCCTCGAGGATCTGCGTCATGATTACAAGCGCCTCAGCGCGGCGGCGATGGTCGCCGGCAACGTCTGGAATGTCGGGGTGGTGCTGGCGCCGCCGGTTGCCGGTTGGCGCCCTCTCGACCTCGCGCACCTATCCGCGCGCCTGACCATCGACGGGCGCGAGATTGGCCGGGGCCGAGGCGGCGATGTGATGGGCAATCCCCTGAACGCTCTCGCCTGGCTCGCCGACGCGCTGGCCGGCGCGGGCACGCCGCTCAAGCGCGGCATGGTCGTGATGACCGGCAGCATGGTGCCGATCCAGTTCCCCGCGCCGGGCGACCGGGCGGTGGTCGAGGTCGATGGGCTGGGCCGGGCCGAACTGGTGCTGACCTGAGTTTGTGCGTCGATTCGCCGCCGCGTTAGGGCTGGAGAGATGGGGCGAGCCGAGCCATCAATAGGTTGGCGTATCTGTTTGTCGTGATGCGCTAGATGTGGTGTCCTCCTAGAAACCAGCTTGCGACGTGGCCGATATGCCGAACCTATATCCATTGGCCCGTCCGATCTTCGGACTCCTCCAGCCCGAAACTGCACGAGACCTAACGATCCGGTGCTTAGAGGTGCGCCTGGGCGAGTTAATGGTCGAGAAGTCCGCTCGTCAGCCCGACCCACGGCTTCTTTCGCAGTGTGTTTGGAATCTGACTTTCACGAACCCTATCGGCTTGGCGGCGGGGTTTGATAAGGACGCGCGGGTCCCCGACGATATCCTCAAAAGCTGGCGTTTTGGCTTCGTCGAAGTCGGCACGGTTACTCCTCGTCCACAATACGGCAATCCTAAGCCCCGCGTTTTCCGGCTAAGGGAAGACGACGCCATCATAAATCGTATGGGTTTCAATAGCTGTGGCCTCTCCGAGGTTTGCAATCGTTTGAGGGCGAGGCAAGGCCGACAGGGGATTATCGGCCTGAACCTCGGCAAGAACCGAGAGACTGAGGATGATGCGTCTGATTATGAGGAGGGAATTCGGAGAGCAGCAGGCTTAGTGAGTTACTTTGTTGTGAACGTTTCCTCGCCAAATACACCTGGGCTTCGCGATCTTCAACGCCGTGCCCCCTTAGAGCAATTACTCCAAAGGGTGGTTGCTGCGCGCGATGCAACGAGTGCTGCGACGCCTTTATTGGTGAAAATCGCCCCTGATCTTTCGTTATCTGAATGCAAAGATGTTGCGACTGTAGCAAGAAAATCTGGAATCGATGGAATAATAATATCAAATACGACCACTGACCATTCTGGGCTTAAAAGCTCAGCAAGAACTGAGGACGGTGGGCTCAGCGGCAGACCGCTCTTTGAAAGGTCGACCAAACTCCTTGCCCAGATGTATACGTTGACGGAAGGCCAGCTGCCGCTGATCGGTGTGGGCGGAGTAACAAGCGCAGCCGACGCATATGAGAAAATCTGTGCTGGTGCGAGTTTAGTGCAGGTTTACACAGCGCTGGCTTTCAATGGCCCGATGCTAGTATCAAGAATAAAATGGGGGCTCGCTGAAATCTTGGCAGCAAAAGGCTTCTCGTCTGTGCAAGCTGCAGTGGGGAGTCGAAGCGCCACTTGGGCCGCAACATCGGAACACGGCTCAACACGATTGAGAGGCGTTCCGGATACCGGACAAACTGATATTATGTCGGCCACGCGACGCCATAGGATTCTACCGACCCCCTGGCCGCTCAGCAGCACCTAGGCAAGTCTTTCTCTCTGAGCCACGCCCATGACACTCCGCGTGATCGACGGCATGCGCGGCCTCGCGCCGGCTTACGACGGCTTCATCCTCGATCTGTGGGGGGTGGTGCATGACGGGATCCGGCCGTTTCCCGGCGTTCTCGACTGCATGGCGCAGCTGATCGCGAGGGGGAAGCGGGTGGTGCTGCTGTCGAACGCGCCGCGCCGGGCCGACGACGTCGTGCGCCGCATCGCCAAAATCGGGGTTCCCGAGGGGCTCTATCACGCGGTCATGTCGTCGGGCGAGGAGGCCTGGCAATACATCCACGATCGCACCGACCCGTTCTACGCGGCGCTGGGCCGGCATTGTCTGCATATCTGCTCCGAGCGCGACCTCGAAATCCGCGAGGGGCTCGACCTCGATTTCGTCGAGACGCCGGACGAGGCTGATTTCATCCTCAACACCGGCCCGGCCGAGTGGGAGGACACGCACGAGGATTACGCGCCGCTATTGCGGGCCGCCCGCGCGCGCGACCTGCCGATGGTGTGCGCCAACCCCGATCTCGTCGTCATCCATGGCGGCCGGCCGGCGTTGTGCGCCGGCGCGATCGCCGAACAATACGAGGCGCAGGGCGGCCGGGTGCGCTGGCACGGCAAGCCCTATCCGTCGGTCTACGATAGCTCTATCGCGCTCCTTGGGATCGCCGAACGAGACCATATCCTCGCGATCGGCGACAGCCTGCGCACCGACATCGCCGGCGCCGCCCGCGCCGGGATCGACAGCCTCTTGATCGCCGGCGGCATCCACG
The DNA here is from genome assembly GCA_035946655.1 of Allostellaceae bacterium. Lineage (GTDB taxonomy): Bacteria > Pseudomonadota > Alphaproteobacteria > ATCC43930 > CGMCC-115725 > DATARH01. The sequence continues at coordinate 6,907 of DASYZD010000181.1, read as the reverse complement.
CCACCGAATTCACCGTCGAGGGGAGGCTCGACCGCGACAAAATCGACGCCGCGATCGGCAACAGCGGCACAACCCCGATCGCGGTCGCCGCCGGGTTTGTCTGGTAGCCGGCCGTCAGACGGCCCGGGAGCCCTTAATGGCCGGCGGTGTGGAGCATCCGCTCGCGCAGCCCGGTATCGTATTCCTGGCCGAGCGCGGTCAGGATCACCGCCTCGGGCAGCTTTGGGCGAATGAGGCCCTTGCGCTGGAGCGCGGTCCACACTGCCGGGTTGCGCAGACCGGTCGCGTCGCGCGCGGCAACGACTGCCTCGCCTAGATGAAAATGATCGCCGTGCGGGTTGGGCAATTCGGTGATCGCGACACCGCCCGCGTCTTCTTCCCCGGCAGGTTTGCCGGCGATGCGGGCCAGCTCCTGCAACAGCGTCAGGGTCTTCAGCTGCAGCGGGTTGAGATTGAGCGGGTTGCGTTTGGGCGGCATCGGGCTTGCTTAGACCCTCGCCGCTTCGGATGCAAACCCCGATCGGCCCCCTCGCCCCGCCGATCGGATGCGCGCAAGCCGCCGGCAGCGCTGGTTGGCTACCGGAGCGGCACGCCTTACAATCGCGCCGCCCGGTCATGGAGGGAATTGATGTTGAAGGGCAAGAGCGCCGTCGTCACCGGCTCGACGAGCGGGATCGGCGTCGCCATCGCGAGCGCGCTCGCCGCGGAAGGGTGCGACATCGTGTTGAACGGCTTTGGCGATCCCAGGGCAATCGAGCGCCTGCGCGCCGGGCTCGCCGAGCGCCATCGGGTGCGGGCGATCTACCTCGCGGCCGACATGGCCAAACCGGCGGAAATCCGCGCGCTCATCGCCGAAGCAGCCCGCCAATTCGGCGCCGTCGACATCCTCGTCAACAATGCCGGGATCCAACATGTGGCGCCGATCGTCGAGTTCCCCGAGGAGCGCTGGGACGCGGTGATCGCGATCAACCTCTCGGCCGCCTTTCACGCCGCGAAGGCCGCGCTGCCGCAGATGATCGCGCGGCGCTGGGGGCGGATCGTCAATATCGCCTCGGCGCACGGCCTCGTCGCCAGCGGCGACAAGGCGGCCTATGTCAGCGCCAAGCACGGCCTCGTCGGGTTGACCAAGGTGGCCGCGATCGAGAACGCCAACCACGGCATCACCTGCAACGCGATCTGCCCGGGCTGGGTGTTGACGCCGCTGGTTGAGCAGCAGATCGAGGCGCGTGCCCGGGACCAGGGGATCGCGGTCGAACAGGCGCGCGCGGATCTGGTGCGCGAGAAGCAGCCGATGCTCGACTATACGACGCCCGAAAAGATCGGCGCGCTCGCGGTCTTCCTGTGCGGCGAGGCGGCCTCGACCATTACCGGCGCCGCGCTGTCGATCGACGGCGGCTGGGTCGCCCAGTGACGCCGCTTGTTGCCGATTAGTGGGCCGCGGCTTCCGCTGCCATCAGCTTTTCCTCGATATCGACATAGAGGTTCGCCATCGCTTCACCGGCGAGTTCCTTGGTGATCTGTGGCGTCAGCTCGAAGGATTTACAGGTTTCAAGCACATGATTGCAGATAAACCCCGGCTGATAATTCGCCAACCCATACGACGATAACATCTTGACCACGTAATCGAAGACATCTTCTTCAAACGTCAAACCACGGGATTTTGCCACGGCAGTAAATATCCGATGGAAATCATCGCGATTTGGCCCGAACGTTTGGATCTTATATTGGATGCGGCGGAGGAACGCGGGATCCATCAGATCGGAGGGATCCAGATTGGTCGAAAACATCAACAAGACGTCGAACGGCAGCGTAAAGTTCGCCCCGGTGTTCAGCTTCATGAAGTCGATCTGGCTCTCCATCGGCACGATGAAGCGGTTGAGCAATTCGTTCGGCGGGAACCGCTGGCGGCCGAAATCGTCGATCAGAAACATCCCGTTGAGCGCTTTGACGTGGAGCGGCGAATCATAAAACTTGGCTTCCACGTTGAACTGCAATTCGAGCATGTCCATCGTCATTTCGCCGCCGGCCATCACCACCGGGCGCTGGCAGGGAACCCAGCGCTGATCGTGGGTTTCGCGGTGCAGCCCCAAGCCGGGCGGCGGCGCGTGGGCCGGCTCCGGCAGACGCATCGGCTGATGGATCTGGGCGTCGAAGACCTTGATGATCTGACCGCTGACCTCGAAGGCGTAGGGGATATAGACCGGATCCTTGAAGAGGCCGGCGATGCGCGTCGACAGCGTCGTCTTGCCGTTGCCGGGTGGCCCGTACAACAACACGCTGCGCCCGGCGTTGATCGCCGGCAACAGCCGCCGGATCATGTTTTCCGGCACGACCAGACCCTTGAAACCCTCGCGGAGCTGCGACTCCTTCATAACTTCATTGGTGATGCGTTGCTTTTCGATCTGGTCGCGATAGGCAACCAGCGACACCGGCGCCGGCCCCATATAGACGTTCTGCTCGAGCGCCTCCTTGACGGCGTTGCGGCCCTGTTCGGTCAACGAATAATGCGTCGAGAGCGCCAGATCGCTGGTCGCCCCGGTCGCCCCGATATAGCGCTGACGCAACGCTTCCTCGACCACCTTGCCGATCAGCGAGCGCGGCAGCTTTATCCGGTCGGCGAGCTCGAGAACCGTCTCGCAGGCTTCGGCGTGCATGAACTTGAGCAATAGGTGCAAGAGGGTGCGCTCCGATACCCCGGTATCCTCGATCGCAGCAGGGATCGCAGGTGCACTGTTGATGATCGAGGCGATCTGGTCAGCGGTAACCACCCCCATCGCGATCAAATTGTCACCCAATCGCCCGCCATCGGTCGTCTGACGGGCGAGCGCCGCTTCGATGTCGGACGCGCTCGCCAAACCCTTCGCTATCAGCCTTTCGCCAAGTTCCATGACCGGTCTCATCCAAAAATTTGCACGCCAACCGGGATTGGCAGTTCGCGATAAACATACCGCAAAGCGCCGGCGATCACACCTGCCCGCGAGGGCTAAGCGGAATTGGACGCGCCGGCGGCAACGGTGCCATAGTGCGGCCGATGCCGCCCTGCCTCGCCCGCTATGTCTGTCTGATCCTGGTCCTCTGTTTGGGCTGCGCGCAGGCGCTCGGCGCCAAGCCGGCCGCCCCCCGGTGGCAGGCGGTGCTGGTCGCCGGCGACAACGCCCAGCCGGTGTTCGACAACGCCGTCAAAGCGTTCGCCGATTGGCTCGGTATGCACGGCGTGCCGGGCGGCTATATTCATCGCCTGAGCGCCGTCCGACGGCTCGATGATCCGGCGGTCGCGCCGGCTACCGCCGCGCATATCCTCGGCCAGATCGCGGCGTTGCGACCGCAGCCCGGCCAAGGGTGTCTCGTCTTTATCACCTCGCACGGCAGCCGGGGCGAGGGCGTGTGGCTGGCCTATCATCAAGAATTTCTGCATCCGGCCGATCTGGCGCGGGCCTTGTCGGTGGGCTGCCGCACTGCACCGACGGTGGTCATCGTCTCCAGCTGCTACAGCGGCGCCTTTGTCGGAAGCCCGATGCAGGCGCCAAACCGGATCATCCTGTCGGCGGCGCGGGCCGATCGTCCCTCGTTCGGCTGTCAGGCCGACCGCACCTATACCGTTTTCGACGAGTGCCTGCTCGCCGCCGTGGAGCGGACGCCGAGTTGGCGGGCGATCCAGGCCGCCAGCCTTGGGTGCGTGCAGAAGCGCGAAAAGTGGCTCGGCGTCCTGCCGTCGCAGCCGCAGGCCTCGTTCGGAGCGGCGGTGCGCGATCTGGCCTTGCGCTAACCGGTAGCCCTTGGATTCGGCGATCCCGGCGAGACCGCGGCGCGAGGCAGGAGGGAAACAACCAATTCCCTGGCGCGGCGGCGCCCAGCGACTCGGGTGCGGTGGAAAGGCTGCTGGCGGGCGCCTACCAAGCGGGATCGGCCGAGGGCGATTTCGCGCGTGACGCGGCGACGAGGACGGGCAGTGCGCGGCGGGTTGTCGTCGCCCGCCGCACCGATGAGTCGGGCAACCCGATCGGCTACCTGCCGATGAGCAGCGAACCCGCGTCGAGCGGGCACAGCCGATCGAGTGCCGTCGAGCCTCCCCCGGGGAGGCACGGCGCCGCGCCTGGGTGCTTGACCGACGGGTTCCCGGCTTTATCCTGGGCCGCGCGCGGTGCACCGCCGCGATCACGCGCGGAGCAGCCGATGCAGTTCGGCGTGCAGTTTTTCCCGGATGTGCGGCCGGAAGAGAAAGCGGCGGACGCCTATTTCTCGGAGGCGCTCGATCTCGCCGAGGAAGCCGACCGGCTCGGCTACAGCCACATCCGGATCGTCGAGCACTATTTCCACTACTACGGCGGCTACAGTCCCAACCCGATCGTCTTTCTCGCGGCGGCGGCGCAGCGCACGCGGCGGGCGCGGCTGGTGACTGGGGCGGTGCTGCCGGCCTTCAACCATCCGCTGAAACTCGCCGGCGAAATCGCGATGCTCGACGCCTTGAGCCAGGGCCGGCTCGATGTCGGCTTCGCCCGGGCGTTTCTGCCGCACGAATTTCGCCGCTTTAGCCGCTCGCCCGACGAGTCGGTGGCGCGGTTTCGCGAAGGCTTGGAGCAGGTCGATCTCTTGCTGACGCGTGAGAATGTCAGCCATCGCGGGCGCTTTCATGTGATCGAGAACACCACCTCGTTGCCCCGGCCGACGCAACGGCCCAGGCCCAAATTCTATGTCGCCGCGCTGACGACGCCCGAATCGTTCGAATTCGCCGGGCGCATGGGCTATTCGGTGATGGGGATCGCCTTTGTCGCCGACAAGATGCGCCCGCTCCTCCAAGCCTATCGCGCGGCGTGGAAGAAGGCCGGCCATCCCGGCCAAGGCGAGGTCATGCTCGCCTTTCACCTCTATTGCGAGAGGGACGGCGAGCGCGCCCGCGCCTTTGCCTCCCCCCTCCTCGAAGCTTACCTCGAATCCCTGGCCGACGCTGCCTCCGATTGGCTCGATGGGCGAACCTCGAAAGACTATCCCGGCTACGACAGGGTGATCGCCGCAATGCGCGCCTCCAACGCCGCCGAGCAGATCGCCTCGGGGTCGGCCTGGATCGGTACGCCCGACGAGATTGCCCTGACGATCGATCGCCTGCAGGACGAGTTCGGCGGGTTCGAGCACGCCTCGCTCCAGGTCAATTTCAACACGATGGCGTTCGCCCCCGCGCTCGCCTCGATGCGCCTCTTCGCCCGCGAGGTGATGCCGCGGTTTGCCGCCGGCGAGGCGACCTAAAACGGCTGCGAGCCGATGACGGTGGTGCGGTGCATCAGCCGGCGCTGGGGCAGCGCGTAATCGCAGATTGCCAGATGCATGGCGCTGGCATTGTCCCACATCACCAGGTCGCCCACCCGCCACTGGTGGCGATAGCAGAACTCCGGCCGCACGCAATGCTGGTCGAGTTCGGCGATGAGCTGGAGCGCTTCGTCCTCGCGCATCCCCTCGATGCCGATGCACTCGCCCGCGGTGAGGTAGAGTGCCTTCCTGCCGGTATGGGGATGGGTGCGCACAATGGGGTGGGCGATGTCCGGCGTCTCCTCAAGTTGCGCGGCGGTCAGTTTCGGGCGCGGGCTGTCGGCGACGCGCCGCCGCATCGCATAGCGGTGGATCGCCTTCTTGCCCTCTAGGCGCTGCTTCATCGTCTCGGGCAGCGCGTCGTAGGCGGCGATCGTGTTGGCGAACACCGTGTCGCCGAGCGGCTCGCCGCCCTCTATCGGCACTTCCTTGGCGTAGAGCAGCGAGCAGCGGCTCGGCAAGCGCCGGTAGGAAGTATCGCTGTGCCAGGTGAAGCCAGCATCGGCGAGGCCAATATGCTCGCCCGCCGCGTTGCGCACGTTCGAGATCAAGAGGATCTCGGGATGCCCCGGCAGCAGGTATTTCTGGACGATGTGGATTTCCAGTTCGCCAAAGCGGCGGCTGAAGGCGATGTGCTGGTCTTCGCTCAGGTGCTGGTCGCGGAAGTACACCACGATGTTGGCGTGGAAGGCCCGCTCGATTTCGCCGAAGATCGCCGCGTCGATCGGCGTTGAGAGGTCGAACACGATCTCGGCGCCGCACGCCGCCTCGCTCTTGCGCACCGGGATCGCCATGGTGGGACCTCTCCGCTCTAAGGGAGGGCGCCACTTTTGCCTTCGCCCCTCATTCTGTCAAACCGTCCCGACACGGGCGGCTTCCGGCGGCGGCGCGATGCGCTAGACTATGCGCTACACTAAAACCGACCGGCACAGCCGGACACCGGAGGAGCGCGGATCATGCAGGCGGATTACATCATCATCGGCGCCGGATCGGCGGGCTGCGTCTTGGCCAACCGGCTGACCGAGGATCCCGGCACGCGGGTGGTCCTGATCGAGGCGGGCGGGCGCGACTGGAACCCGCTCATTCACATCCCGGCCGGGTTCTTCAAGATGCTCAACCATAAGACCCTGACCTGGGGGTTTACCTCCGAGCCGGACCCCGGCACCAACGGGCGCGCCATCAACTACACGCGCGGGCGCGTCATCGGCGGCTCCTCGTCGATCAATGGGCTGATCTACATCCGCGGCCAACCCGAGGATTACGACCACTGGGCCCAACTCGGCAACCGCGGCTGGTCGTGGGATGATTGCCTGCCCTATTTCAGGAAGGCCGAGCGCTGGGAGGGCGAGGGGAGCGCAGTGCGCGGCAAGGAGGGGCCGCTCTTCACCTCGAAGATCGACCGACCGGCGATCTGCGCCGCCGCGCTCGAGGCGGGCAAGGAGATCGGTCTCGAATACCGCGAAGACGTCAACGATCTGCCGCCTGGCGCCAAGGACAGCATCGGCTGGTGCCAGCAGACCCGCGGCGGCCGCCGCCGTGCCAGCGCCGCGCGGACCTATCTGCATCCGGCCTTGAAGCGCCCGAACCTGCAGCTGGTGATGCACGC
>DASYZD010000180.1:0-13370 GCA_035946655.1 Allostellaceae bacterium | reverse complement strand
GATTTAACCCTGGCGACCTATCACGACACGGTCGATCCGAAGAGCCCCGAGGTTGTGCTCCTCTGGCCGACCGGGACCGAGGAGCCTTATTTCGCCCAATTCGGCTGGGTCGCCGGCGCCGCTGGCATCAAGGTTCCCGGGCCGCAAACGCACTGGACCGCCGCGGGCGGTCCCCTGACCCCGACCTCCCCGGTGACCCTCACTTGGGACAATGGCGCCGGGCTCATCTTCGCCCGCACGATCACGATCGACGAAAATTACATGTTCACGGTGAAGGACGCGGTGCGCAACACCGGCTCGACGCCGGTCAGCCTGTCGCCCTATAGCCTGATAAGCCGCACCGGGACGCCCCATGTACTGGGGTATTACATCCTGTTCGAAGGATTGATCGGCGAGCTCGGCGGGTCGCTGCGCGAACTCAAATACACCTCGCTCGCGCCCGGGGCCCCGGTCGATTACGACTCCACCGGCGGCTGGCTTGGCTTCACCGACAAGTATTGGGAAACGGCGCTGATCCCCGATCAGCACGAGGCCATCAAGGCGCGCTTCACTCATGTCGTTGAAGGCGGCAGCGATCGCTACCAGACCGATTTCACCGGATCGGTGATCACGATCCCGGCGGACGGCACCGCGGCAACCTCGACCCGCCTCTTCGCCGGCGCCAAGGAAGTCAACCTGCTCAACGGCTACAGCGCCGCCGGCATCCCGCTGTTCGAATATTCCATCGATTTCGGGTGGTTTTGGTTTCTGACAAAGCCGATCTTTCAGGTACTCCAGTTCTTTTATGGGCTGCTGGGCAATTTTGGCCTGGCGATCTTGCTCCTGACCCTGATCATCAAGCTCATGTTCTTCCCGCTCGCCAACAAATCCTATTCGGCGATGAGCAAGATGAAGCTCTTGCAACCGGAGATGCAAAAGATCCGCGAGCGCTTTCCCGACGACAAGCCGCGCCAGCAACAAGAAATCATGGCGATGTACAAGAAGGTCGGGGCGAACCCCTTGGCCGGGTGCCTGCCGATCGTGATCCAGATCCCGGTGTTCTTCTCGCTCTACAAGGTGCTGTTTGTGACAATCGAGATGCGGCACGCGCCGTTTTTCGGCTGGATCCACGATCTGTCGGCGCCGGACCCGACCTCGTTCGCCAATCTGTTCGGTCTTATACCGTTCACCCCGCCGCATGCGCTGATGATCGGCGCGTGGCCGCTGATGATGGGCGTTACGATGTTCCTGCAGCAGAAACTCAATCCGCAGCCGGTCGATCCGGTGCAGGCGCGCATGTTCATGCTGCTGCCGGTGGTCTTCACCTATATGCTGTCGGCGTTCCCGGCCGGACTGGTCATTTACTGGGCATGGAACAATCTTTTAAGCATCGCCCAGCAATGGACGATCATGCACCGCGCGGGTGCCGCCTGAGCGGATCTGCGACGGCGGGCGACCTGTTTCCGCCGCGCGAGATCGCGCCGGAGCTGCTCGAAGCGGGGCGGATCATATTCGTCCGCGATTGCCAGTTCATCGCCGGCGCCAGTGATAGGGCGTCGCTGCCCGCCGCGAGCCTCCCCGAGATCGCCTTCCTCGGCCGCTCCAATGTCGGCAAGTCGAGTCTGGTCAATGCCTTGACCGGGCGGCGCACGCTGGCGCGCACCTCGAACACGCCCGGGCGCACGCGTCAGATCAACTTCTTCGCGCTCGACAACAGGCTGATGCTGGTCGACCTGCCGGGCTACGGCTACGCCGCGGCCTCGAAGAGCGCGGTCGCGGCATGGACCGGGCTGGTGAAACACTATCTGCGCGGGCGGGCGAGCCTCCGCCGGGTCTACCTGTTGGTCGATTCGCGGCACGGCATCAAGGAGCCGGACCGCCCGATCATGCAGCTGTGCGATGCGGCTGGTCTGTCCTACCAAGTGGTCCTGACCAAGGTGGACAAGCTGGGGCTGACCGCACGCGCCACGATCGCCGGCTCGGTCTGCGCCGAACTCGCCCTCCACAGCGCCGCCCACCCCGAGATCCACCTGACCAGCGCCGAAAAGGGGCTCGGCATCGCCACCCTGCGCGCGACCGTCGCGAGCTTTGCCGCGGAAGATCGGCGGCACCCCGATGTCGCCACCCCAGCGGTGGCATCGCCGCGCCAACCGCGATAGAGTTCGCGCCCGATGAGTTCGAGCGCTCGCAACGGCTGAGACGTCCGGGATCAGAGATGGCATATACCACCCGGCGCGAGCGCTGCCCGCTCGGTGCGGTCGAGACCTGGATCTTCGATCTCGACAACACTCTCTACCCGGCATCCTGCCGCCTGTTCGATCAGGTCCAGCGGCGCATGACCGAGTTCATCTGCGAGCGGCTGTCGCTGTCGCCGGAGGCGGCGGCCGAACTGCGGCGCAGCTATTTCCGCGAACATGGCACGACGCTGCGCGGGCTGATGACGCGCGACGACATTGATCCGCACGAATTTCTCGCCTTTGTCCACGACATCGACCTTGCCTGCGTGCCGCCGGACCCGGCGCTCGCTGCCGCGCTCCGACAGCTTGGCGGGCGCAAGATCGTCCACACCAACGGCTCGGTCGGCCATGCCCAACGCCTGCTCGATCATCTCGAACTCAGCGGTTCGTTCAGCGGCATCGTCGACATCGTCGCCGCGGATTTCGACCCGAAGCCCGCGCTTGCCGGCTATCGCCTCCTACTGCGGCGCCACGCGGTCGCTGCCGAGACTGCGCTGATGATCGAGGATATCGCGCGCAACCTCGCGCCCGCCGCCGCGCTCGGCATGACTACGGCATGGGTGAAGAACGGGCTCGACTGGGCGGCAGCGGAGGCCGAAAGCGACTATATCCACCACGTCATAGATGATCTCGCGGGCTTTCTCGCCGCCGCGGCCGCGCTACAGGAGCGCGGGGCAAAGGAGAGGCCAGCCGCGCCGTGAGCGTTGCCGAGACGATCCGCGACAAGCTGACCGACCGGTTCGCGCCGACCCGGCTGGTGATCGTCGACGAATCGCATCGCCACGCCGGGCATGCGGGCGCGCGGGCGGAGGGCGAAACCCATTTCGCCGTGACCATCGTCGCCGCGGCTTTTGCTGGGCTCAACCGGGTGGCGCGGCAGCGGCTGGTCTACGAGACACTTGCTGACGAGCTGGCCACGCGCGTTCACGCGCTGTCGCTGGCGACGCTCGCCACCGACGAGGATCAGCGCTGAATTCTCGCCACCGCACGCAAACACGGTTACGATGATATGCAACCGGATAACTTTTTCCAAAATATTCGACACGTATTGGTTGCAATCGTCCGGCTGACGGATAAAATGCCGGAATGCGATCAGGATTGCCGCGGCGGCCGCGCCGCACCCATGAGACCCTTCCATCCTCCCTGGTGATCCACAACGTCGTCGTCGGCGGGCACCGGACCAGCGTTCGTCTGGAGCCGGTTATGTGGGAGGCCCTGCACGACATTGCGCAGCGGCTTCGGCTTACGACGCATGACCTCGTGACCGACATCGACCGCGAGCGCACGGCATCGAGCCTCACCGCCGCAATTCGCGTCTACATCGTCGATTTCTACCGCGCAGCGGCAATGCCTGCCGCGCAGGCGCAAGTCGTCAAGATACCCACCCTGCGGATGTAGCGACGGCCTCGCTCTCCTCTGCCGACGGTGCGAGGTTCAGCCGGTTTCGGCCAGAAACGACCGCAATTCCCCGATCGGCGCGTCGCGCATGACAAAAACCTCGCCGATCCGGCGCGGCAGGATCAGTGTGATCGCGCCATCCTTCACCTTCTTGTCCTTGCCCATATGCGCCATCAGCCGATCGGCGGCGCTGCCGGAGAGACCGATTGCAGAAAGCTCGGTCGGCAAACCCGCATCGGCGATGTGGCGTCGCACGCGATAGGCATCCTGCCCCGAGGCGAGGCCGAGGCACACGGCGAAATCGAACGCCAAGACCATGCCGAGCGCGACCGCCTCACCATGCAGGAGCCGGTCACCAAACCCGGTTTCCGCCTCGAGCGCATGGCCGAAGGTATGGCCGAAATTCAAGAGCGCGCGATCGCCCTCTTCGCGCTCGTCGGCGGCGACGATCGCCGCCTTCATCCGGCAACTCACCATGACCGCGCGCGTCAGCGCCGCCGGCTCGAGATCGCAAATCGCGCCGCCCTCGGCTTCGAGCGACTGGAAAAACTCGAGGTCGCGGATCAGCCCGTATTTGACGATCTCGCCATAGCCGGCGCGGACCTCCCGGCGCGGCAATGTCGCCAGGCTGGACGTGTCGGCCAGAACGAGGCGCGGCTGGTAGAAGGCGCCAAGGAGGTTCTTGCCGGCGCTGGTGTTGATCGCGGTCTTGCCGCCGACCGAGCTGTCGACCTGGGCGAGCAAGGTCGTCGGGATTTGCACGAAATCGATACCGCGCAAGAGGGTCGCCGCGGCGAACCCGGCAATGTCGCCGACCACGCCGCCGCCCAGCGCCACCAGCATCGTGCCGCGTTCGACGCCGCCGCCGAGGATATCGTCGACGAGCCGCCCGAAATGGGCCAGATCCTTGGTGCCTTCGCCCGGCGGCAGCACGACCGCACGCTCGGCGATGCCGTGCTCGGCGAGGCTGGCGCGGAGCGGCGCCAGGTGATGGCGCGCCACGGTCTCATCGGTGACGATGACAGCCTGCTTCCGGCGCAAGAGCGGCAGGATCTCCGGACCGGCGCGCCCAATGAGGCCCGGACCGACCAGGATGTCGTAGCCGCGCTCACCGAGTTCGACGCGGACGCGCTCGATCCGGCCGGCGGCGGTTCTGTGGGTGGTCTCTGGCATGGTCATCCCTCGATCTCCGGCCTGGGCTCCGGCCTGGGCTCCGGCCTGGGCTCCGGATCGGGCGGCTGCGAGCCCCGCTCGGAAGCGCTGAGAGCGGCAATCACCCGCGCCGTGGTGAGCTCCAGCGACCCCTCGCCACTGTCGATGATCAAATCGGCCTCGGCATAGATCGGATGGCGCCGTTCAATCAGTTCGGCGAGTACGGCACGGCGGTCGCCTTGCTCCAGCAGCGGCCGATTGTTGCGGCGCGCGACCCGGGCGAGCAACACGTCGAGGTCGGCGCGTAACCATACAGAGACGCCGCGGCGGCGGATCAGATCGCGGGTCGCGGCGTCCATGAAGGCGCCGCCACCGGTCGCCAGCACATGAACCGGCTGGGTCAGCAACCGCGCGATGACCCGGCGCTCGCCGTCGCGGAACACGGTTTCGCCACGATTGCGGAATATCTCCTCGATCGTTTCGCCCGCCGCGGCCTCGATCTCGCTATCCGAATCGGCAAAGGATAGATTGAGGCGGGCCGCCAGACGGCGCCCGATCTTGGTCTTGCCCGCGCCCATCAGGCCGACGAGAACGATCGTTCGGCGCGGCGAGAATCCCTGCGCCGGCGCCGCTGTTCCGGCCGTTTGCCTGGTCTGAAGGTCCACCGTGCGCCTCTGCTGCTACGCCGCGCTTCCGCGCAACCCTTGGCAAGGGTACTAGCATGACGCGCCGCCTCTTCGTCAATCGGCACGGCGGCGCCCGGCACAACTAAACTGGGCGGGTATACGGGTGGCGGCATGGGAAGGCTCGGCATTTCTCTCCTTGTCGTTGTGGTGCTGGCGATCTTCGGCGGATGCTGGTTGCTCGCCACTTGGGATTTTCCCGCACCGTCGGTTCCGGTCGAGAAAGTGCTGCCTGATGCGCGCTTCCCGAAATAAACCGCCGCCGCGTGTCGAGCGGAGGTCGCGCCGGGTCGAGGCGTTTCTCGAGATGCTGGCCGCCGAACGCGGCGCGGCGCGCCTGACGCTCGCGGCGTACCACAACGACCTGGCTGATCTGGCGCGGTTTCTCGCCGCCCGCGGGATCGCGCTCGACGATGCCGACGCCAGCGCGCTGCACGATTACCTCGCCGCCATGACGACGCGCCGGCTGGCGCCGCGAACCCTCGCCCGCCGGCTCTCGGCGCTGCGTCAGTTCTTCCGCTTTCTGGTCAGCGACGGCGCGCGCGTCGACGACCCGACGTCGGGCCTCGACGCCCCGCGGCTCGGTCGTCCGCTGCCGAAAATTCTTGCCGAAACTGAGGTTGAGCAACTGATCGACGCAGCCGCTTCCTGGCCGGACGAAGAGGGGGTGCGACTGCGCTGTCTCCTTGAGCTCCTCTACGCGACCGGTCTGCGGGTCTCCGAACTGATCGGACTGCCGCTCGCCGGGGCGCAGCGCGATCCGCGCTTCCTGCTGGTCCGCGGCAAGGGCGGCCGGGAGCGGGTGGTGCCGCTGAGCCCGCCGGCGCGCCAGGCGCTCACCGCCTACCTCGAATGCCGCACCCGCTTCCTGCCGCAGGGTCAGCCCCACAATCCCAAAATGGCGCGCTGGCTGTTCCCCTCGCGCGGCGCGGATGGCCATCTGACCCGCCAGCGCTGCGGCCAGCTCTTGAAGGAATTGGCGCTGGCCGCCGGGCTCGACCCCGCGCGCCTGTCGCCGCATGTGCTGCGTCATGCCTTTGCCAGCCACCTCTTGGATCACGGCGCCGATCTGAGGAGCGTGCAGCAGATGCTCGGCCATGCCGATATCGCGACGACGCAGATCTATACCCACGTCCAGGGCGAGCGGCTGCGCCGCCTCGTGGAAAGCGCGCATCCGCTGGCGCGGCGGAAATGACAGAGGGCACCGCGCCCAGAAAATTTCATCCGGTCAGCGCGGGCTGCAGTTTGGCGCATCGCTCGCCTGGACGGGTGGACACGGCATCGAGCCGTACGAGCAAAACACGCAGCAATCGCCGGGCTTTGGCCGTAAAAGCTCGCCGCAGCCTGTGCAATCGTAAAAGAACTGACAGGCGTCGGCCGGCATGGTCTCAGCCTTCCTGGTGCCGCAAGTCGGGCAGGTGATCGTCGACTCGAAAATCATCGGCACCCCTTCACGCATACAAGAACCCGAGCACCACCAACACCCCGCCAAGCGATAGAAAAGAACTCACGAGGGCAGTGACGACGGGGCGACCGCAGGCGCCATTCGGAGCGCACGCGGCAACCCAGCGGCGCCGCAGGAACAGCCCACCGCCGCCGACGAGGCAGACGACCGCGGCGATCGACAACGCGAGTCGGTGTGGTGCCGCGAGCCACGCCACGGCGAGGAGCCACGCGCCGCCGAGACCAACCGAACCAAGCAACAACGGAAGGGCGCAACACGACGCTGCGCCGAACGCCGCGGCGAGGCCACCGGCCGCGAGCAGCAATATGCCCGTGTCGGTCGGCGGTGCACGCTTTGGTGCCGTGATTTCAGGGCTATCAGTCATCGCACGTCCTCAAATTTCGTGAAGCTCGCCTCGTTTGACCAGCCCAACGAGTTCATTCCATTCGGCGTGAGACAACCGGACCTTATTGGCGTCCTCGCCGATCGTCACGCCATGGTCGGTGATCTCGACCTCGGGGCATTCGTTGCAGTGTGGGCACAGGGTGAATTTGATCGGTTCCATGGTTGGGTCCTCGTTGACTCCTCGATGCCCACCACCCTACCGTCCGTAGTCGCTACAGACGCAAGAGGTTTCTTTGAGCCCCTATTCCGAGATCGCTATCGGCGAGCTATCGCGGCAAACCCAATGCAACATCGAGACAATCCGGTATTACGAGCGGATTGGATTGCTGCCGTCGCCGCGCCGGCAGGGCCGGTATCGCCGCTATGACGTCGATGCCATCGCTCGGCTGAGGTTCATTCGCCGTGCACGGCAGCTTGGCTTCACGCTGGACGAGGTTCGCGCTTTGTTGGCCCTTTCTGCCGAGCGCGGGCGCGAGGCTTGTGTGGAGGTGCGTGAGCTTGCGGCAGGCCACCTTGAGGATGTCCGAGCGAAGATTGCCGATCTCAGATTGATGGAGGGTGTTCTGGCGGATGCCATCCGGCGCTGCGAGGAAGGCGAATCTGCCGGGTGTCCGGTCATTGCCTCGCTATCGACGACGCCTTCCGATTAGCGCGCTCGCATTGCCGCACGCCGATGCGTCATTTTCTCGATTTCGAACGGCCGATCGCCGAGCTCGAAGGCAAGATCGAAGAACTGCGCCACCTGTCTGCCGAAAGCGGGCTCAATATCGCCGAAGAAGTAAGCCGGCTCGAGGCCCAGGCGAGCCGCCTGTTGCGCCAGAGCTATGCGCGGCTGAATGCGTGGCAGAAGGTGCTGGTCGCGCGCCATCCGGAGCGGCCGCACTGCCTCGATTATATCGCCGGGCTGATTACCGAGTTCGTGCCGCTCGCCGGCGACCGCGCCTTTGCCGAGGACCTGGCAATCGTCGGCGGCATTGGCCGGTTCCGCGGGCGTAGCGTCATGGTCATCGGCACCGAAAAGGGCGCCGACACCGAGAGCCGCGTCACCCGCAATTTCGGGATGGCGCGGCCCGAGGGGTATCGGAAGGCGCGCCGGCTGATGCGTCTGGCCGAGCGCTTCCAATTGCCGGTGCTGACCCTCGTGGATACCGCCGGAGCCTATCCCGGGGTCGAGGCTGAGGCACGCGGGCAGAGCGAGGCGATTGCCCGGGCGATCGAAACCACCCTCGACATCCGCGTGCCGGTCATTGCCGCGATCATCGGCGAAGGCGGCTCGGGCGGCGCGATCGCGCTCGCGGCCGGCAATGCGGTCTTAATGCTGGAGCACGCGGTCTATACGGTGATCTCCCCGGAAGGCTGCGCCTCGATCCTGTGGCGCGAC
Source organism: Allostellaceae bacterium (assembly GCA_035946655.1). Classification (GTDB taxonomy): domain Bacteria; phylum Pseudomonadota; class Alphaproteobacteria; order ATCC43930; family CGMCC-115725; genus DATARH01. Next base: position 4,691 of record DASYZD010000180.1, on the reverse strand, counting down.
GCCGCGCACGCCCAGGAAGCCGCCGACGCGTTGCGGCTGACCGCGCAGGATCTCTTGCGCCTCGGGGTGATCGACCGCATCGTGCCGGAGCCGTTGGGCGGCGCCCACCGGTTGCCGGGGGAGGCAATTGCCGCGTTGGGCGACGCGCTTGCCGAAACCCTGCGGCCGCTCCTCGCCCGCGACGGCGCCAGCCTGCGCGCCGAGCGCCGGCGCAAATTCCTCGCGATCGGCAGCAAGTCGCTGGGGTGATTCCGGCCTCATTGAAATCGCCGGTGGCCGCTCCCCACATTGAGCGCGATGCGCCGGATATGAGCGGCGCCATATCTCGTTGGAAGGGTATCCGATGGTCCCCCAGGAACGCGATCTGATCACCACGCTCCTCGCGCGCCTCAAAAGCTTCGCCGGGCAGCCGAAAGACCCGGAAGCCGATGCGCTGATCCGCCAGGATATGGTGGAGCAGCCGGACGCGCCCTATTACCTCGTGCAAACCGTGCTGATCCAGGATCTGAGCCTGCATCAGGCGCAGAACCGCATCGCCGAATTGGAAAAGCAATTGAGCGACGCCCAGGCGACGGCCAAGCCGGCAACCAGCTTTCTCGGCAATTTTTTCGGGACCGGGCAGCCGGCCGGCGGCAGCGTCCCGAGCGCCGGTCCGTGGGTCCGCACCCCGCAAGTGGCGCCCGCGCCGCCGCAGCAGGCCTACGCCCAGCCGCAGCAGGGCTATGCGCCCGCTGGCGGCGGGATGATGGGCGGCGGGATGATGGGCGGCATGGGGGGAGGCGGCGGCTTCCTTCGCTCGGCGGCGGCGACCGCGGCGGGAATCGCCGGGGGCGCCCTGTTGTTCCAAGGCATCTCATCCTTGTTCGGGCATGGTTACGCCAACAGCCTTTCCGGCGGCATGGGTATGACCTCCGGCCTCGGTGAGACCATAATCAACAATAATTACGGCGACAGCGGCGCGGGCGGCACCGATTACGGCGGGGGCGGCGATACCGGATTTGCCGGCGGCGACAGCGGCGGCGGGACCGACTACGGCGGTGGCGGCGATATGGGCGGCGGTGATTTCGGCGGCGGTGGCGATTCGGGCGGCGGTGATTTCGGTGGCGGCGGCGACAGTTCGTCCTGCTGAAACGCGACCAGCCGGGGGCTCAATGCCCCCGGCTGGCGGATTCGGGCTTAGCTCGACAAGTCGTGCTGTGGCCAACTACCAGAGCCAGGTCTCGGGGTTGTCGTAGGGGCGGCCGTCGAAAACCGCGATCAGCCCTTTGATGCAGCGGACGGTGAACCAGATCAGCGTCAGAAGGAGGAGCACCCAGAAAATGCCCCGGTGGAGGTAAACCGTCAGGGCGCTGATCAGGGCGAACAGCAGCCCTATCCAGAATGTCCGGATCTGCAGCTCAAAGTGAGACCGCAACCAAGCCGGCTCGGCGTCGTGGTTTATGAGGGCGAAGATGGCGCAGATTAGGGGGACGACAGGGCCGGTAACCAAGCCGAGCAGGTAAAGGATATAGATGGCCTTCACCGTTCTTGTCTGGGCCAGAATGCCGGTGCTGACGATGCTGCCAGATTCGTTCACGGGAGCCTCCTCGGTTTTCGGCGGGACGGTCCGGTTCACACAACGCCGGTGCCTAAAAGGATAGCAGACGCACTGCTTGTGCGCAAATATGCCGTCTCCAGCGTAACCCTACGTTGCGTGAAAAACGTCTCAGTAAGGCGGTCTGGCACCTACCAAAGCCAAGTCGTGGGGTCGTCGTAGGGGGAGCCCTCGAAAATCAATTTCAGCCCCTTGATGCAGCGGATCGTCCACCAGATCACGGTGAGAACAACGAGAAGCCAGCCAATGTAAATCATCGTCGTCAGCAGGCTGATGACACCAAACAAGAGGCCGATCCAGAAGGTTCGGATCTGCATCTCATAATGGGTCTGCAGCCAGGCCGGCGACGAATCCCTGTTTACGTAGGCGAGGATGACGCCGATGATCTGGACGATGCCGGGGATGATCCACCCGATAAGGTATAGGACGTATACGACCTTCGCCGTACCTGAATGCGCCGGATCGTTGGCGCTAACGATGCTGCCAGATTCGCTCACGGGAGCCTCCACAGTTTCGGCGGGATGGTCCGGTTCACACAGCGCTGGTGCCCAAAAGGATAGCAGACGCCCCGCTTCGGTGCAAATGCGCCGCCTCCGACGTAACCCTACGTTGTAGGAAAAACGTCCCGGTCGGACGTCTCGGCACCCTACCACGGCGACGTCGCAGGGTTTTCGAATGCCGCGCCCTCCGATAACAATTGCAGCCCCTTAACAGACCGAACGATCCACCGGATGAAGGTGAAGGCGGCGAGAAAAAGGCCGACGATGAGAATCGCCGTCAACAGGCGCAGAAACCCGTAGAGGGGAACGATCCAGAAGGTACGGATCTGGAATCGGTAGTGGGTCTTGACCCATTCCGACGCGTCCGCCCGGTACACCTAAGCCAGGATGAGGCCGATGATCGGGGTCACCCCGGCGATCAGGCTGACGAGATAGAGGATGGAGACGAGTTTGACGGCATCGCCCTCGGCCCGGCCGGGGCCGTCAACGGGGGAATTTGCGTCAACGGTGCAAGCCTTTAGATGCGGAATCGGCGGCGGCTGGACGCCCCCAGTCCGGCCCGCTCTTCCGCGCTTCGCCACCGCTTGCCGATAGCGGTCAGGCCGCGGCTTTTCGATTGGCCGCCAGCCGCTCGTCGACCTGCGCGACCGTTTGATCGACGGTCGCGTTGCGCATGCCCATTTGCGCGGCGATCAGCTGCACCAGCCGGTCGGTCCGCTCGATGTTGGGCACCCCGTTGTTGAGGGCGCGGGCGGCCGAGGACGGTCGCACCAGATCGTTGGCGGCCGCGGCGTATTTCTCGAACGGCACCAGATCGTTGGGCGAGGCGCCGAGCTTTTCGCAGATGCCGCACACCCAGTTGTAGACGGCGCGGGAAGTGGCGATGTCGTGGTGCACCGCATCCTTGATGTCGATCGCGCTGTCCTTGGTGACGCAGCGATAATTGCCGGTCAGCAGCATCGCCCATTTGGCAAGCGGCACGAAAATCGAATCGTGCACGCGCAATTTGACCGGCAGCTCGATCGCGCCGTCACCCGGGTTGTAGCGCGCCGCATCGACATCCTTTTCCATTTGCCGCAGCACCGCGGTCGCCTGATCGGAATCGAAGCGGGCCACCTTGAAGTTGGTCGGCAGCGTGACCCGCAGCACATTGATCTTTTCGCCCGGCGGGCGGATCGCCTGCGGGTCGGGGCTGCACAGCGTCAAACGCCCGGGCTCGAAATTGTCCCAGACGCTCGCATCGGTGTACGCCGGCTTCAAGGGATCGGTGTTGAGCCCGGGGATGCGCTTCAGGTAGGGCAGGGGCGGCATGTTCATGATCGACATGCACGGCACCTTCGACCGCGCCACCGCATCCAGTAATTCGCGCACCCCGGGCGAGCGGTATTGCGGCTCCTGCATCGCCAGGGCGATGAGGTCGTAATCGGCCGGCTTGACGTCGGCGACGCCGGCCGCCCTGAGGCTGCCCGGCAGTTTGCGCGAGTCGAGCTCGATCGGCTCCTTCCTACCGCGGATCGGCAGGCGCACGCGGGCGCCCTCGCTGTTGAACGCCTCGACCTCGTTGGGCAGGCACACCATCGTGATCTTGTGGCCGCCGAACAACAGCTTGGTCGCCAGCAGCGACCCGTAGGAGGCCCCCAAGGTGAGTACGTTGTACGCGGGCATCTGAAATCCTCCCGAGCGAGCGGCGCCATGCGCGAAATGTCGCCGCCGACCTTGCCGGATGGCGGCCCAGAGGGCAAGCCTCTCCACCCGATGGCGTGATGCGGCCCGGCGCGCACCTTCCCCCGGCCACCTCGCCTTGCCCTGTTTCACCGGTTAATACTGGAAAAACCGGTCCTGGCCCTTGAGCCGACCTTGGCGAATATCGACAATGAAAGGACGTTCTTGCGACCTACGATGTTGCGCGATACTAGGGTTTTTGTCTATTCTCGGGCCCCGCTTCGACGGGTCCTCGCTCGCGGAGAACCTTTTCGCGCCCCCTCGCGAGGTGATCTCCGATGAGCGTACAAATTGAGACCTTTGGGCCTTCGCGTCGGAAGCTCATCACCACAGATCGGCTCGTGATGCTTAGTATCGCCGTCCCGCTTTTCGCGGTGCAAGCGGGATGGACGGTCCTGCTGCTGTGGACCGGATTGCAGTTGTTGCGGTGATGAGCGCAGCCCTATCGAGCGCAAGCTGCCAACGCCAGCATTATCGAAGCCCACCAGCATGATCCTGACAGGCCGAGAATTGTCAGGACGCAAACCAGCGGGGATGCGCGGTCGTCGTATTCCCAGGCGGGCTGGATAGGATTGTCGAAATGGAATGTCATGTGACGGCCCTCCCCCCAGAGGCACGTCGTCCAGGCGAGCCACGGCGGCAAACCCGTCGGAACACGCACAAGCCTAACCGAGCGCGTTCTAGGTGCACAACGGTTAACAACAATTTAGCTCAAACACGGAACATCGGCGGCTGACGCGGATTTTCACGCGCAGCCATGCTGAAAAGCCAGGGTCGACCGCCCTCGGGCGGGAGCAGCTAGTGGACCGATTCTAACGCTTGGCGCCCGCGCTTGACAGCGGGGAGGATGTCGGCGGCGGATTTGGTCCAGATGA
>DASYZD010000179.1:0-6311 GCA_035946655.1 Allostellaceae bacterium | reverse complement strand
CCGCGGGCGAGCAGCGGGAAACCTGCGGCCGCGCGCTCGACGCCGCAGCCGAGGCGATGCGCGCGCTCGACCGGCTGAACGAGGCGCGGCGGGCCGCGATGAAGCCCGTTGTCGCGGTCGATTTGGCACTGCATCTGGGCGAAGTGCTCTACGGCAATGTCGGCGCCGTCGACCGGCTCGACTTCACGCTGATCGGCCCGGCCGTCAACGAAGTCGCGCGGCTCGAAGCCTTGTGCGAGCCCTTGGGGGCGCGCGTCGTGGTGTCTGCCGAGTTGGCCGCGGCCTGCGGCGCCACGCGCCGCCTGCGCCCGCTAGGCCGCCACCCGCTGCGCGGCGTGCGGCACGAGCGCGAGGTCTTCGCGCTCGATCTCGAAAGCGGGAGGAACGCAATGAGCGAGGCGCGGGGCGATCCCCGGGGCGATCCGGTCAAACGGCAGGTCGCGGCGCACTGGAACCGGCGCGCCAAGCATTTCGACGAGGATTTCGGGCACAGCATCGGCACCGCCGCCGAGCGCGCCGCCTGGGACCGCATTCTCGATCTCGTGCTCGCCGGGCGCGGCCCGCTCGAGGTCATCGACCTCGGTTGCGGCACCGGGTTTCTCGCGCTCGAGCTGGCGCAGCGCGGCCATCGGGTAACAGGCGTCGATTTCGCGCCGGCGATGATCGCGGCGGCGCGCCGGAAGGCGGCCGAGCGCGGCCTTGCCGTGCGCTTCGAGGAGGCGGACGCCGAAGCGCTGGCCTTCGCGCCCGCCGCCTTCGATCTGGCGATCAGCCGGCATCTCTTGTGGACCCTGCCGCACCCCGAGGCGGCGATCGCCGAATGGGTCCGGGTATTGCGGCCGGGTGGCCGGCTCGCCGTCATCGACGGCATCGCCGACCCGCGGGCCGCCGTGGCATTGCCGCAGGAGAGCGCGCATTCGAGCCCCGAATACCGGGCGATCGGCGGCCGGCTGCCCTATCTCGACGGCCGGCCGCGCGGCGACATCGAGCGGCTTTTCGCAGCGCACGGCCTTGTCGGCGTCGGCGGCGACGACGTCGCGGACCTCGTCTTGGCGCAGGAGGCGCGAATGCAGGCTGAAGGGATCGCTGCCCGCCGCCGCCGGCGCTACGTCGTCTGGGGCGATGTGCCGAGGTGAGGCGGCTCAATCCTCGTCTTGTCCGATAATTGAACTCAAATCGGCCAAGTTCACCGCCAGCGATAAGATCGCGTCCGCTAGAGAAGCAGCCTGGACGGGTGGCGGCGGATGCTAAATTCCGCCCTATTTTGCTGGCTTAATCGGACAAGGCGACTCATAGGTTCCGGACTTGTACGTTCCCACCGCGCCGTATACCGAGACACAATGCGGCGCCTTGACCGAGCCCATTTCGATCATTGAGTTCGGGGGGCCGCACTCCACTTTAGGCGTTGGGATCCTGCTGTAAGCGATCCCACCGTTGCTTACCGGTGCCCACAGCGCGGCGGTTACCGGCTTGTTGTCCGCGTATACATAGCTGACGGCGTCAGTCACGTCGGTACAGGAGTACTTCAGATTGGCTTGCTGGCAGGCAACCAAGGACTGGTACGTGCCCGACGCGGAAACCTGGCAGGTTCCGCCCGAAAACTCCCACATCTGCTTAGTGTCGTAGGGTGTTGTGTTGCCGTTCGGACACAGCGTCACCTGGTACTTCGCATACGACATCGTCGGCGTGGCGTGCGACGACGGGCAGCTCTGCAGCGCGAACGCGTCGTCGAACTGCCAGCTATAGGCAATAACGCCCATTTGATGGAGCCGCTGCACATAGTGGGTATTTTGTGTTGCGTCCCGTCCGTTCTGGTGGGGGCCAACTTCTGCCTGACCACCGGAGCCGGAGGGGCAGGCCACATCCGCATTGGCCGGGTTCGAGTCGCAGGCGCCAGCAGCATAATAACTTACCGAGGTACACTTGCCCCCTCCGCACTTTGGGCTCGTCGTGTTAGCGCCTACGGGGGGGTTCCCGAGCGCGCCCGGCGGTTCGAACCAATGAAAGGGGGCGACACAGGCGCTGCCTTGGCCTGCAATCTGGGTCAGAAGGCTGATCCCAGTTTTGATCAGCGTTTGCTGCTTCGAATCGGTGGAGAAGAGCGTATCGGCGTCCTCGCTGGGACAGCTGGCCAGGTCCAACCCCGACGCATCGATCTTGGTGATCGGGGCAGAGCCGCTACATGTCCCCTGCGTCGCCCCCATCGGCGGCGTCACCTCTATCGTCATCGGCAAGGTGTACCCATCGACCGCACTGACGTCATAATTGTCGAAAAACCCTAAGGACTCGCAATTCTCGCGATCGGGGGCAGCTTGGCAATTAGGAGCAGGGGAACTGGGGTTGAAAGCACAACCCCGCTGATTTGGCAGGCTGTTGGGATTTGTTGTGCAGCCGAAGGTCGCCTCGAACAGCGTATTGATCCCGGACGTTTGTGTACCTGGCACGCCCCCCATTTTGCAGATGGTGCCGCTGGCGAACGGGGAGCCGCTGCATCCCAGGTAGAAGCTTAAATTCACACTTGGCGCCCCGGCGTTTGGAATGCGGAGCGAGAGCATGCCGCCCGACTTAATGGGGGGCGCCGCCATCTGCTGGGGAACATAAACATTGGAACTTTTGGGCGCGGTTACCGCCGATTGCGCCGCGTTGGCGAGCGTTATCGACGAACCGTTAACTGCCAGGATCGTCGTGATGAGGTTGCCCCCACGCTCCCCCGCTCCCACGATCCCGATGATCTGGCCGACTTTGAAGTTCGAGGGGTTCGGATTGCGAGTCGACATCAGGGTCATGGACCCCCGACCGATGGTCCCGGTGAAACCGGTGGGGGCCCAGGAATTGTTCTTCGAGGTGAAGACGGGAAGTTGGTCACGTATAATCTGGCCCGAGTTCGTCGTCACGTATTGCTGAAACCAGCCCCCGGAATTGTATAATGCCGCCCCTTGGGTGCCGTTTCCACCCGGCGTCAACACCGCCCAAACGGGATCTTTGCATTGATTGACGATGGTCAGACGCGGCTGACTTTGTGCGCTCGCAGCGTCGGGAACGCCGAGCACCATCGCGACGCCGATCAGGAGCGGCCAAGCCGGGCCCTTCATTGCGGTTTCCTCCCTGCCTCGGCGGACACTTTAACCGACATTCTCCGGACTGCGGCAAGCGCGCTCACCAGGGGGTGTTCTCGATGGCGGAACGCACACCCTCATCCTGAGGCGCCTCGCGCAGCGAGGCCTCGAAGGACGCACGACGCTCACCCAGCCTATCGCGCCTCGGTCCAGCTTTCGGAGAATGCCAGCGCGCAGGTGCTGAAGGGGCGGCCTTCGCGCTCCATCGGCCACGGCCGGCCGGCCGCGTCGAGGCCGTTGCGCGTGAGGCGCGCGCCGAGCGCCGGCACCAAGAGCGTGCACACGCCGTAGCGCCGGCCGCCTTCGCCCGGCTGCGTGTGGATCAAGAGCGGCTCGCCGATGTCGTACCAGGTCAGCGCGATCTCCTCGTCGCGCGCCGTGACCGTCTCGGTCCAGAAGTAGTGCGGATCGCCCGATTTCGTGAAGACGGCGTCCGTCGCCGGGATCGCATGCTCGGCGGTCTCCGCGTTCAGCATCCCCTGCACGGTCGACTGCAGCCAGCGCGCCATCGCGATATTGTCGGTATAAATGCGCCAGCGGTTTTCGATCAGCGGGCTTTTGAGATAGAGAACGTGGCCCGGCCCCGCGGGGCAAAGGATGATGCGCCAAAAGCTGGCGTTGGTGGTGAGCGGACCGCCGTCGGTCTCGCTCAGGCGGATGAACGGGTTCTCGCCGGTCAGGATCGTGCGGTTCGGGTCGGCGGCCATGCTGCGTGTCCTCCTTTGTTGGGGCGGCGGCAGAGCATAGCGTTCGAGGAGAGGCGGAGGCGAGGATGATCGGCTGGAGAGCAAGGCTCGGGTTTCTCGTGCCGCCCGGCAACCCCACCGTCGAGCCCGAAATGGCCGCGCTCGCGCCGGCGGGCGTCTCGGTGCATTTCCACCGCATGGTGGCGCGGGGCGAAGGCGGCGCGCCTGCGGGCCAGGCCGAGCGCAACCGCATGATGATCGGGCACCTCGAGGAGAGCGCCTCGCTGCTCGCGATGGTGAAGCCGCAGGTCATCGCCCTCGCGCACACCGCGACGAGCTACGCGCTCGGCCGCGACGGCGAGGCGCGGTTGCTCGAGCGGCTCGAGGCGGCGGCCGGCACGCGCGTCGTCACCGCGTTCGGCGGGATTACAGCCGCGCTCGAGCGGCTCGGCGTCAAGCGGCTCGCCTACGGCACGCCCTATTCCGAGGAGACGACGCGGCAGGGCCGGGCGCATCTCGAGGCGCACGGTTTCGAGATCGTGCGCTGCGAGCGCCTTCCGGGCGTCGCCAACATCTATGACGAGACGCCCGAGCGTGCCTACCGCCTCGCCCGCATGGCCGATGCCCCCGATGCCGAGGCGGTGCTGCTTTCCGGCACCGGACTGCCGACGCTGAGCGTGCTGCGGGCGCTCGAAAGCGACCTCGGCAAGCCGGTCCTCTCGAGCAACGCCGCGATGATGTGGCACGCGCTACGCCTCGCCGGCGTTGGCGAGAGCATCGCCGGGTACGGGCGCCTCCTGACCCTCGGCTGAGCGAGGAGGCGCCCCTGCCCGCTACTCGGCGGCAGCGCGCACCTCGGTTTCGGCGAGCACGGCGGCGGCCTCGTTTGCCACTCGCGTGCCATCGAAGAAGCCCGGGTTCTGCGCGCCCCACAGCCGCACCGCATTGGCGAAGGTGAAATCGCGGAAGTCGCGCTCGGCGATGACGCCGTCTTCGACCAGCTCGTAGGCCTCCGGCACCGGATGGCGCATGTCGATCACGTCGAAATGCCCGATGTCGGAGCCGAAGATCGCGTTGAGGCGCGCCCCGAACGGGTTGCCCTTGGCGAAGGCGGTCGCGTTCATCCGGTCGTCGGCCTCGCAGCCGAAGAAGAACGGCTTGGCATAGAGTTCGCGCCAATCCTCCTTGCGGGCGATCTTGCAGGCGGCGAAATCGTCGAGGTCATCGACCCCGCCCGTCAGATGCTGCCCTTCCGGGTCGGGCCAGCCGTCGCGGGCGCGCAAGGCCGCGGCGGTGTCGGCGTAGCCGTATTTCTCGACGAGAGAAAGCAGCAGCTTGCGGTCGAGCTTTTGCGGGTCCATCAGCTCGAGCGCCTTGGCGTTGCGCCGCTCCCAATGCTCGATCAGGTCGCCGAACAGCTGCGCCCCCCAGCCGACCCCGCCTTCGAGGAAGGCGAAGCGCAGATTGGGGAAGCGCCGCGTCACGCCGCCGAGGAATATCGCCTTCGCGACGGCGTGGCCGGCGGCGGCGAAATGGCCGATATGGTTGTAGCAGAAATTGCTGGGCGACAGCCGCAGGCCCTGGTTGCTGCTCGCGCTGTGGAAGCTCGGTGCGATTTTCAGCTCCTCGCATTTCTCCCAGACCGGGTCGTAGTCATAGTCGCTGTCGATGCCGATCACGTCGTGCCACACCGCGAACCGGGCGGTGTCCGGATCGTTGGCGGTCGCCGCCGGCACGCGGCGCGTGAAGCCGCTGCCGAACATGCCGACCTTGGAGCCGAGCTCTTTGGTGACGAATTCGAGCTCGGCGATCGCCTCCTCGGGCGTGTGCATCGGGATGATCGCGGCCGGCGTCATGCGGTCGCCGAGGCCCTGGAAATATTCGGCCGAGACGATGTTGTAGCCGCGGATGACGGCGCGCCGCGTCTCGTCGTCGGCGATGCGCGGGAAGCGCAGGCCGGCCGTCGGATAGATGATCGCGAAGTCGATGCCGAGTTCGTCGAGGCGCTCGTACAGCATCTTCGGCATCATTGCGGTGGCGCGGTCGAGCGTGTTGGCGGCCTGCCGGCTCCAGAACCCTTGCTGGCCAATCCGCTTGCGGCGCCGCTCGGCGAGCGGCATACCGAGCGAGTCGCGCGTCGTCTGCATTGCCGCGAGAAAGCCGTCCGCGCCCTTGTCGCCGACGACCTTGCGCATGCGCTCGCTGAAGACCGGGTCGTATTCGACCCAGTGGCCGTCGGCGTCGATGATCGGGTGGCCGACGCGGGAACGGATTTCGGCTGGGCTGTGATGGGCGCTCATCCTTTCCTCCTGGCGCGCTTCTACCGCTGCGATCCTGTAACGATTTCGTCCGCCGCGCCAGCCTTCTTTCGCGGCATTCTCGGCGTCTCGCCGGCGGCTGCGCGAACCGGCCGGGGCCGGGCATTAACGGCGCCTTAACCGCGGCCGGCGATAGATAGGGGCGTCCAATCATCGATGGTGCTAGGTTTCGGTCGGGGACAATGCTCGCG
>DASYZD010000178.1:0-5838 GCA_035946655.1 Allostellaceae bacterium | reverse complement strand
CCTGTTGCAGCGCGGCCGCCGCAACATCGCGGTCGATTTGAAGCATGCCGATGGGGTGGCGGCGACGTTGCGGCTGATCGATCGGGCCGATGCGCTGATCGAAGGGTTTCGCCCGGGCGTCATGGAGCGGCTCGGCCTGGGCCCGGAAATCTGCCTGCCGCGCAACCCGAAGCTCGTCTACGGGCGAATGACCGGGTGGGGCCAGGACGGCCCGATCGCCCGCACCGCCGGGCACGACATCAACTATATCGCGCTGTCGGGCGTGCTCCATTCGATCGGAGAGGCCGGCGGGCCACCGGTACCGCCGTTGAACCTGGTCGGCGATTTCGGCGGCGGCGCGCTTTATCTCGCAATGGGCGTGCTCGCCGGGATCATCCGCGCGCGGGTCACGGCCAAGGGCCAGGTCGTCGACTGCTCGATGGTCGAGGGCTCGGCTTCCTTGATGATGATGATGTATGGGGCGCTGGCGGCCGGCGCGTGGCGGGAAGAGCGCGCCCATAACCGCACCGATGGGGGCGCGCATTATTACGGCGTCTACCAAACCAAAGACGGCGAATATGTTTCCGTGGGATCGATCGAGCCGCAATTCTATGCGCTCCTCCTGAAGCATACCGGGCTCGACGGCGAAACCCTGCCGGCGCAGACCGACCGCGCCCAGTGGCCCCACATGCGCCAGCGCCTGGCGGCGATCTTCAAACAGAAGACCCGCGCCGAATGGACCGAGATCATGCAACAGACCGACATCTGCTTCGCCCCGGTGTTGCGCATGTCCGAAGCGCTCGACCACCCGCACAACCGCCACCGGAACAGCTTTGTCGAAGTCGACGGCATCCCCCAGCCCGCCCCGGCGCCGCGCTTCCTCGGCACCCCCTCCCAGGTCCAGCGCCCGCCGGCCCGGATCGGCGAGCACACCGACGCGGTGCTGAAGGACTGGGGTTTTTCCGCCGACGAGGTCACCGCATTGCACCGAAGCGGCGCGGTCAAGTCGGCGAATTGAGGCGCGCGCCATAAGGCGATCGAATAGGCGTTGGTTCGACCCCCTCATTGGTTGACCCAGATCAACGCGGCGATCATCCCGCCGGGTAATCTGCTGCCGGATTAGACCGACCGAGAGACCCGCCATGACCAGTCCCATCGAATTTGCCGTTGCCGCTCCGCTGACGGCCCGCGGGTTGACCGCGCGTCTTGCCGAGCGCCTGCGCCGGTGGCGCCAGCATCGCCGCTGGATCGGCGATATGGCCAACGCCGCCGCGCTCGGCAGCCTCGACGACACGCTCAACGATGTCGGGTTGACGCGGACCGAATTGGACACGCTGATCGAGGCCCCGGAGGACGCCGGAACCCAGTTCGAGACGCTCGCTGAGATGGCGCGGGTCGACCTGCACAAACTCGACCCGGCGGTGTTGCGCGAGGCCTCGTGGGTGTGCCGCCGGTGCGAGGCTCGGGCGCCCTGCACGGGCTGGCTGCGCACCGGAGTGTGGCGTAGCGGCGTCGACATGCGCTGCCCCAACGCCGCGATCTTCCACCACTGAGGCCGCACTTCTCCCCGATGCGCGGCTGCCCGAAATGCGCTATGCTCGGCGCAACCGGTCAACCGCGCACCCGAGAGGAGTCGCCATGGATACCATCGAGAGAACCGCCCCGAGCCGAGCCAAGCTCCTGGAAGAATTGCCGCTTCGCCTCCACCATAATGCCTACGTGGTCAAGGATCACGAGGCCAACCGCCGGTTCATCGAGGATTTGCTCGGGATCCCCTTGGTCGCGACGTGGTGCGAGAAGACCTTCCGCAGCGACCTCAACCGCGAGGTCGAGTTCTGCCATACCTTCTTCGCGCTAAAGGACGGCGGCGCGCTCGCGTTCTTCCAGTTCGCCGATCCCGAAATGTACGAGCTGACCCAGGCGAAACAGCCGCCCAAGGTCGGCAGCCACTATCACATCGCGCTGAAGGCGAGCGACCAGACCTACGCAGAGCTGAAGGCCCGCCTCAACGCCGCGGGGGAAAAATTCCGCGAGACCGATCACGGCTATTGCAAGTCGATCTACACCACCTCGCCCGACGGGATGATCCTCGAATTCACCTGCGATCCGCCCGATGTCGCCGAGATCGACGCATTGCGCCGGGCTGACGCGCATAGCGAACTGGCGCGCTGGCTCGACGGCGACCACCGGGTCAACAATCAGTTGCGCCACCGCGCGCAATAACCACGCAACTCCCCTTTCCCGCAACGCGGGAGGGGGTGCGAGCGCGTGAGCCTTCAGCCCGCGGGCTTGACCCGCGGGGAACCGGGTGAGGGGGGTGTCCCACGTGAGCCAACCCTCACCCTCCCACCGCTGCGCGATCGGCCACTCGCTCTCCCGCATTGCCGGAGGGCGGGGTGCACCGAGACGGAGAGAGAAAATGAAAGTCGGTTTCATCGGGCTCGGCATGATGGGCAAGGGCATGGCGGCCAATTTGCAAAAGGCCGGGCATCAGCTCACCGTCCATGACCTCAACCGCGCGGCGGCCGAGCCGTTTCTGGCGAAGGGCGCGGTCTGGGCCAATTCGCCGCGTCAGGTCGCCGAGGCGAGCGAAGTCGTGTTTACGTCGCTCCCCGTCCCGGCCGATGTCGAAGCGGTGGCGCTCGGCCCCAACGGTCTCATCGAGGGGATGAAGCCCGACACCGCGTTTTTCGACATGTCGACCAATTCCGTTGCGGTCGTGCGCAAGATCAACGCGGCCTTCGCCGAAAAGAACCTCTACATGCTCGATTCGCCGGTCAGCGGCGGTCCGGGCGGCGCGGCCAGCGGCAAGATGGCGATCTGGGTCGGCGGCGACGAGCAGCAGTTCGGCCGGCATAAAAGCGTGCTCGATGCGATGGGCGACCAGGCCCGCTATATCGGCCCGATCGGCGCCGGCACGATCGCCAAGCTCGTGCACAATTGCACGAGCGCCGTCATCGGCGTGGCGCTCGCCGAAGTCATGACGATGGGGATCAAGGCCGGCGTCGAGCCGTTGGAATTGTGGGAGGCGGTGCGGCAAGGCGCGACCGGGCGCCAGCGCACCTTCGACCGGCTCGGCAAGTTCTTGAGCAGCACCTACGACCCCGCGGATTTCGCGCTGCGCCTCCTCCACAAGGACGTCTCGCTCGCGGTCGGGCTCGGGCGCGAGGTCGGGGTGCCGATGCGGCTGGCCAACCTCGCGCTCGAAGAATTGACCGAGGCGATGAACCGCGGCTGGCAGCAGCGCGACAGCCGGGTCGGCGGGCTCCTGCAAGTCGAGCGCGCCAAGATCCCGCCGCTCAATGTCGACCCGGCGAAGATCCAGGCCGTGCTCGACCGCGACCAGCAGAAATAGCAGACCGGGCGGAATCTGCTCCCGGCTCCCTAGAGCCTGATCGTTTTAGACTGAACCACCTAACCGTCGCCCCCGCGAAAGCGGGGGCCCAGGGGGAATCGATTTAGCGGTTGCCCTGGATTCCCGCTTCCGCGGGAACGACGACTCAATTTGAAGGGACAACGCCCTAGTCGTTGAGAGCGCGTTCGGGTGCGGTGAGCGCGAGCCCGAGATCGTGCGCGACCGCAGGATGGGTCAGGAACCCGCGCGCCACGTTGAGCCCGTTCTTCAGATGCGGATCGTCCGACAAGGCGCGCCGCCAGCCGCGGTCGGCGATCGCCAGGACGAACGGCAGGGTCGCGTTGTTGAGCGCCACCGCGGAAGTACGGGCGACCGCGCCCGGCATGTTGGTGACGCAATAATGCACCACCCCCTCGTCGGTAAAAGTCGGTGCGGCATGGGTGGTCGGCCGGCTGGTTTCGATGCAGCCACCCTGATCGATCGAGATGTCGACGATGACCGAGCCCGGTTTCATCGCGCGCACCAATTCGCGGCTTACCAGCTTCGGCGCCGCCCCGCCCGGCACCAGCACTGCGCCGATCAGGAGGTCGGCGGTGACGACCTCGCGCTCGATCGTCTCGACGGTCGAAAAGAGCGTATGCAGCTGCGAGCCGAACTGCAGGTCGAGCTCGTAGAGGCGCGGCAGCGAACGGTCGATGACGGTGACATAGGCTTCCATCCCCATCGCGACGCGCGCGGCGTTGGTGCCGGAGACCCCGCCGCCGAGGATCACCACCTTGGCCGCCGGGACGCCGGGGACGCCACCCAAGAGGATCCCCATGCCGCCCTGTTCCTTTTCCAGGCAATGGGCGCCGACCTGCACCGACATGCGGCCGGCGACCTCGCTCATCGGCGCAAGCAGCGGCAGGCCGCCGGCCTTGTCGGTCACGGTTTCATAGCCGATCGCGACCGCGCCCGAGCGCAACAGCCCCTCGGTCAGCGCGCGCTCGGCGGCGAGGTGGAGATAGGTGAAGAGGATCTGGTTCTCGCGCAACGCGCCGATCTCGCCGGGCTGCGGCTCTTTGACCTTGACGATCAGCTCGGCCGTGGCGAAGAGGTCTACCGCGCGTGAGAGGATCTCGGCGCCGGCGTTCTCATAGGCCCGGTCGTCAAAACCGATGCCGGCGCCGGCGCCGCTCTCGACGACCACCTTGTGCCCGTGATGGACCAGCTCGCGCACGCTGCCGGGGACGAGGCCAACGCGGTATTCGTGGGTCTTCACCTCCTTGGGAACCCCGATCAGCATTGTCCTCACCCTCAGCTCGCACCGGAGCCGGATGATAGCGCCGTGCGCGTGCGGCCGGCACCCTTTTAGCCGCGCGCGCTTCGTGCGACCTGAAGCTATTCCTGGGCGGCAAACTCGCTGGCGACGACCTCGCGCAGGAGGCCGCGCAGCGTCGCGGCGCGCTCCGGGCCGTAGACCGCATCGAAGCGCGTCTGCGCGACCCTCCAGCACTCGCTCGCCGCGCGGAACTTTGCGGCGCCGGCGGGGCTGAGGTGCAATTCGCGGCGGCGCCGGTCGGCGGGCGACGCGACGATCTCGACGAGCCCGTCGCGCTGCAGCGGCAGGATGTTGCGCCCCAAGGTGGTGCGGTCCATCACCAGCGCGGCGGCCAGCGTGTTGATCGTCATCGGACCCTCGCGATTGAGGCGGCTCAGAATCGCGAACTGGGTCGCGCGCAAGCCGGTCGGCGCGAACAGCTGGTCATAGAACTGCGTCACATGG
The DNA here is from genome assembly GCA_035946655.1 of Allostellaceae bacterium. GTDB lineage: Bacteria > Pseudomonadota > Alphaproteobacteria > ATCC43930 > CGMCC-115725 > DATARH01. The sequence continues at coordinate 739 of DASYZD010000178.1, read as the reverse complement.
CGCGCCGCCTGGCGGATCGCCAGGCAGTTGCAATCCTGGAAGCTGGGCTGGGCGCTCATGGCGGCACTCCGATTTTAGGCGTGCAGGGTCTGGACAAAGGCGTATATGCGCATTTATATAGGCGCATATACACTTGGTTACCAGCCGCCTGCGCGGCCCGGAGAATAGCATGCCGCTCGACGCCGCGATCGCGCCACTTCCTCTCGCTCGCCTCGCTCCGGCGCCGAGCCGCCCGCTCGACCCGCGCACCCGGCTTCTCCTCGACGCGCCGATCGCGCGGACCCTGCTGCGCCTCGCCTGGCCCAACATCCTGGTGATGCTGGCGCAAGCCTCGACCGGGCTCATCGAGACCTGGTGGGTCTCGCGCCTCGGGATCGACGCGCTGGCCGGGATGGCGCTGGTCTTTCCCGGCTTCATGATGATGCAGATGCTGTCGGCGGGCGCGATGGGCGGCGGCATCTCCTCGGCGATCGCGCGCGCTCTCGGCGGCGGACGGCGCGCGGACGCGGACGCGCTGGTCCTCCATGCGATCGTCATCAATGTCGTGATCGGCAGCGCCTTCGCGAGCGTGGTGCTCGGGTTCGGGCCATCGTATTACCGCGCGCTCGGGGGCGAGGGCGCCGCGCTTGAGGCCGCGCTCCTTTATTCCAACGTCGTCTTTGCCGGGACCCCGCTGGTCTGGCTGATGAACGCGCTGGCGAGCGTCATCCGCGGCACCGGCAACATGCTGGTCCCCTCG
>DASYZD010000177.1:0-3830 GCA_035946655.1 Allostellaceae bacterium | reverse complement strand
TGAGCTGATCGACGACGACGTCCGCCTGGACTTGCACGAAGCGCACCAGCCGGCTCGGCATGTCCGTCAGAAATTTGAGCTGTACCTTCATGCCCTCGCGCCGCAACCGGTCGACCGCCGCGAATACCGCATCGCTCCCCTTCTCGTCCCGGCCGTCCACATGCCTTATCTTCTCTTCGGCAAAAGCGTGGTAGACGATCAGCTCATCAGCCTCGCGCGGAAGACGGAGCTCCGCCGGAACCTCGATCTCCGGATGCCAGCGGTCGGGGTCGATCGCATCGACCAGCGGCTCGCGAAAATACTTCGGCCCCATGCGCGCCTCGAGCGGATAGTCGTCTTCGACGGTGACGAGGTCGCAGACGAGATCGAGCCGCCGCGCCCAGACGAGGTTTCTCTTGTCCGAGCAGGCATCCGGGCGAAGCTCCCAGTTGCAGCGCCGGCATACCCCGGCGAAATCGCGCATCGCCGTCTGTGACACGCCGTCAAGGCAACCCGAAGGGGTATAGGCGATCTTGACGCCGGCGCGGCGCAGCTCAAGAAAATCCCAGGGCAATTTGCCGAAGTCGCCGGAATCGTCGAAATTCTCCGGAAACAGGCCCATCCATCCCTGGCCGTAGAAGTGCACGAGCCGAAAGCGCTCCGGGATCGTCCGGTAGAATTCGCGCAACCGCTGGCCGAAGATTTGCGGGTCCGAATCGTACAGCGATAGATCTTCACCGTGGTAGAACGACGCGTTGTAGGCGTTCGGTGCCTCCAGCGACACCGATAATGCGTCCCAGCCGCGGCGTCGCAGACCTTCCGCAAGGAACAGGTTGGAGTAGTAATTGTTGTGAAGGAACAGCACCGACCGCGTGCCGGCGGCCGGTCTCGCCGGAACTGGTGACCACGGAAGATCGCGGCGATCAAAGGGAGGCAGCGGGAGCCGATGGCTCTTGCGGGCGTCGCAATCGTGTAATATCGGAACGAGCGCGGGCATCTTAACGGCAGCGCTCAACAGGGCGAAGCAGTACGCACTCTTGTCCTCGGCGCCGGCAATTTTCGTCGTGTCCGTGATGGCACGCGACTGCTCGGCATTGCCGACGATCGTGGCGACGCGCCCCGCATCGACGGCGATCCACTGTGACAGCGCCGAGAGTTCATATCGGCGCCGCATCAGCAGCACCGGCCATTGGATGCCCTCGCCGTGCAGGATCAGAACGATGCGGGTGATCCCGCCGCTGCGCAGCGCCGCGACCAGCTCGTCCCGCGGCATCGGCTCGAGCTCGACCCCCGCCAGCAGGTCCGAGGGGATCGCGTGCAGTTCGAGAACCGGCTCGGCGATCCGCGGAAAAATCGTCACCGCGCTCTCTCCGGACGGCAGGGTTACACGCAGATGCCGCAGCCGCGCCAATCTCGCCGCCTCGAGGAGCAGCGCGGCGCGTCGGCCGACCCAGCGCAGAGCGCCTCGGCCGAGTCGCTCGCAGCAGCTCCAACCCGAGGCGAGGCCGAACGCGGCGGGCCCCGCCCGGTCGCGCATGAGCGCCCCAGCGGCAAGCGCCAGCGCCCGCGCCTGGCGGCTCAAGCTGATAGGTCGATCCGACCCCGAGAGCTTCATTCGAGCGTCTCCTTTCGACGCATTTCTTGTTGTTCGCGGCGCCCCGCGGTAAGCCCGCGCATCCTTTCGTCGAGCGTCGCCCCGGCGGTGCAGCCTATCTGCGTTCCCATGGGCAAACCCGCTATCCGCGGACGAACGCCGCCGCCGCCGCCGGCCGGTGCAGAATGCCGCGATAGGCCTCGATCATCCGCTCGGCTTCCTTCTCCCAGCACAGCTCGCGGGCAGCCCGCAGCGAGTTGCGCTTGAACGCGTCGATCCGGTCGCGGTCGAGGCCATTGACCGCGACAGCAATCGCGGCCGGCTCGACGCTCGCGATGAGCACGCCGAGGTCGTGCCGGCGCACCAGCCCGGCCATTTCGGGGAGATCGCTGACGCACAAAGCCAGCCCCGCCATCACGTATTCGAAAAATTTGTTGGGCAAGGCGAAATTGTTGTGATGCGAATGGCCGGGCAAGGCGAAAAATCCGATGTCGAACGGCATCGCCTCGCGCACCAGCTCGGGCATCGGCACCGGCGGGAGAAGGGTCACGCGATGCGAAACGGCGCGCTTGGCGATGCGCGCGCGCAGGGCGTCGCTGAAAGCAGGATTCTCCGGGCCGCGGATCACGAGCTCGAATTCGGGCCGCCATGACGCGACGCTGTCGACCGCCGCCTCCAGTCCGCGGCCCGGAGCGACGATTCCATGATAGAGCACCCGAATGCGCTCCCCGGTCGGGTGGAAAGGCGCCTCCTCATATGGCGGCGTGTTGCGGATCACCAGGCTCGGGTGCGGCAGCAGATACATCTCGTCGAGTCGTTCGGCGATGCCGGAGGACACCGCGGAGACCATCGCCGCATCTCGGATGTGGCGGCGCTCGACGGCACAGACCAGCGGCCGCTGCCAAAAGCGCCACTTCCACTGTTGTGCATATTCTTCGGCGGCGAACTCGTGGGTGTCATAGCCGTAGACGCCGCCGTTTTCGGCGGCGAGCCGCGCGGCGATCGGCAGTGCCGTCCAATCATTGGCGAGCCAGACGTCCGCGCTCAGCGAGCGTGCGCAGGTGTGAATGCCACGGACGTTCTCCGACGACGACCAGAAGAGCTTCGACGCGAGCGCCGGCCGGATCCGGACGGCCAGAAGCTTGGCGGCATAACGCAGTCTTCTTATCCCCCGCAGTGCCAGCATCAGGTACCACGACCGTATGGCGAGATGCCACGACCACCTCGCACCAAGCAACGGTGGCAGCACGACTGACTTCCCCCATGGCGGCAGTGATTCGATCATAACTCGCAATTGCGCTCGCAGGGCGCCCGATCTTCGCCTCCCGTCCGCGCCGTCCCGCGGTCGGAGCCCATCTCGGTCGGCCTGTGGATCGCGGGAAGCCCGCTCGCGACACGACTCGGCTTCGGGGGGCATCTCGTCTCGGTTGAAAATTGGCCAATCCGGTCCCGCCGAGCGGCCCCCCGGGAGGCCGACCGCAACGACCCGCCAGCCGGCCCTGTGAAAAGCCTCGCCCTGGCGACGAACGCGCGGGTCGTCGGCGATCGCCGATAGCGCCAGGATGCAGATCGTCGGGGGCATCCCTGCCGGCTCGGGCGATGCTTGGCTGGGGCTCGCAGATCGGACGCCACCCAGCTCGAGGCTAAGGTTTTCGTGGACGCTCAAGTCGCCGCCCCCGGCTGATCGGCGCGATCGGATAGGGAAAATCCGCCGTGCCGGACTTGGTCAGGGAGCATCAGGCGCCGCTCGTTGAGACTGATCCGTCGCCGCACGCCCCGCAATCCCTCCGATTCTGCGGATTGGTGTCCATTCCACCGCGATTGCACCTCCGCATGCTCGCAGCCGGCCACATACCGGTCGGCCGAGACAATCAGTCCTCACAGGTCCAGTCCGTCGCCGGTCGGCGCAGCCAATGATCGGGCGGCGTAGCGTATGCGCCGGCATCACAGCTTCAACGAGCGCTTGATCGCCAATTTCAACGAATTCGGCAAAATATTGCCCGCGGCCGGCGGAACCCGCCACAAAAGCCGACGCTGCCAGGGAAGGCCGGGCGGCGGCGGCAGAGTGATCCGCTTGATGCCTGATTTGACGCATCCCGGAACCCGTGCCGCCAGTTGCTGGGGAAGGCGCCAGAGGACCCGCCGGCCAAACGAGAGGCCGGGCGGCGGCGCGGCGCGCCCATGAAAGTCGCTGAGATCGCCGGGGTCCGACGCCACGGAAACGGCCGCCGGCTCGGGCAGCGGAGTGAAATTGCGA
>DASYZD010000176.1:0-4499 GCA_035946655.1 Allostellaceae bacterium | reverse complement strand
CCTGCTCGGTCTGGTTGGTCGTCAGGCCAGCGAGGTCTGCCTGCGCCATCGCCCACACCGGTCGATGGGTCAACAGCCAGGAATGCGGCGGCGCTTTCGCCAACAGCGAGGCCAGCTCTTGGGAATAGGCGGCGACCTTGTCCGGCCGGGCAACAAAATCATCGGCGTCGGCGCCGTCGAACAGCAACAGTTCGAGCCCGCCGATCGACAGGCGGTAGGGGTCGGTGCGGTCGGCGCAATCGGGCCGCGCGGGATGGGGATCGAGGAGACGGAACCAGCCCGGCCCGGCGCGCCGGCACACCTCGTGATTGCCGCGCACCACGACCCATGGCGCTGCGGCGAACAGCGGCGCCGCCGGATCGAAGAAATCAGCCTTCCAGGTCGGCCAGTTGTCGCCGAAGGGGCTCCCGGCGCAACCGGCGCGCCCGGCCGGGCAGGCGCCCTCGCGGTAGAGATAATCGCCGACATGGATCACCAGATCGGGCTTGCGCGCCGCCGCCTGTTTGGCGATGACCGGAAAGGGCCACTGGTTCGGGTCGTTGCAATTCTGCAGCGCCTTGCCGGCGATCCGGCACCCGGTATCGCCAAAGATGGCGATCCGCTTGATGCCCGCCGGCAGCGTCGGCAGCGGCTTATCGTCGATCGTCAAGGCGCCGGTCGCGGCCGGCACGTCGGCGACGCACACGGTGACGGCAAAGTCGCCGTCGGCCGCACCGCGCTGGCGTGGCTCGACCGGGGTTCCGTCGGCGACAACGCGCGGGCAAGCCGCGACGCCCGAGGGCACCACCACCCGCACCGAGAGCCGGCCGTCGGCCCCGAGTTCGACCCATGGCCCCCCCAGCGTCTCGGCCCAAGCCGGTGATGCGGCGAGAAGAATCGCGACGATCCAGAAGTGTCTGGCGATCATCGCCGCCTCGTAGCAGGCGCCCATCAGGTTTCGAGCTTCATGCCCTTCTGCACGCCGGGCCGCGCGCCGATCCGGTCGCCCCAGGCCTTCAGGTGGTTGAGCCCGGCACCATCGGGCAGCGCCTTCCTGCCGGCATAGATCGGGTAGACCGCCAGATCGGCGGCGGTCAGCTCGTTGCCGGCCAGATAGGATGTCTCGGCGAGCTGCGCGTCGGCGAAGCGCCACAAATTGACGAACCGGTCCTCGTAGAATTTGACCGCCGAATCCGGCACCTTTTCCGGCATCCGGGCGCCAAGGAAGAAAATCGTTTGGTTGACCGAGGCGTAATCGGCCGCGCCTTCGGCCATCCACTGAAACATCCGCACCCGCGCGATCGGGTCGGCAGGCAGGAATTTCCCGGTCTTCTCGCACAGATACATCAGGATCGCCCACGATTGGGTGACGGTGAAGGGCTTCCCGCCCGGGCCATCGGGGTCGATCAGCGTCGGAATGCGCGCGGTCGGATTGAGCTTCAGATAGTCAGGCTTTTTCTGGTCGCCCTGCCCCAGATTGAGGACATGGATCTTGCAGGAAACCCCGCATTCGTTGACCGCGATCGCGGCGCGCTGCCCGTTGCCGGTGCCGGCGGTGTAAAGCTCCATCGCTACCCTCCCCTATTGCTGGTTCACAGCCGCATCATAGCGCCCGTTTATGACAATGCGAGGAGCGCCCGGATCTTCCCCTTGACCTCCGGCCCTGCCGCGCCTTCAGCTTTGGCGAGCGCGGCGTTGAGCGCCGGGCTCGGCAACAACTGGCCGGCAGCCGCTTCATAGGCGCGGTAGGCCTGCAATACGGCGAGGTCCTCATAGAGCGGCCCGGTGACCATCAGCCCGATCGGCAACCCGCCCTCAAAACCGCACGGGATCGAGGCCGACGGGTTCTTGGTCAGGTTGAACGGATAGGTATAAACGACCCAACTCCAGGAATTGCTTGTGCTCGGCAGGTCGTCCGTGCGCGCATCGGCGTAGGCCGCCGGGATCGGCATCGTCGGCGACAGCAACAGATCGTAGCGGTCGAAAAACTGCCGCAACGCTTGCCCGAGCGCGACCCGCTTGCCGATCGCCTCGACATACCGCTCCTGGGTCACCGCTTCGCCGCGCCGGCACATCTGGACAAGGCCCGGGTCCATCACGGCCACCGCCTCCGGCGTCTGCGCCCGCAGCAGCGCCCAGAAACCGCCGAGCGCGAGCGTCTCGAAGATCGGCATCGGCGACTCCGCAAAGGGGTCAGCCTCTTCAACCACGGCGCCGAGATCGGCAAAGACCTGGGCGGCGCGCTCGACCGCCGCGCGCACCGCGGGCGCCGGCTCGTGATAACCAAGTGTTGGGGACAGCGCGATGCGCTTACCCCGAACGGAGCCTTCGCGAACCCGTGCCCGGTAGGAAATCCCGTCATCGGGCAGGCTGAACCAGTCGCGCGAATCCGGCCCCTTCATTGCATCGAGCATCAGCGCGGCGTCATCGACCGTGCGCGTCATCGGCCCGACATGGGCAACATCGCCGAAGGCGCCGGGCGGGTAGGCTGCGACCCGGCCAAATGTCGGCTTCAGCCCGAAAATCCCGCAGAACGAAGCCGGGATGCGAATCGAGCCGCCGGCATCGGTGCCGACCGCGAGCGGGCAGATCCCGGCCAACAGCGACACCGCGCTGCCGCCGCTGCTGCCGCCGGGCGTGCGCTCGAGGTTCCACGGGTTGCGGGTGATGCCGGTCAACGGCGAGTCGGTCGCGCCCTTCCAGCCGAATTCGGGGGTCGTGGTCTTGCCGAAAAACACCGCGCCAGCATCGCGCAGGCGGGCTGTGGCCGGCGCATCCTCGGTCCAGTTCTGGTTCGGATCGATCGTGCGCGAGCCCATTCGGCGCGGCCAGCCGCGGGCGAGAAGCGTGTCCTTGAGCGCCACCGGAACGCCGTCGAGGAGCCCCTGCGGCGCGCCCCTCTGCCAGCGCGCTTCGGATGCGCGCGCCGCCGCCAGCGCGCTTTCGGGGTCGTAGAGGACAAAGGCATTGACCGCGCCCTCATAGCGTTCGAGCCGCGCCAAGGTCTCGTTCATCACCGCCACCGGCGACAGCTGTTTCGCGCGGTAAAGCTCGAGGAGCCGCGTTGCCGACAGATATGCCAGATCAGCCATCAACCCTCCTTTCCGAGTTCGGGAACTCGGTAGTTCGTCGCAATCAAGTGTTCATCATCACATTGATCAGGCTCTCGCCGCGGGCAAGGCGGTCGAGATTGCTGGCGATCGCGCCCATCCGCCGGTCCCGGGCGCCATCGGTTGCGCTCGAGCAATGCGGCGTCATCAGCACGTTGGCCAGCTCGTGGAACGGGAAGTTCGAGGGCCGCGCGTTGGGCTCCGCCGCGCTCGGATAGCGCCACCACACATCGATCGCGGCGCCGCCGATCCGCTGGTCGCGCAACGCCTCGTAAAGCGCTGCTTCCTCGACGATGAGCGCGCGCCCGATATTTATGAGGAGCGCTGTCGGCTTCATCAGCGCGATGCGGCGGGCATCAATGAGGTCGCGGGTTTCCGGTCCGAGACCGGCGGCAATAACCGCCACATCGCAGCGCGGCAGCATGCGGTCGAGCTCGCCCAGCGGATAGATCTCCGAGGCATCCCCCCTGTCGGCGATCGGGCTGCGGTTGGCGGCGACGATGGTGCAGCCGAACGCAGCCGCGCGTTTCGCGACCTCGCGACCGATCTTTCCGTAGCCGATGATCCCGACCGTCTTGCCCAGGAGCTCGCCATGCAGCGGCCCGCCGCCGGCGCCCCCTGCGGCCCACGACGACTCCGCGCGGAACCTTGTCGCGATGTCGACCAGCCGGTGGCTCAACGCCAGCATCGTCATCAGCACATATTCGGCGATCGCCTGCTCGTGTCCGTCGACGTTACACACGGTGACGCCGCGCGGCAGCGAGGGCACATCGATCAGATCGAGCCCCGCGGCGGGCGACTGCAACAGCCGGAGGCGCGGCGCCTCGGGGAAATCCTTTTTCCACACATGGCTGACAACGATCTCCGCCTCGGCCAACGCCGGGATCAGCCGCTGGGTGTCGGCGATATCGAACAAGACCGTCGGTTCGACCGTTTCCGTGACCTTGCCGAGGACAGCCTCGACGACCTCGGGCCGCCCGCCGAAATTGCCGACAAACGCTACTTTCATCGGCAAATCCTCAAACCGTCGTCACAAGATTGATCAGGCTCTCGCCGCGGAAACAGCGGCCGATATTGTCGGCGATCTCGTCCCAGCGCCGCCGCACCATGCCTTGGGTCCAGCCCGAATTGTGCGGCGTCACGATGACGTTGGGCAATTCGTGAAACGGATGGCGCGAGCCGCGCCGCCGGGGTTCTGCCGCTGTCGGCATCTGCCACCAGACATCGAGAGCCGCTCCCCCGATCCTGCCATCGCGCAACGCGGCATAGAGCGCATCTTCGTCCACCACCTGGCCGCGCGAAATGTTGATGAGGAACGCGGTCGGCTTCAGGAGGGCGAGGCGGCGTGCATCGATGAGGCCGGTCGTTTCAGGGCCGAGCGCGGTGCACAGCGCCACGGTGTCGCATTCC
>DASYZD010000175.1:0-11052 GCA_035946655.1 Allostellaceae bacterium | reverse complement strand
GAAGCCGCGCACTGACGACAACCGGCTGCTGGACACCGGCCACAAGCCCGATCGAATAAACCTGGTCGGCCCAGATCCGCAGCATCTCGTGCCACGCCCGCGCATGTTCGTCCTCGCTAACCGCGCCGAGCCAGGATTTATAGAGCTGCCTCAACTTGACCGCCTCCGGCAGGTCTGCGGGCTCTCCGGCAGTTCTGTTGGTTTCCACATATTGGCCCCATTTGGGCCATTCGAGCTGCTGCTGGCTGGTCGGAGCCAATTCCCACGGCGACATATCCGCGGTGGCAAGTCCGTTCTCGATGCCTTTGTCGAGCGACATCAGCGTCTGGCCGGAAAACACCCGGCGCCGGAACAGGGTCAGCTGGGAGGGTCTGGAAAACAGCCTGATGCCGATCTGCCGCCACGAATCGCGGATCAGTTCGAGGATATCGGATTTCTCCGTCGACTCGCCGGAATCTTCGACCACGATGTCGGCCGGGCGCCCGTCGGGCAAGTGGCGCAGACCGTCGCTCCCGCGCTCGAGACCGATCAGGTCGAGCGTTCGATTGGCTTCGTTGATGTCGAAAGACGCCCAGGCGGAGCGATATTCCGGGCGATAGAGTGGGCTTTCCGGCAACACCGTGTTCTGCCCCTCGATCGCCAACCCGAAATAGATCACCTGGTTGATCTCGTGGCGATTGATGGCGAGCGACAGGGCGCGACGGAAACGCGCATCGCGCACCAGCCCGCGCCACGCCGGGTCGTCAACGTTGAGATTGGGATAGAGCGCGAGCTGGCTGCCGGGGCCGGTTCGCCACAGCAGCACTTTATAGCCATTGGCCGCTTCGCCGGCCTTGAGGAAGGTATAATCGTCGAAGCTCAGATAGCGCGCCTGAAGATCGCTCTCGCCGGCCCCGGTCTTGGCCGCGATGATCCTGCTGTTAGCAATGTTGAACACGACCCGGTCGATATACGGCAGCTGGTGGCCGGCGCCATCGACGCGATAATAATACGGATTCCTTTCAAACACGATACGATCAGCTGGCAGGCTTGTCTTTAATATCCACGGTTCAAGGGATGGCATATTGGGGTTATCATTGCGGTACATCACGTCCATTTTGCTGTGTAATGCTGCCCAATTTCGGGCATGTGCTTTTTTTACCGCTTCAGCAAGCTCTTCCTTATCTGCGTACTTGATGTGAAACTGCTTCAGGTAATGGGCAGGCGCATAGATAAACAGCGGGTCCGGCCCGGCCAGCGCCGGCAGAAATAGCGGGTTGGGAATCGACCAGCTGTAGCGGACCGTTTGCTCGTCCACCACGGTGAATTGCGGCGGCTCGCGATTGGGTAAGAGCGCCTCCGGCAAGCCCGCGGCCGACAGCTGCTTATTTTCCGCGACATCCTCGAACCAGTAGCGGAAATCCTCCGCGGTGAACGGCTGGCCGTCCGACCATTTATGCCCGGGCCGCAGATGCAGCGTGAAAATTCGACCTTCCTTGACGTCCACTCCCTCGAGCATGTCGGGAACGATCGCCAAAGCCGGCGTGTAGGCCACCAGCCGGGCATACCCGTAGACCACCATCAACCGCGTATCCTTCGGACTTGCCATCACCATGCGCAGTTCGCCGCCGGGACGGCCGATCGTCTCCAGTTCAGCCAGAGCCGGTTCCTTCGGCACCCGTTGGGCGACCGGCGGCAGATCGCCCTTTGCCACCGCGGCCGCCAGCGAGGGCGTCTCCTGCAACGCGGCCCGCGCGGTCACCGATAAGGCGGTCACCAGCACGAGCGAGGCAAGCAGCAAACAAGCGGCCAATGATTTGCCGCTGCGCAGGCGCACGACCGCCGTCCCGGCGGTGGACCGGCTCGCCATGGCCATCAGGATCCTCCGGCGAGGCTGGCCTCGCGCGACCGCGCTGCGTCGGGCATGGCGCTCGCTTCGACAAAGTGACCCGGCGCGACGTCAATCAATTGGGCCGATCGTCCGGGCACGCGCCGGAACGGCTCCGGCCAGGCCGACGGATCGGAGGCCCGCCCCTCCATCAGGCGATTAAAATCGAGGTGGTGCACCAGGTCCGCCACCGGGATCGCGGCGAGCAGCGCCTGGGTGTAGGGATGAACCGGGTTGCGGAAGAGTTCGCCCCGCGGGGCAATCTCAACGATGCGTCCGACACACATCACCGCGATGCGGTCGGCGATGTAGTCGACCACCGCGAGGTTATGCGAGATGAAGAGATAGGTCAGACCGAGCTTTTTCTGGAGATCGATCAACAGGTTCAAGATTTGCGCCTGGATCGACACGTCGAGCGCCGAGACCGGCTCGTCGCAGATGACCAGCTCTGGCCGCAGCGCCAGCGCGCGGGCGATGCCGATGCGCTGCCGCTGTCCACCGGAAAAGCTGTGCGGATAACGCCGCAGATCGCGCCGATCGAGCCCGACCAGGGTGACCAGTTCGGCAACCATCTCGAAACGCGAACGCGCATCGCCGATGCCATGGATAATGAGCGGCTCGGCAATGATGTCGTGGATGTTCATCCGCGGGTTGAGCGAGCCGAACGGATCCTGGAAAATGAATTGAACCCGGCGGCGAAAACCCTTCAACCCCTCGCCGTCAAGCGCCAGAACATCGGTCGAGACGCCCTGGTCGCTGAACCTCACCGTGCCCGAATCCGGCGTCAGCGCGCGCAAGAGGACCTTGCTCAAGGTCGTCTTGCCACATCCGCTTTCGCCCACCAGACCGAGGCATTCGCCGCGCCCGATCTGCAGGCTGACGCCGTCGACCGCCATAACCTGAATTCCCATCCCGGCGCGGAACAGCCCGCCGTGGCGCAACCCGAAACTCTTGCGGATATCGGTACATTCGAGCAGCGGCCCGGTGGCGTCCGCCGGCCACGCCGGTCGCTGAGCCATCAGATGCGGCGCGTCCCCCGGCGGGATCTCGCGCAGCGGCATCAGGCGCTCGCCCGGCTGCATGTCGAAGCGCGGGACCGCCCGCAACAGCGCCCGCAGATAGGGGTGCCGCGCCCGCAGAAAGATATCGTCGAGCGCGCCGCTTTCCATGATCTCGCCGCGATACATCACGACGATTTCCTCGGCGATGTTGGCGACGACCCCGAGATCATGGGTGATCAACAACACGGCCATCCCGAGCTCGTGCTGCAACTCGGCGAGGAGCTTGAGAATTTGCGCCTGGATCGTCACGTCGAGCGCGGTCGTCGGCTCGTCGGCGATCAAGAGGGCCGGTCGGCAGACCAGCGCCATCGCGATCATCGAGCGCTGCCGCAACCCGCCCGACAACTCGAACGGGTAGCTGCGCCAGGCCCGCCTGGGATCGGGAAACCCGACGAGGCGCAGCATATCGACGGTCAGCTCCTTCGCCTCGGCCCGACTTCCGCCACGGTGCAGCCGCAGCGCCTCGCCGACCTGATCGCCGATCGTGTGGAGCGGCGACAACGAACTCATCGGTTCCTGAAAGATGATCGAGATCTGGCCGCCGCGGATCGCCCGGATCGCCGGTCCGTCGGCCGGCAGCCGGGTGAGATCGACCGGCTCGGCCTTGCTGCGCGGATCGGCGAACAGGATCGCACCCTGGGTAATCTCGCCATTGCGCGGCAGGATGCGCAGAATACTCTGGCTGACGACCGATTTGCCCGAGCCGGACTCGCCGACAAGTGCGATCGTCGAGGCTGGCCGGATCCGGAAACTGACCCCCCTGACCGCCTCGATGAAACGCCCCGGCGCGGCGAATCGGACATGCAAATTGTCGACCTGGAGCACGTCCTTCATTGCTGCGCTCCCGGTTCCGGCAACCTGATCCCGAGCGCCTCGAGGTTGGCCAGCGTCGCCTCGTTCAGCTCGATCCCGCGCCGCGCCGCGACCACGGCCGCGCGCTCCACCAGCCGATCGAACCCGACAATCCGGCTGTCGAGCCGGACCTTGCTGCCGCCGGCGCCGAGTTCGAGCTGCATCCAGCCGCCGCGCCGGTCGCGACGGGTCGAGTAGTAATTGAGCTTCATGCGGTCGAGTTCGGCCCAGCTGATCGTGCAGCGCAGGGCGCCCTGGGCCCGCAGCTCGGTGTCGGTCATCTCGAGGCTCGTTCCGTGACGCAGTACCGTTCGCAGGCCGAAAATGCCAAAGACCGCGGCAAAGCTGCCCAGCACCGTCGCCGCCACGGCGCTGACCGGTTCGGTCGCGAACACGACACCCGTTGGCACCAGCCCGGCGGCGGTGCGCAGATAGTCGCCGACCATGGCCGCGGCCGGATAGACATGCCGGGTAACCCCGGCGCCGCCGTCATCGATTCCCCCGAGCGGCATCATTGCACGAACTCGCCCGCTGTCACCCAGCGGGATGCCGCGTGAGTGCCGATCAGCGCGGTCAGCCGGTCGAGAAACGCCGCGGTCGGGCCATCCATGATCAGGTGATGGGTCAGGATCCCGATCGGTCCGGCGGCGTCGCCGAGCCGGTTCGCCCGCAAATGGCTGACCAGCCCACCGAGCGCCGCGGCCGCACCGACAAATCCGCGATTCCCCCGCCACGCCACCAAGTCGACATGAACATCGATGGCGACGAGGCCCGGCGGCAAGCTCGCCCCATTCGGCGATGCCATCGACGAAATCCCGGTGATCCCGTTCGCCGACAAGAGCGGCAGAAATTCGCCGGCAAAGCGGTTCCACGGCGGCACCAGCACAGCCGCCGCGCGGCAGCCGAACAGGGCCTTGAGGCGGGCCCGGCCGGCGCCGATCTCGCCGGCGACCGCGGCGGCGGACCGCCCTTCCGGGAATTCGCTCTTCTTGCCGTCTGGAGCTCGGTTGGCATGCTGCCACCCATGCTGCAGCACCGCGATCTGCGGCCTGCCCTCGACGGCGGCTGCCAACTCGGGCCGGGCGAGCGCCGGGATCACGGCAAGCGCGACCGGCACCTCACCGGCAAGCCGCAACAGCGCGCCAAGCTGCGGGGTAAGCGTCACGGCATCGTCGTCGCGCCACCACAACCCGGCGATGCGCCCCTCCTCCCCCCATCGATCGAGCTCGTCGACGAGATCGGGCCACTCAGCGGTCGTTGCCTGATCGAAGCGCACAAGACCAATCATTGAGCAATGATACCCCGGCTCGAAGCCGCCGCGGAACCCCCGGCGGAGGGCTTAGGGGGACGAATCATCGCACCGATCAACCGGGCCGACGACACCGCGCCGCCGGTGTCGAGTGCAACCGTCGCCGGCTCGCGCGAAAGGGCCCGCTTGATCGCAGCGGCAAGGCGTCGCGGCGACAGCTCGTCCTCGCGGACCACTTCGACCGCACCCAGCGCGGCCAGCCGTTCGGCGCGCATCGGCTGCTCGGTTTCGCGCCCCGCGGCAAACGGAACGACGACGGCGCGCGCCCGCGCGGCCAGGATATCGAGCACCGTGTTGTACCCGGCCTGGCTGACCGACACGCGGCAGCCTTGGAGGAGGCCAACGAAATTATAACAAAATCGCTCGACGACAACCCGGTCGGGAAGACCCTTGCCGAGCGCCGCGAAATCCGCGTCCGGAAGGTTGGTTCCGGTGAGAAGACGCCAGGGCAGGCCCGCCAGACACCCGGACCGGCGCGCCCCGAGCGCTGCCTTGAGGAGCGCATGGCCGGCCGCTCCGCCGCCGGCGGAGACCACGACCTCGCCGCCTCCCGTTGCCGCGGCGGCGCCCGCCGGCGCGACTGGCGGACGGACATAGCCGGTGTAGATCACCCGGTCGGCGATATCGGGCGCCGCCGGGAAGCTCGAATCGAGGCGAACCAGGGCCGGGTCGCCATGCACCAGCACGGCGTCGAAATCGCGGCGCACGCGCTCGACGATTTCGCGGTGTCGCTGCGGGTCGTCGCGCATCACCACGATGTCGCGCACCGAGCACAGGAGGCGCGGCCGCGGCGTCGCCGCGCGCACCGCCGCGATCAGCGGCTCCAGCTCAAAGCGAAAGGCACGGCGCGCAAACGGGAACCCCTCGATGATGACGGCATCCGGCCGCGTTCGGGTAAAGGCGGCGAGGAGCGCCTCGCGACGCGCCTCGCGCAGGGCGTCATCGATCGGCCGCTCCGCGCTGTCGACCAGCTCGAAGCGCGCATCATGCGCGCGCACCGGCGTCAGTTGCACCAGGTCGATCGACCGATCTCTCGGCAGATCGACGGGGGCGCCGCCGGAGACGAGGGTCACCGCGATGCCGTCGGCGACGAGCGCTTCGGCGATGTGCAAGGCGCGCTGCAGGTGCCCGATACCGAGCAGATGCTGAACGTAGAACAAGACCGAAGCGGTCACGCGACGCACAGAGTTTCGAGCCGCTCGATCGCCGCGGCGAGGCGCGTCGCGGCGACCGGCAGGTCGTGCTCCAGCGCTACCTTCGCGCGTGCCGCCGCTCCCATTGCGAGGCGCGCCTCGCCGCCCTGGATCAGCCGGCGCACCGCCGCCGCGAAAGAAGCGGCATCGCCGGGTGGCACGAGGAGGCCGGTTTCCCCCGAGACGACGATGCCCCCGACGCCGCCGCTCGCTCCGGCGACGACGGCGAGACCGCTCGCCTGGGCTTCGAGGAGCGCCATGCCGAAGGCTTCATTGACCGCCGGCCAGACGAACAAATCGGCCTCGGCCAAAGCCGCGGCGATCGCCGCCTCATCCAGCACGCCGCGGTAGCGGACGCGGGAACCCAGCGGGGAGAGCGCGCTTTCGACCTCGGCACGGGCCGCGCCGTCGCCGACAATGTCGAGCGACCACGACAAGTCGAGAAGCCCGGTCAATGCCGCGCCGAGAAGGCGATAGGAGGCGAGCTTGTCGCCATGGCGCATCATCGCCACCGCAATGAGACGGGGCGGGGATGCCGGCTGCCCGGCCCGACGCCCGCCATACCGCTTCGCGTCGAGAAACGGGGAGAGCGCGATCCAGCGCTGCGGGTCGCGCAAGAGCGGCATCACGCAGTCGCGGTCGGCCGGATTGAGCCCGAACACCGCGTCGGCGCGGCGCAAGGCCGCTTCGACCGCGCGGTGACCAACCTGCCAGCGCCCGCTGGCCCGTTTCGGCGCCGAGGATGCTTCAGCGACGAGGTAGGGAATACCGAGTGCCGCACTGACCGCGGGCCCCAGCCAATCCGGTGCCTTGTAGTAGAGGTGATAGGTGAACCACAGCTCGGGAGCGCCCCCGGGTTCCTCGCGCCATCGCCGCACCAGCCGAGTGGCGGCGCTGCGGGCGATCCGGCCGCGGCGGGCCTGCCGCAACGGATTGCCCCGGGCGTCGTAGCTGCGCAGCTGCGAGGCCACGAACACCTCGTGTCCGGCGCCGCGCAGCGCCTCGGAAAAGAGCTGCGCGATCCGCCGATCGCCCGACGGCATCGGATGATCGGGTGGCTTCAGCGGCGCATAAAACGCGATCCGCATGGGAACCGGTGGGTTGGAGGGTCAGTCTGCTGTAGCGAAGGCCGCGGTCCGGGCGGGCGGCGGTTCGGGCTCCGCGTGCGGCTCCCCGAGGCCGAACAGCGCCGCCAGCACGGCGATGCCGCTGGTCATCCCGAACTCCCGCCGGACCCGCGCCTCGCCGGCGGCGGCAAAGCGGGAGCGCAGCGCCGGATCGCGGATCAGGGCTTCGAGGGCTGCTGCGAGCGCGCGCGGATTGGCGGGCGGCACCAAGACGCCGGTGCGGCCGTCCTCGATCAATTCGCCGATGCCCGGCAGTTGCGTCGCAACGCAGGCGAGGCGCTGGCTCTGCGCCTCCATCAGGACGTTGGGCAGACCGTCCCGGTCGGCATCCCGGCCGATCTTGGCGGCGAGCACGAAGAGATCGGCCTCGCGGTAGGCCGCGAGAACCTCCGGCTGCGGCCGCGCGCCGCGCCACTCGATGCGCTCGGAGAGGCCGAGACGGCGCGCCTGGCGCTGCAGCCGCTTGGCCAGGGCGCCGCCACCGATATGAACAAAGCGCCAAGCCAGACCGGCCGGCAGCAGCGCCAGCGCGGCGACAAGATCGTCGTAGCCCTTTTTTTCGACCGCCCGCCCGACCGACAGCACGATGACCGGACGCGCCGGATCGCCGCCGTCGCCGCCCGCCTCGCGCGACCCGGGCGGGCCGAAGCGCTCGAGATCGAGCCCGTGATAGGACAGCCTGACGGTTCCGGGTTGTGGCGCCAGCTCGTCCAGGTGGATACGCCCGGCCGCGGTGCAGGTGACCGCCCATTGCGCCGAGCCGAGCTTCTCGCGCTTTTCCCAGTCGGGAATCGTCCAGATATCCTTGGCATGGGCCGATACCGACCAGGGCACCCCGCGCATCATCGCGGCGTAGCGCGCTACAGACGCCGGCGTGTGCAGAAAATGTGCATGGAGGTGACCGATTTCCGGCGCCAGCTCGGCCGCCAGCACGACGGCCTGGCCGAACCGGCGGATCCGGTTCGGCGTTGGATCGCGGGCCAGATCGGCCAGCCACCCTCGCCGCGCCCGAGCGTAACCGGGCAGAAGCCGCGCCCGGCGCCAGGCTGCAAGCACGCGCCGCTTCTCGTCCTTCAGATATTCCGGAAGGTAGAGCACGGGTGCGCGGATCTGGCGATGGACGGGATGAATTGCGCGGTCGGTCGGGTAGCGCAGCGAGACGATCTGGATGTCGAGCCCGCGCTCTTCGAGGGCCCGAATCTCCTGGGCGATGAAAGTCTCCGAGAGGCGCGGATAGCCTTTGAGTACAAAGGCAACCGGTCCCTCGCGCGGCCGCGCCGATCGGAAAAGGGTCATGAGTTGCCGCGGGCGCGCACGCGCAAGCGTTCCGCCCGGCCCTGACCCAGCCATTTCTGCGCGAGGCGATTGACGCTTGCCATGCCGTCGAGAAGGCCCGGAATGACCACCGCCGATGGCGGCGGCTGTTGCATCAGCTGGAGCAGCGCCGCGGCCATCTGTCGGGGGTCGCGGTCCTCGGTGTCGGGCAGCACGGCAACGAGGCCGAGTTCGGCGGCGCGCCGGGCGCGGATGAATTGTTCGAGCCGCGGCGCGGTGCGCGGCACGATCAAGGCCGGCTTGTCGAAGGACAAGATCTCGCAGAAGGTGTTGTAACCCCCCATGGCGACGACCCCGGCGGCGCGTGCCACCAGGTTTTCGAGCCGGGCATCGAAGGTGATCGTGCGCACCTTGGGCAAATCCTCGGCGCGCGCCGCGAAGTGAGCCTGGTGGTCAGGCAGCATGAACGGGCCGAAGACCACCAGCGCCGGCGGCAAGCCGCCCGGGTCGCTTTCGTAGGCGGCCAGGACCCAATCGACCAGGCCCTCGCCGTCGCCTCCGCCGCCGGCGGTCACCAAGAGGAATTGGCCATCGGGCAGATCGGCCAGCTGCGGCGCCGCCACGGCAACCGGAGCATGGCGCCGCAAATACCCGGTATAAACCATGCGCCGGCGCACGCTCGCGGGCAGCTCGAGGCCGGCGAGCGGGTCGCAGATCTGCGGCAATCCGTAGACCCAGATCTCGTTGTAGTATCCGCTGACGGCCGGGATGGCGTTCTTGCGCTCCCACTCGGTTTCGAGGGCGAGGGGGTCGTCCATCACATCGCGCAATCCGAGGATGAGCGGCGTCCCCCGCGCCCGCAGGAGGTCGAGCGTCGGCCGCATCTCGCCATGCAGTCCGAGCGGTTCCTTGTCGACGATCAGGATGTCGGGATCGAAGATATCGGCGGTATGGCGGATGATCGAGGAGCGCATCGCCAGCGTCTCCTCGATATCGATATGCAGGTTAAGGGAGACGTACTCGCCGTTGCGCAGCTTGATTACGCCGGGAATGCGCACAAAATCAACCCGCGAACGGAAATCGAAGCTGCCGATGATCGGCGATCCCGATAGGATGAGCACCGACAACGAGGAGTCGGCATCGACCAGCGAATGCGCGATCGCCCGGCATCGCCGAAGATGGCCAAGCCCAAAGGTGTCATGGCTATAGATTAGGATACGCTTATGATCGCGACGGCCACTCACGCGATTTTCCCCCTGCCGGCCGGCCGTACTATGCCACGCAGTAGTAGGACGGGCGCAATGCACTTTTTCTCGAGGCGTCGGCGATGAAGGCGATGACCGCGCTGGTCAGTTCGGCCGAACAGGTGCTGCGCCCCGGTTTCTTTCCGGGCACCGCGCCGCGTTCCGATGCCGCCCCAGCGGTAAAGTCGCCGGAACCGGACAGCAGTGATCTCGAACCATCAGTCTACAAGTTCATCCTGAAGCACAGCAAGCGCCAGCAGGTGCTGCTGCTGCTGCTCACCCTCGCCTCGTTCCCGTTCCTCTATTATTCCCTGAAACTACCGAAGACGATCATCAACCGCGCCATCGGCGGCAAGCATTTTCCGCAGGAGTTCCTCGGAATCGTCTTCAACCAGGTGCCGTACCTGATGATCCTGTGCGCCATATTCCTGGCGCTCGTACTGATCAACGGCGGGTTCAAATATTGCATCAACACGCTGAAGGGGCAGCTTGGCGAGCGGATGCTGCGGCGGTTCCGCTATTTGCTGTACCAGCGGCTGCTACGGTTTCCGCCGTCTTATTTCCAGAAGACCTCTTCGGCGCAGATCATCCCGATGATCACCGTCGAATGCGACCAGTTGGGCGGCTTTATTGGCGACGCGTTTGTCCAGCCGGTGTTCCAGGGCGGACAGCTTTTGACGATCATCATCTTCATGTTCATGCAGGACCCGCTCCTCGGCATCGCCGCGATCGCGCTCTATCCGGTGCAAGGTTATGTCATCCCGAAGCTGCAGGCCAAGGTCAACCAGCTGAACAAGCGCCGGGTGCGCACGATCCGTCAGGTTGCCGATCGGGTACAGGAGTCGGCAGCCGGCATTGTCGAGATCCATGCCAACGATACGGTCAAGCTGCAGCTGACCGATTTCGCCCATGTTCTTGGAGTTATTTATGACATTCGGTTCGAGATCTTCAGGAGAAAATTTTTCGTCAAATTTCTTAACAATTTTCTCGGCCAGCTGACCCCGTTTTTCTTCTTCTCGCTGGGCGGCTATCTGGTCATTCAGGGCGGTCTGTCGTTCGGCTCGCTGGTGGCGATCCTGGCGGCCTACAAAGACGTCGCCTCACCGTGGAAGGAGCTGCTCGAC
>DASYZD010000174.1:0-8083 GCA_035946655.1 Allostellaceae bacterium | reverse complement strand
AATGGCCGGTGGCTTCCCACAAGGTGCGGTCGAGGAGCAGCGGCGCCCTGACTTCGAGGTAGCCCGCGGCATCGAGCCGCCGGCGCATGTAATCCTCGATGATGCGGAAGAGTTTCCAGCCCTTGGGGTGCCAGAAGACGCTGCCGGCGGCCTCTTCCTGAAGATGGAACAGGTCGAGCTCGCGGCCCAATTTGCGATGGTCGCGGCGCTCGGCCTCTTCCAGCCGGAACAGATACTGGTCGAGCTCCTTCTGGCTCGGCCAGGCGGTGCCGTGAACCCGCTGCAGCTGCGGATTGTTGGGGTCGCCCCGCCAATAGGCACCGGCGAC
This sequence comes from Allostellaceae bacterium, assembly GCA_035946655.1. Lineage (GTDB taxonomy): Bacteria > Pseudomonadota > Alphaproteobacteria > ATCC43930 > CGMCC-115725 > DATARH01. The sequence goes on along the minus strand of DASYZD010000174.1, from coordinate 7,755 downwards.
GCTCATCAGCTTGAAGGCTTGGCCCAAGCGGCCGGTCGAGGGCAGATGCGGCCCGGTGCACAAATCGACGAAATCGCCCTGGCGGTAGACGCTGATCTCTTCGTCCGCCGGGATCTCGCCGACATACTCGGCCTTGTAGGATTCGCCGATGCCGGCGAAGAACTTAACCGCGCGGTCGCGGTCCCAAACTTCGCGGGTGATCACTTCGTCGCGGCGCACGATCTCTCGCATCCGCTCTTCGATTCGCGCGAGGTCCTCGGGGGTGAACGGCACCGCGCGGGCGAAATCGTAATAAAAGCCGGTTTCGGTGGCCGGGCCGAAGGTGACCTGGGTTTCGGGGTAGAGCTCTTTGACCGCTTCGGCCATGACGTGGGCCGCATCGTGGCGCAGGATCTCCAGCCCCTCGGGCATCTCGCGGGTGATCACCGCGACATCGGCGTCATGGTCGATGATCGTAGCGAGGTCGCGCGGTCGGCCATCGATTCGGACGGCGAGCGCCGCCTTGGCGAGGCCGGGGCCGATCGCTGCGGCGAGGTCGGCGCCGGACAGCGGGCCGGGGAATTCGCGGCTCCTGCCGTCGGGCAGCCGCACCGCCAGCTTCCCCTCAATCGGGGCGTCCACACTATTGTCGGGAGATGATCTCATCGTGCCCTCACTTCCGTCGATAATGCCGTTTTGACCGACGAAAGGGACAACAAAAAACCCCGTCCGTCGCCGGCGGGGTGCTTCGGGTTAGAGCTGTGTCGCCTGATCAGCGCGCCCGACCTCCTGGCACCCCGCAACCCGCGGTGCTGGTAGTCGTGAGGATGATCCGTCCGACGCCGCTCATCGCCGGAGTATCGCGACCGGCCGGGCCTGCGTCAAGACCGGGCGCCGCCTCTTCTAAGGGAGCGCAGCCGTCTGATCGCGCGGCGGCGTCGCGGCGATCTCGGTGACCAGCTTCCTGGTGAGCGCGTCGGCGAAGGACGCGAAATTATCGACATGGAACAAAAACGCCCCGGGCCCGCCGATCACGTTGTCCTCATAATACTTTGGCAGACCGCCCGGCGGCTGGGTGTGAAAGGCGTAGCCCGGGTTGGCCTGGGTGTTGATGATCGCCAGCCCGTTGATCGTAACGCCGGCGGCGACCGCCTGGTCGCGCGCCTCGGTGATCTCGCGGCCGGCATTGTTGGTGCCGTCGCCGGAGATGTCGATGACCCGCTTGTCCGCTTCGGCCGGCGCGGCGGCAAAGCGCTGCATCGCAAAGTCGATCGCGGCGCTGATCGAGGTGCGGCCGAGGAACGAGCGCGGCGCGCCGAGCATTGTCGCGGCGACGCCGTCGGCAGCCTCCCCGTCGCGCACCACCGTCCAGTCGACGACGACCTTCTGGTCGGCCGCCCCCGACCATTCGATAAAAGTGACCGCGATCGCGTGATGGCGGCCCCCGGCGATCGCGCGCAGCACTTCGGGGTCGGTGATCGCGGCGGCATACCCCTTGCGCTGCAGGTTGAATTCGTCTTCGTCGATGCTGCGCGACACATCGGCCGCGAGCACCAGCAGGAGATCGACCCGTTCGGCGCGCGCGGCAGTGGAGCTGACGCCGCAGGCGATCCCGGCGCCGAGGATGCCGGCGGCGAGGGCTGCGAGGATCCCAGTCGTTTTCATGCGACCAACCCCTCCCGGTTCAGTTTCAGGATAGGCCGAGGGGCCATCATCCCGCCAGTTCGCGGCGGACGATCGCGGCGCCCTCGGCCAACGCGCGCAACTTGCCGAAGGCGCGCTCGCGCGGCAGGTATTTCATGCCGCAATCGGGCGCCGCGACGAGGTGTTCGGCCGCGATATGCCGGAGTCCCTGGCGCAGCCGGGCGGCAACCTCCCCGGCGGTTTCGACCGCGGGATCGTCGAGGTCGAGGACGCCGAGGACGATCGTCTTACTGGATAAATCCTTGAGGACGCCGAGATCGAGCCGCGGCTGCGCCGCCTCGATCGAGATCTGGGTCGCGATCGCATCGGCAAGCTGCGGCAGAAACGCGTAGCCGGCGGGCTTATTGCGAACCATCGCGGCATAGCCGAAGCACAGATGCACGATGGTCGGTCCCGGAACCCCGGCGAGCGCCCGGTTGATCGCTTGCAAACCCCAGCGCGCTGCCTTCTCGGGAGCGGTGCGCACCCACGGCTCGTCGAGCTGAATGACATCGACCCCGGTCGCCTTCAGCGCGTGCAATTCCTCGTTGACCGCGACCGCGTAATCCATCGCCATCTCCTCCTCGTCCGCATAGAAGGCGTTTTCGGCCTGCTGCGACAGGGTGAACGGGCCGGGCAGCGTGATCTTGGTCGCGTGGCTCGCATGGGCGAGGAGGAATTCGGCGTCGCGCCGTTCGACCGGCTCCTTGCGGCGGATCCTGCCCACCACCCGCGGCACCGGCGTCGAGCCGCCGCCGCTGCGCCCGACCCGGCCGGGGTGCTCGGCGTCGATCCCCTCGAGCGCCAGCGCAAAACGGTTGGAATAGCTCTCGCGGCGGATCTCGCCGTCGCTGACGATGTCGATCCCGGCCCGCTCCATCTCGCCGATCGCGAGCGCCGTTGCGTCGTCCTGCGCGGCTTCTCGCCAGGTCTCGGCAACCCGCCAGATGTCGGGCGCGCCGACCCGCGGCACGCCATGCCCGGCGAGGGCGCCCCGGTCGACCAGCCAATCAGGCTGCGGGTAGCTGCCGACGACGGTCGTCGGTATGAGGTGGGTCGGGTAAGTCATGGCTTGCTCCTTACGCTTATGGCGGCGCCGCTCCCGGCTTGCGGCGAAACAGGACGTTGCGCCGTGCCCCCTGGGCGGCGAAGGCGGCATCCTCGGCGAAACCGAGGGGCGACAGGGCGAAGCGGATATCGCGGCCGATGTTCTCGCTGTCGATCTCGACGAGCGCGGTCTCGACCGAGGTCGCGAGGGTTTTCGCAGCGCCCTGCAGCACCGCTGCCTCGTTGCCGTCGACGTCGAGCTTGATGTGGCCGGGCGGCGGCGGCCGGAACAGCTGGCAAAACCCGTCGATCGTGAAGCCGGGGACGGACTGGCGGAATTTGGCTGAGATGATCCCCCGCGCCGTCTCATCGGTACCGAAAGAATGCATCGAGTGGCCCGCCTCGGTGGCCGCCATATGCAGGTAATCGAGCCGGGTCGTGCGGTCGAAGGCGAGGCAATAGGCGTCGATCCGGCCGCCCAGCCCGTTGAGTTCGATGTTGCGCATCAGTACCGCAAAGCTCGCCGCGCTCGGCTCGAAGGCGAGGACCCGCAGGCCCCGCGCCTTCGCCGCATAGAGCGCGTAGACCCCGATATTCGCGCCGATATCCCACAACACCTCGTCCGGCGCCAGCGCGTCAATCCAGCGGATGGTTTCCGGCTCACTGCGATAAAGCGCCCAGGGGTCGTGCAGCGCGCGCCCGGATGGTGTCAGGAAATGGATCGGACCGCCCACCGTCGCGACCGTCACCGCTTGCGCCAGCCGCTCCGAGACCAGGGCGCGTGTCATCGCGCGACGATAGGGCTTCATCCAGCCGGTCGCACCCGCGACAACGCCGGCCAGCGCGGTGGCGAGTGTGCGGCTCACCGCTGAGTTTCGATGCTCGTCATGTCCGCCGGAGCATACAGGTTTCGGCGGCGGAATCGTCGCGGGGGAGTGAAATCCCGTAATCTCGCACTATGATCGAAAACGGGAAGCCTCGGCGGTGGAGAAGCTGATGGATACGATAGCCGAAACGACGGGCGCCGAAGCGACGCGGCTGCCCTCTGATATCGAGGCGCAACCGGTGGTGCAGAACGCCGCCGCACTGCGGCCGCTACTGCGCCAGTACCATGAGGAGATCGAAGCGGAGCAGCGTTTCCCGCCGGCCCTCCTCGAAGCGCTGCACGCCGCCGGCTGCTACCGGATGGTGATCCCGCGCGCGCTCGGCGGTTTGGAAGCCGACCCTCTGACCTATCTGCGCGCCGTCGAGCTGTTGGCCGAGGGCGCGGGGTCGGTCGGCTGGAACCTCGCCAATAACAGCATCGCCCAACTGGTTACTCTGGGCTTGCCCGACGAGGGCGTCCAGGAGCTCTACGGCCACGGCGGCCCCACCGTCGTCGCCGGCACGGCGGTGCAGGGGGGCGGGCAGGGGGTGCCGGTCCCCGGCGGCTACCGCGTCACCGGCCGCTGGCCCTTTGGCAGCGGCTGTCAGCAGGCCAGCTGGATGCTGGGCAGCTTCGAGATTGTCGATAATGGCCAGCCCCGCCGCGGCCCCGACGGCAAGCCGTTCTATCAGCGCGGGGTTTTCCCGCGGGCGGAAGCCGAGATCGTGCCGGGCAGCTGGGATGTGGCCGGGTTGCGCGGTACCGGCAGCTTCGACTGGACGGTCGAGGACGCCTTTCTGCCGGAGCGGCGGACCGTCGGCCACACCGGCGCTCTGGTCCTCAACGAGTGGGGCCGTTGGCCGGGCGTCAGCTATGCCCTGCCGGTGCAATGCTGGGTCGGGCCGCACCACAGCGCCGTCATCGCCGGCATCGCGCGCGCCGGCATCGACACGCTGATCGAGCTGGCCGGCGGCAAGATCCCGCGGGGCCGCGCCGGCGCTCTGTTGCGCGACAACCCGCAGGTCCAGGACGCCGTCGGGCGGGCCGATGCGATGCTGAACGCCGGGCGCGCCTACCGCACTGCGATGATCACCGAATTATGGAACACGATCGCGTCCGGCAAGGCGACCACGCTCGAGCAGCGCGCGCGATGCCGGCTGGCCTCCACCTACGCCGCCGACTGCGCGCGCGAGGCGATGGATCTGGTCTACCGGCAGGGCGGCAGCACCTCGTTCAAGCGCGACAGCCGGCTCGCCGAATGCTGGCGCGACCTCCACGTCGTCGGCCAGACCGTGACGATCGCGCCGGAGTGGTATCCGATCGGCGGCCGGGTGTATCTGGGAATGGACCCGGGCTCGCGCCTGCGCTAGCCGGCCGCCGCCCCGCTCGGAGCTAGCCGAATTTGGCTTCGCCGCCGACCGCGGTGATCGTGATGTGTCCCATCGTCGTCGTGGCCTTGGCGCCGTGCCAATGGCGTTCGCCCGCCTTGATGTGCACGACATCGCCGACATTGATCTCGTGCTGTTCGTGCTCGGTGGCGACCATGCCCGAGCCCGAGGTCACCACCAGGATCTGGTCGCAGGTATGGGTGTGCCACCCGGTCGTGCAGCCCTGGCTGAAATTGACGACGCTGCAATTGTAGTTCGCCGAGCCGCCGGGCTCGATGATCGTCTGGCGCGACCGCGAAACCGGCCCCGTCCACCCTGCGATCCGCTCGGCGCCCTCGACCGGAAGATTGGGGATGTCCTTCAGCGTGACGACCTTCATGGCGATCCTCCTCGTGTTGGTGGGGTTGATAATGCGCAAAGGACCGCGCCGGGTCGATAGCCGGGCTCAGCGCGGCAGTTCCCGATAGTGGTGCGGCACGCGCCGGATGTCCTGGACGAGGTCGGGCGGCACCTCGCCGACCCCGTCGCCGCGCAGCGTCAAGGCGTCGACGAGGCCGCCAAAGCGCGCTTCGATCGCGCCGGTGATCTCGTCGTGGCGGCCGACTGCGGCGAAGAGGCGGGCGACGTCGTCGGGGACTTCGCGCGCCAGCTCGCCCCATTTGCCCTGGCGCACCAGCGCGTTGAGCTTCAAACCGAGGTCTTCGAGGCCATGCGCCGCGAAGACCGGGTAATAGGCCGGGGTCGAGCCGTAGAAGGCGACGCGCTGGCGCACCCATTCGAAGCGCTTGGCGACGCTCTCGTCGTCGGGGCCGGTCGCCAGAAACCCGCCCCCGGAAATCTCGTATTGCGCGCGGCTCCGGCCGGCCTTGGCGAGCCCCAATTCGATCCGCGGCATGATCTCGTCGGTCAGGTATTTCCGGGTGCAGAACCCGTGCAGCTTGACCCCGTCGCACTCCTCGGCGGCGACCCGCAGCATCGCCGGGCCGACCGCGGCGATCATCACCGCCGGCGGCGGCGCCTCGATCCTGGGCGGCGTAAAGTTCGGGGTCATCAAGGTGAAGCGATAGTGCCGGCCCTCGTAGGCCGGCTTTTCGCCGTCCTTCCAGCAGCGCCAGATCGCCCGGAGCACCTGGACGTATTCGCGCATGCGCGGCGCCGGCGGTGTCCACGCCACCGAAAAGCGCCGCTCGTTATGGGCGCGCACCTGGCTCCCGAGGCCGACGACAAAGCGCCCGCCGGTCGAGCCCGCCATGTCCCAGCCGACTTCCGCGACCGCCATCGGGGTGCGCGCAAAGGCGATCGCAACACCGGTATGCAGTTCGATCCGCGAGGTCGCCGCGCCGGCGACGGCGAGCGCGAGGAACGGATCGTGCTGGTTCTCCGGCGCGACGATGCCGTCATAGCCCTCCGCCTCGGCAGCCCGTGCCGCGGCCGGAACCCGGCGCAGATCCCCCTGGGGCACCGTCGTGAACACGCGCATGGCTCGCGCTCCTTTCCGTCTCGCCGCGATCGGGCCATAGTTCGCCCTGAGAGACAAGGAGGCATCACATGCCGAACAATGTTGCGGTCGGGGTCGGGGTGATGGAGTTCCCGTTTTCCGGAGCCGCCGCCTATTGGCGCTGGGTCGATCTGTGCGAGGCGGGCGGGATCGATTCGATCTGGCAGACCGACCGCCTGGTCAGCCCGACCCCGTTTCTCGAATGCATGAGCGTGATGGCGGCGCTGGCCGGGCGCACCAGGCGGATCAAGTTCGGCGTCAACGTCCTCTCGTTGGCGATGCGCGATGCGGTCCTCGTGGCGCGGCAATGCGCGACGATCGACTATCTGTCAGAGGGGCGCCTGCTGCCGGCCTTCGGCATCGGCAGCCCCTTGGGGCCGGAATGGAAAACCCTCAACCTCGATTCGAAGACCCGCGGCCGCAAGACCGATGAGGGGCTCGAGGTGATTCGGCGGCTGTGGAGCGAGGACAAGGTCGATTTCGAGGGTGTGCATTATCACCTGTCGGGCGCCTCGCTCAGCCCCAAGCCGGTGCAGCCCGATCTGCCGATGTGGATCGGCGGCTCGTCGGAAGCGGCGATCAGGCGGACCGCGCGGCTCGGCACCGGCTGGCAGGCCGGCCCCGAGACCCCCGAGCAGGCCGCCCTCGTCGTCGCCGCGATCAAGAAGGCGGCGGCCGAAGAGGGCCGCACGATCGACGACGACCATTACGGCGCCGGCATCCCGTTCCGCTTCGGCGCGGCCAACGACCCCGCCCTCGTGCCCTTGTTCGAGGCCTACCGGAAGCGCACCGGCCGCGAGCCAAAGGATTATTTCGCGATCGGCGACGGCGAAGCGATCGTCGCGCGGATCGCCGACTACGTCGCTGCCGGCATTTCCAAATTCATCCTGCGCCCAGCCGCCCGCGGCGACGACGAAATCATGGCGCACACCCGCCGCCTGATCGCCGAAGTCCTGCCGCTGGTCGCCGCCCGCTGGCCAAAGCCGGCGAAGCGGCAGGCGGTGAGCCAAGCCGCTGAATGAGCGCCTGTGCGGCGGCGGGGGCGCGGATTTTGGCGCCGTTGATGAAATAGAGGAAGACGTCGCGGCCCTCCGATGCCCAGCCTTTCGCCTGCTCGGCCCAGCGATCGAGGGCGTCGGGCGGGTAGCCGGTGGGTTCGTCTTCGGCGCAGCGGCGCAGGCGCAGGTAGTGGAAATCGGCGGTCGTTTCGGCGAATTCCGGGTAATGCGCATCGTCGACCCGAGCGAGGGCGACCCCGTGCTCGCGCAAGAGGTCGATGCATTCGGGTGCGGCGA
>DASYZD010000173.1:0-9622 GCA_035946655.1 Allostellaceae bacterium | reverse complement strand
CGATCGAGGTGCGGGCCGATACGGGCCGGGCGCGCCGGTTGCGCTGGCCACGGATGTCACCGCTGACGCGGCGCATCGTCGCCGTCAACGTCCTGCCGCTGGCGCTGCTCGCGGTCGGCTTTCTCTATCTCGGCAAATTCGAGGCGACGCTGATTGGGCAGCACATCGAATCGCTGCGTACCCAGGGCAGGATTTTTGCCGCCGCGCTGAGCGAGGGGGCGGTGCTCGATTCGGCCGACGAGGGCGAAGTCCTGCTGCCCGATCTGGCGCGCCAAATGATCCGTCGCCTGGTTGAGCCGACGCACACCCGCGCCCGCCTCTTTGACACCACCGGCAAGCTGATCGCCGACAGTCGCCTGATGCCGGGGCCCGGCGCTCCGATACAGGTCGCCGAGCTGCCGGCGCCGCGGGAGAAGGGGCTGCTGGTACGGCTGGGCGACGGCATCTACGACGGGGTCGCCAATCTCTTGCCGAGCCGGCGCCAGCGTCCGGTCTATCGCGAGGGCGAGGCCGCGCAGGATTATGCCGAAGCCATGGAGGCCCTCGGCGGCGAGAGTGGAGCAGCGGTGCGCAGCGACCCCAAGACCGGGGGCCTCGTCATCAGCGCCGCGGTCCCGCTGCAACGCTATAAGCAGGTGCTCGGCGCGGTCATGCTGTCGACCAGCAACCGCGAGATCGAGGAACAGCTGCGCACGATCCGGCTCGAACTGATCCGCATCTTTGGCGTCACGCTCCTGGTGACCGTGCTCCTGTCGCTCTATCTGGCGAGTACGATCGCCCGGCCGATCCGGCGCCTCGCGGTGGCGGCGCAGCGTGCTCGTGGCCCCGGCGGTCGCATCGAGATCCCCGACGTCACCGGGCGCAACGACGAGATCGGTGAGCTGGCGGGTTCCTTGCGAGAGATGACCGATGCGCTGTGGCAGCGGATGAGCGCGATCGAGAGCTTCGCCGCCGATGTCGCGCACGAGATCAAGAACCCGCTCTCCTCGCTGCGCAGCGCGGTCGAAACCGCCGCGCGCCTTGACGATCCCGAAAAGCAGCGCCGCTTGATGGCGATTATCGAGGACGATGTCCGGCGCCTCGACCGGCTGATCACCGACATTTCCGATGCTTCCCGCCTCGACGCCGAATTGAGCCGGCTCGAGATGTCACCGACCGACATCGGGGCGATGCTGGGCGCGCTCGTCGACATGCACGAAGCGACCCGGTCGGAGGGTTCGCCGCGCCTCGTCCTCGACCTGCCGGCGGACGCCTCCGGGCGCAGCCGCGGCCTCGTAGTGCCCGGCATCGAGAGCCGCCTCTCGCAGATTTTTCTCAACGTCATCGCCAATGCGGTGTCGTTCAGCCCACCGAAAGGCGAAATCCGCATCCGCGCCGTCCCCGATGGCCGGGCCGTTCTCGTCAGCGTCGAGGACGAGGGGCCCGGGATCCCGCCGGATAAGCTGACCGCGATCTTCGACCGCTTTTACAGCGAGCGGCCGGCCGGCGAGAAATTCGGCACGCATTCGGGGCTCGGGCTGTCGATCTCAAAGCAGATCGTCGCGGCGCATCGCGGCCGCATCTGGGCGGAGAATCGCACCGACGCCAAGGGTATGGTCTGCGGCGCGCGGTTTCTGATCCGCCTGCCTGCCGAGGCGTGAGCGCGACCATGAGCGACCTGGTTCTGCTGCACGCCACCGCGGTCGCGATCGACGGGCGCGCGGTCCTGCTGCGCGGCGCGTCGGGGTCGGGCAAATCCGATCTGGGGCTGCGACTGATTGACGCCGGGGCCCGCCTTGTCGCCGACGACCAGAGCGAACTCTGCCGGCGCGGCGCGGCGATCATCGTGCGGGCGCCGGCGGCGATCGCCGGGCTCCTTGAAGTGCGCGGCATCGGCATCGTGCGGCTCGACGCGCTGCCCGAAGCGCCGGTCGCGCTGATCGTCGATCTGGTCGAGCGGGATGCCCTGGAACGCTTGCCGGAGCGGCACAGCGAGCGGATCCTCGGGATCGCCCTGCCGCTGATCCAGGTGGCGCCGTTCGAAGCGTCGGCGGCGGCGAAACTGCGCCTTGCGCTGCATGCGTTTACCGCGCCCGGACTTCCGGCTATGATGGGAACATGACGAGCGACGGTGTCGACGGCACCGCAGCCGAGTGTCAACCGCGGGCGGCGCCATCCGGTCGGGCGGGGCAGCCGCACTCGATCAAGCGTGATGACGGACGCCTCGCATCGCGCTATATCGGGTCCGCATACCCCCATACTCCCGCCGGGGCGGCCCCCCAGAGGCTCCGGCGCGAGCGGCAAGTGGCATCGGCCCTGCGCAACACCACCAACTTCACGATTGCATGCTTGATCCGCGGCCTCGCCGGGCCGGTCTTGGCGCGCGCGCTGCCCTACCGTCCGGCGAGGCGAATGCGATGATCGGCATGGTCCTGGTCACGCACGGGCGACTGGCCACCGAATTCGTCGCCGCCCTCGAGCACGTCGTCGGCCCGCAGACCCAGATCGCCGCCATCTGCATCGGGCCCGACGACGACATGGAACAGCGCCGCCACGACATCCTCGGCTCGATCGCCGACGTCGACACGGGAGACGGCGCGGTGCTCCTGACCGACATGTTCGGCGGCACGCCCTCGAACCTGGCGATTTCGGTGATGGACCGCGGCAAGATCGAGGTCATCGCCGGGGTCAACCTGCCGATGCTGATCAAGCTGGCGAGCCTGCGCCAGACCGAAGCGCTCGACCGCGCCGCGCTTGGGGCGCAGGAAGCCGGGCGCAAATACATCAACGTCGCCTCCCAGCTCCTGGCGGACGCGCGCCGGTGAGCCTCGATGGCGCCCCCGAACCGCTTGGGAGCGCCGCGACGGTGCGGCTGACCTGCACGATCTGCAATCAGAAGGGGCTGCACGCGCGCGCCGCAGCCCGCTTTGTCAAGACCGCCGCGCAGTTCGACGCCGATGTCTGGGTACGCAAGAACGGCACCTCGGTGTCCGGGCGCTCGATCATGGGGCTGATGATGCTCGCCGCCGCCTCGGGCGCCATCATCGAAATCAGCGCGGCCGGGCGCGACGCGGTGAGCGCGGTCGAGACGCTCGCCCGCCTGATCGAATGCAAGTTCGATGAGGCTTGACGAGACCCCCGGGCGCGCGGCAGGCAAAGAGCACAAGCTTTCGGGGATCGGCGTATCGCCGGGGATCGCGATCGGGCCGGCCTATATCGGTGACCGCGGCGAACTGCCGGTCAGCGAGAGTCGCATCGCCCCCTCCGGCATCGAAGCCGAGCGCGCCCGCTTTAGCGAAGCCGTCGCGGCCTCGGTAAAGCAGTTGCGCAAGCTCAAATCCCGCGCCACCGCGCTTCCGGGATCGGCCGCCGACGAGATCGGTTACGTGCTCGACGCCCATCTGGCGATGCTCGCGAATTCACGCCTCATCCGCGGCGTCCACCAATGCATCGCCCGCCAGCGGATCAATGCCGAACGCGCGATCGAGCTCGAGATCGAGGAGATCGGCAAGAGTTTCGCGGCGATGAAGGATCCCTATCTGGCGGCGCGGATCGACGACATCAGGGTGGTTGGCGCCCGGCTCATCCGCAACCTCCTGAAAAAGCCTTACATCGCCTATTCGGGGCTGAAGGGCGGCGCGATCATCCTCGCCGAAGAAGTGACGCCGGCCGACACCGCTCTGATGGATCCACGCCGGATCGGCGGCTTCGCCGCCGAGTATGGCGGGCCCGAAGGCCACACCGCGATCATGGCGCGCGCGCTCGGACTGCCGGCGGTGCTCGCGGTCCCCGGCCTGCTCGAATGGGCGCGCGCCGATGCGCGCCTCGTGATCGACGGTTCGGTGGGGACTGTCATCATCGACCCCTCGCCGCAGACGATCGAGGATTATCAGCGGCGCCACGAAGAATTTGTCCGCGAGCGCCGCCAGTTCGGCCGGATGCGGCGGGTGCCCTCGGTCACCCGCGACGGCGTCGAAGTTCGCCTCGAGGCCAATCTCGAACTGCCGGTCGAGCTCGAACAGGCGCTGACCAACGGCGCGATGGGCCTCGGTCTCGTGCGCACCGAGTTTCTCTACATGAACCGCGAGGATCTGCCGGGGGAGGACGAGCAGTACGAGTTTTTCGCCGAGCTGGTGGGGGGCATGGAGGGGCGCCCGGTGACGCTGCGCACCCTTGACGTCGGCGGCGACAAGCTGCCCGAGGCGCTCGCCCACTACGCCGCCGCGGACTCGGCCAACCCGGCGCTCGGGCTGCGTGCGATCCGCATGTCCTTGAAGGAACGCCGCCTTCTCGACACCCAGCTCGCCGCGATGCTGCGCGCCGCGATGCTCGGGCCGGTGCGGATCCTGCTGCCGATGATCTCGACGATCGACGAACTGCGCCGCGCCCGCGAGGCGATGGAACAGGTGGCGCGCCGCCTGCGCCGCCGCGGCGTGCGCCTCCCCGAAACGCTGCCGCCGCTCGGCGCCATGATCGAGGTGCCGGCTGCAGCGCTTGCCGCCGACGCGCTCGCGGGGGAGGCTGATTTTTTCGCGATCGGCACCAACGATCTCATTCAGTACACGCTGGCCGTCGACCGCTCCGACGAACAGGTCGCCCATCTCTATAACGCGCTCCACCCGGCGGTGCTGCGGCTCATTCAGTTCGCCGTCGAGGCGGCGACGCGCCGGCGCATCCCGATCAGCGTCTGCGGTGAGATCGCCGGCGACCCGCGCTATGCCGCGCTTCTCCTCGGGCTGGGACTGCGCGAATTATCGATGTCGCCGCAATCGATCCCGCGCGTCAAACAGCGCGTCCGCGCCCTCGACATGGTCGCCGCGACGCGGCGCGCCCGCGCGATCATGGACCAGGCCGATGCCGACCAGATCGCCGCCCTCCTCGACGATTTCAACGCGATGCCCGAGCCGGCGTAAGCCCGCACTCTCCCCGGCCTGCTTCCATTCGCGGTAAATAGTCTTCCCATTCACTGGCGGTACTGTTAATTGGCCCGGTAATTGGTCCGGCCGTGACAAATTGTCCTTGCCACGGATACGGTTAGACATCACGCGATAACACTGGCTAGGATCGCCGCTTCCCCAACAATCCGGCGATGATGATGGCGGCTGAAGCTGTGCGCGCATTCATGTTGTCTTGGTTTCTGGTACATAATTACTCAATCGATCGTGCCGAGGCGATGATACAACAGGCAAAAATCGAAAGCGGTCTGGCGCCGTGCGTGCGCTCGCGCACCGGCAGTTGGCTCTACGGCTGGACCGGCAGCCGCCGACATGCGCTGGCGGCCTTTGCGAGGACGAGCGCCTGTCCCGGTTTGGCAGTGCAACTCGCCTTCGCCGATCGCGAATTGCGCAGTGTCTCGGCCTACGCGCCGTTCTGGCGCGCCCCAGCGGGAGACTGTTTTGCGGTCTTGCGCCGGTGCTTTGGCCGCGGCCGATGCTGAGCGGCAGGTGAGGGGCGGGCCCGCAATCTCGGTGTTGACGACTTAAAGATATCTTTATATCTTTGAATTGAGTTTCGTCGGCGCAGCGAGCGCCTTGTTGCGCTATGGGAGACACAGGCATGCCCGAGTTCACCGATTACAAGGTTGCCGATATCGCGCTCGCCGATTGGGGACGGCGCGAGATGGCGATCGCCGAAACCGAGATGCCGGGGCTGATGGCGCTGCGCGAGGAGTTCGGCGCGGCAAAGCCGCTCAAGGGCGCGCGCATCGTCGGGTGCCTGCACATGACGATCCAGACCGCGGTCCTGATCGAGACGCTGGTCCATCTCGGCGCCACCGTGCGGTGGAGCTCGTGCAACATCTTTTCGACCCAGGACCATGCCGCCTCGGCAATCGCGGCCGCCGGCATCCCGGTCTTCGCCTGGAAGGGTGAGACCGAGGCGGAATACGATTGGTGCATCGAGCGGACGCTGCGCGGCCCTGGTGGGTGGACGCCCAACATGGTGCTCGACGACGGGGGCGATGCAACGAAGGTCATCCATGACCGCCACCCGCATCTCCTCGGCGAGATCCGCGGCATTTCGGAAGAGACGACGACCGGGGTCAACCGGCTCTATGAGATGGTGCGCGAGGGCTCGCTGAAAGCGCCGGCCTTCAACGTCAACGACAGCGTCACCAAGTCGAAATTCGACAATCTCTATGGCGTGCGCGAGAGCCTGGTCGATGGCATCAAGCGCGCCACCGACGTCATGGTCGCCGGCAAGATGGCGGTGGTGTGCGGCTTCGGCAATGTCGGCAAGGGTTCGGCGGCGAGCCTCCGAAGCCAGGGCGCCCGCGTCATGGTGACCGAGATCGACCCGATCTGCGCGCTGCAGGCGGCGATGGAAGGCTACGAGGTCACGACGATGGACGAGGCCGCGTCGCGGGCCGACATCTTCGTCACCGCAACCGGCAATGTCGACGTCATCACCCTCGATCACATGCGGCAGATGAAAGACCGCGCGATCGTCTGCAACATCGGCCACTTCGACAGCGAGATTCAGATCGATTCGCTGCGCAACTACCTGTGGGAAGAGGTGAAGCCGCAGGTCGACGAGGTCGTCTTCCCCGACGGCAAGCGGCTGATCGTCCTGGCCAAGGGGCGGCTGGTCAATCTCGGCTGCGCGACCGGGCACCCGAGCTTTGTGATGAGCGCCTCGTTCACCAACCAGGTGCTGGCGCAGATCGAATTGTGGACCAACCACGGCACCTACGAAAACAAGGTCTATGTGCTGCCCAAGCACTTGGACGAGAAGGTGGCGCAGCTGCATCTCGCCAAGCTCGGCGCCAAGCTGACCCAGCTGAGCCCGGCTCAGGCCACCTATATCGGCGTTCCCGGCGCGGGTCCCTTCAAGCCCGAATATTACCGGTACTGAGCGAAGCTGCGCCGGCGTTGGCCGGAACCGCCCGCAGTTGCGCGGGGTTCGAAGGCTGGCCCCTTTTCTTTTCGACGAGAACGCCGGATTATTCAGCTGGAAGCCTCCACCAGAGGTTGAGGACGCCGCGCCGCGATGCGGCCTATCGTGATCGAGTTCGCCGGTGATCGAGTTCGCTGCCGGAATCTGCTTTGTCGCCGCGGCGCTATGCGCCGCGCTGTGGTGGCGCGCGCAGGCCCGGTGGCATCAAGCGACCCTGGCACGGGATGCCGCCGAGGAGCGTCGCGCCGGAATGGCCGCGCTCCTGGAGACGCTCCCGCTCGCCCTCTTTCGCTGGCCGCGCGGCGATGCACCGGAAATTGCCCAAGGCAGCCTTCCCGGCGGCGGCACGAACCTCTCCTATACCGGGTTGCTTGCCGGGCTCGAGAGCGCTGATGCGGCGCGCCTCGCCGCTGCGGTCGAGGCCCTGAAGCGGAGCGGCACGGCCTTTGCGACGGCGGTCTCGGCCGCAGGCGGCACGGCCTACGCGATCGAGGGTCGCAGGACGCCAACGGGCGACAGCGTGATCTGGCTGAGCGACCTGTCGGTACTGCGGCGCGTGGAGGAAGAGCGCGACATCGCGCTGAGCGAAGCGGCGGAGTTGCGCGAGATCATCGACGCGCTGCCGATGCCGGTGTGGCGCCGCGACGCCGGGTTGCGCATTGTCGACTGCAACCGCGCCTATGCCGCCGCGCTCGATCTGCCGCGCGAAGCGGTGCTGGCGCAGGCCCTTGAGCTGGCGCCTGAGAACGAGCGGGAGCGCACGCTGGCGATCGCCCGGGCCGCCGCCGCCGGGACGCTGCAACGCGAGCGGTGCCATGTTGTCATTGCCGGCTCGCGCCGCTTGTTGGAATTGTGCGAGGCGCCCGACCGGACCCCCGATACGATTGGCGGCGGGACGGTCGGCGTCGCCATCGACCGCACCGATCTGGAAAGCGCCGAGGGCGAACTGGCGCGTCACGTCAATGCGCATGGCCAGGTCCTCGAAAGCATCCAGGCCGCGGTCGCGATCTACGGCGCCGACAAGCGGCTGAGCTTTTTCAATGGGGCCTTTGCCCGGCTCTGGGGGCTCGACGAGGAATGGCTCTCCGGCGAGCCGTCGCTCGACGAATTGCTCGAGCGCCTGCGCGAGCGCCGCCGGGTTCCGGAATATGCCGATTTTCGCGCCTTCAAGCGTCAGCAACTCGGAATGTTCACCTCGCTAATCGAGCCGTACAGCGAATTGATGCACCGCCCCGACGGCCGCACGCTGAACGTGTCGGTATCGCCGCATCCGCTCGGCGGCCTCATCTTTGTCTATGAGGATGTCACCGACCGCCTGGCACTCGAACGCTCGTACAACACCCTCATCGAGGTGCAGCGCGAGACGCTCGACAATCTGTTCGAGGGCATCGCCGTCTACGGCAGCGACGGCCGGCTCAAACTCCACAATCCGGCCTATCGCACGATCTGGGGACTGACCGAAGCCGACCTCGCTAGCGAGCCGCGCGTCGGCGACATCGTCGAGAAGACCCGGAATTTCTACGAGGATGGCGGCGATTGGCCGGCAACGCTCGGACGGATCATCGCCGAGGTTACGGCCCAAGCCCCTTCAAGCGGCCCGCTCGACCGCCGGGACGGCTCGGTGCTGCAGCGCGCGACGGTGCTCTTGCCCGACGGCAACGTGTTGTCGACCTATCTCGATGTCACCGACACCGCCCGCGTCGAGCGCGCGCTGCGCGAGAGGAACGAGGCGTTGGAAACCGCCGGCCGGCTCAAAAGCGAATTCATCGCCAATGTTTCCTATGAGCTGCGCACGCCGCTCAACGCGATCATCGGCTTCGCCGAGATCCTCGCGAACCAGTATTTCGGGCCGCTGTCGCCGCGGCAGCTCGATTACAGCCGAGGCATCCTCGACAGCTCGCACCAGTTGATGTCGCTGATCAACGACATCCTCGATCTGGCGACGATCGAGGCCGGCTACCTGGTGCTCGAGACCGGGCGGATCGAGGTGCGCGATATGCTGGAGGCGGTCATGACCCTGACGCGCGAGCGCGCGCGCAGCCAGGGTCTGGCCCTGACGATGAGCTGCCCCGCGGGGACCGGCGCGATCGAGGCGGATGAGCGGCGGCTGAAACAGGCACTGTTCAACCTGATTTCGAACGCCATCAAATTCACCCCGGCTGGCGGCTCGATCGGGCTCGAGGCACGTCACGACAATGGGGATCTGGTTCTTGCGGTCAGCGACACCGGAGTTGGGATCCCCGCCGCCGACCACGAGCGGGTCTTCGAAAAATTCGAGCGCGGCAACCCGTATTCTCGCGATTCCGGGGCCGGGCTTGGCCTGTCCCTGGTGAAAAGCCTGATCGAGATGCATGGCGGCTCGGTCACGATCACCTCGGAGCCGGGCTCCGGAACCACCATTGTGTGCCGTCTGCCAAAGAAGCTCTGTCTGCCCGCAGCAGAGCGCGCTGCCGCGCACCCGGCCGTTTGAGGTCCATCGATCGAGCCCGGCCCTTCAGCTTCCCGGCACGTCCTTCCCCGGCACGCCCTTCGTTGTCGAATATTCGAAATGCAGCGCTTCGCCCGGATGGACGAGCGGATGGATCGCGTGCGCCGCCAGCGCCGCCTCGGCGAAACCCGACAGGATCAGCTTCAACTTGCCGGGATAATGGGCAATGTCGCCGATCGCAAAAATCCCCGGCTGGGAGGTGGCGCAGGTGGCCGGATCGACGCTGATCCGGTGGTGCTCGAGATCGAGCCGCCATGCCGC
>DASYZD010000172.1:0-21737 GCA_035946655.1 Allostellaceae bacterium | reverse complement strand
CAGAAGACGCTCGAACAAGCCCAAGCGAATTTGGCGCAGCAGCAGGCCGTGGTGAAGTTCACCCGGCAGGAAGTCGACCGCAGCGCCTACCTGGTGCCGCATGGCCACGCCACCCAGGAAACGCTCGACCAGCAGAAGCAGCAACTGGACAGCGCGCTCGCCATGCTGAACGCGGATACCGCCGCAATCGGCGCGGCCGAGCACGCGCTCGATGCCGCCACCCATGCCGTCGAGCTCGATCGGGTCAATATCGCCGACAATGCGCTCGTCGCGCCGAAAGAGGGGCCGATCGAATACCGGGTCGCCAATGTCGGCGAGGTTCTGCCGGCAGGCGGCAAAGTCTTTACGATGCTCGACGCCTCCTATCTCTACATGGACATCTACCTGCCGACGGCGCAAGCCGGGCGGATCAAGTTCGGATCGGATGCCCGCATCGTCCTCGACGCCTACCCCGGGCGCGCGATCCCGGCCAAGGTGGTGTTCATCGCCAGCCAAGCGCAGTTCACACCCAAGACGGTGGAAACCCGGGACGAGCGCGACAAGCTGATGTTCCGCATCCGGGTGCGGATCGATCCCGATCGCCTCAAGGGCCGCGCCGACATGATTAGAAGCGGCCTGCCCGGCCTCGCCTATGTCCGCACCGATCCGGCGGTCGCCTGGCCCTCGCAGCTGGAGGGAAAGGCGGGGTCATGAGCGGGCGCGGCGACGTCGCGCGCCTCGCCAACCTCACCCATCGCTACGGCGGGACGGCGGCGCTCGACGGGGTGAGCCTCACCTTCCCCGCCGGATGCCTGGTCGGACTGGTCGGACCCGACGGCGTCGGCAAGTCGACGCTCTTGGGCATCCTCGCCGGCGCGCGGCGGATCCAATCCGGAACGGTTACCGTGCTCGGCGGTGAAATGACGGATGCCGCGCACCGCGCCGCGATATGCCCGCGCATCGCCTACATGCCGCAAGGCCTCGGCAAGAACCTCTACCCCGATCTCAGCGTCCGCGAGAACCTCGAGTTTTTCGCCCGCCTGTTCGGACAATCGCGTGACGAGCGCGAGAGCCGCATTGCCGAACTGCTCGGCAGCACCGGGCTTGCGCCGTTTGCCGACCGCCCGGCAAAGAAGCTGTCGGGGGGCATGCGCCAGAAACTCGGGCTTTGTTGCTCCCTGATCCACGACCCTGATCTGTTGGTCCTCGACGAGCCGACGACCGGCGTCGATCCGCTGTCGCGCCGGCAGTTCTGGGAACTGATCGATCGGATGCGCGCGCGCCGTCCGGGGATGAGCGTCATCGTCGCGACCGCGTACATCGAAGAGGCCGAGCGCTTCGACTGGCTGGTCGCGATGGATGGCGGCAGGGTCGTGGCCGCCGGCTCGCCGGCCGAGCTCAAAAAGACGACTGCGACGAGGACGCTCGAAGCTGCCTTCATCGTCCTCTTGCCGGAAAGCCGGCGGGCCGGACACACCGCATTGCACATACCGCCGCGCCGCATCCTCGATGCCGATCCGGTCATCACGGCGCGCGACCTCACCTGCCGGTTCGGCGATTTCACCGCGGTCGACCGGGTCAGCTTCGCGATCGAGCGCGGCGAGATCTTCGGGTTTGTCGGGTCGAATGGCTGCGGCAAGACGACAACGATGAAGATGCTGACCGGATTGTTGCCGGCCAGCGAAGGCGAGGCGCTCTTATTCGGCCGGCTGCTCGATGCCAGCGATCTGAAGACGCGCCATCGGGTCGGCTACATGTCGCAGTCGTTTTCGCTCTATACCGAGCTGACGGTTCGCCAGAACCTCGATCTCCACGCGCGCCTGTTCCATCTGGCGAGGGCTATTGCGAAGGCGCGCATCGCCGAGTTGGTCGACCGCTTTGACCTGGCTGATTATCTCGACAACCGCCCCCTCGACCTGCCGCTCGGCATTCGCCAGCGGCTGTCGCTCGCCGTTGCCATTGTCCACCAGCCCGAGATGCTGATCCTCGACGAGCCGACCTCGGGGGTCGATCCGCTGGCGCGCGACCGCTTCTGGGAATTGATGATCGACCTGTCGCGCAACCAGGGCGTGACGATCTTCGTCTCGACCCATTTCATGAACGAAGCCGAGCGCTGCGATCGGGTTTCGCTGATGGATAGCGGGCGTGTGCTGGCGACCGATACCCCCGCCGGCCTGATCGAGGCACAGGGCGCGGCAACCCTCGAAGACGCGTTCATCCGCTATCTCGAAGCGGCAGCGGAGGCCGGCGCCGGTGCGGCGAGCCCGATCGAGCGCCCACCGCCGGTGCCGCAGAGATCGGCGATACCAGCGGGGCGGCCAACGGCATCGGCATGGTTCAGTCCGCGCCGAATGTTCGCCTACACGATCCGCGAAGCGCTGGAGGTGCTGCGCGACCCGATACGGGTCGGCTTTGCCCTGTTCGGCACCGCTTTCCTCATGCTGATCTTCGGGTTCGGTATCTCGACCGACGTCAACAACCTGTCGTTTGCCGCGCTGGACCGCGACCAGACCCACGACAGCCGGGCCTATCTCGAGGAATTACGGGGTTCGCCTTATTTCGCGGAGCGGTCGCCGCTTGCCGATTATGCCGACCTCCAGCGGCGGCTGCAAAATGGCGACATCGAGGCCGCCATCGAAATCCCGCCCGGCTTTGGCCGCGACATCGAGCGCGGGCGGCCGACCTGGATCGCCGCGTCGATCGATGGCGCGAGACCGTTCATCGCCCAGACGATCCGCGGCTATCTGCAGGGCATGCACCAGCTCTACCTGGCCGATCCGGCGGTGAGGACGACGCTGCCGGCGCCACCGCAGCCTGCCGGCATCGCGATCCGCTTCAAGTACAACCAGGATTTCGACAGCATCTACGCGATGGTGCCGTCGACCATTGCCCTCTTGCTGGCGCTGTTCCCGGCGATCCTGATGGCGCTTGCCATCGTCCGCGAAAAGGAACTCGGCTCGATCACCAACCTCTATGTGACCCCGGTCACCCGCATCGAATTTCTGCTCGGCAAGCAGCTCCCTTACATCGCCGGCGGGATGATCAATTTCACGCTGATGTTCTTGATGGCGCTGTTCGTCTTTCAGGTACCGCTGAAGGGCAGCTTTGCGGCGTTGCTTCTTGGCGTCCTCATCTACGTCGCCGCGACGACGGCCTACGGCATGCTGATTTCGGCGTTCACCCGCACCCAGATCGCGGCCTTGTTCGGCACCGCGATCCTGACCGTCCTGCCGGCGACGATGTTCGCCGGGATGCAGGTGCCGGTGTCGTCGCTGAGCGGCATGGGGCGCATCATGGGCCTGCTCTTCCCGATGAGCTATTTCCTGCCGGTCAGCGTCGGCACTTTTACCAAGGGGCTCGGCTTTGCCGACCTCGCCGCCAATCTCGCCACGCTCGCGCTGTTCGTTCCGGCGCTGCTGACGCTGAGCCTCTTGCTGCTGCGCCGGCAGGAGCGGTAGGGCGCGATGCGGACTCTCGCCAACATCTTCTGGCTCGGCACCAAGGAATTGCGCAGCTTTCTGCACGATTACGTGCTGCTCGGATTGGCAATCTACGCCTTCTCGATAGTCGTCATCGCGCAGGCGCAATCGAGCTCGCAGGAGGTCCATAATGCCTCGGTCGCGATCGTCGACGAGGACCATTCGGAATTGTCGCGGCGGATCACGGGCGCGTTTCTGCCGCCTTACTTCCAGACTCCGCGGCTGATCGCCGAGCGGCAGATGGTGCCGCTGATGAATGCCGGGCGATACACCTTCGTCATCGACATCCCGCCCAATTTCGAACGCGACGTTCTCGGCCGCCGCGATCCCCCCATTCAGCTCGATGTTGATGCGACCACGATGGTGCAGGCGGGCCTCGGGTCCGGCTATGCGCAGCAGATCATCACGACCGAGATCAAGGATTTTCTTTCCCGCGCCGAAGGCACCGCGTCATCGCCGGTCAATCTCGTCGTGCGCATCGCCTTCAATCCGAATGTCGAGACTTCCTGGTTCACCAGCGTGATGCAGATCACCAACAGCACGACGATGCTGGCGATCATCCTCGCCGGTGCCGCGATCGTGCGCGAGCGCGAGCACGGCACGATTAACCACCTGCTGGTCATGCCGCTGACCCCGTTCGAGATCGCAATGTCGAAGATCTGGGCCAACGGTCTTGTGATCATCATTGGCGCCGGCCTCTCGCTTTATATCGTGGTGCGCGGTGTGCTGCAGATCCCGATCGCCGGGTC
The DNA here is from genome assembly GCA_035946655.1 of Allostellaceae bacterium. Classification (GTDB taxonomy): domain Bacteria; phylum Pseudomonadota; class Alphaproteobacteria; order ATCC43930; family CGMCC-115725; genus DATARH01. The sequence goes on along the minus strand of DASYZD010000172.1, from coordinate 17,530 downwards.
GATCCCGCTGTTCCTAGCCGGCACTGCGATTTATCTGTTCTTCGCCACCGCGATCGGAATTTTCCTGGGTACGATCGCCCGCTCGATGCCGCAGCTCGGACTGCTGTTTCTCCTCACGTTCGTGCCGATGATGATGCTCTCCGGCAGCAACACGCCGCTCGAAAGCATGCCGCCGTGGCTGGCCACGGTCATGCAGGCATCGCCCTCGACCCACTTTGTCTCCTTCGCCCAGGCAATCCTTTACCGCGGCGCCGGTTTTGCGGTGGTGTGGCCGCAGTTCCTGGCCGTCGCCCTTATCGGCGGCCTGTTTTTCGGTCTCGCCCTGCTGCGCTTCCGCAAGGTCGCCGCCGTCGCGACATGACGATCGCGACAATAGCGGAGCGCCTCGCGCCTTAGTTGCGCTATGTCAATGGCGACGCGGAGGCGCAAATTATAATTAACTGATGATGGGCGCTGTTCGCACGGGAACGCCTGATGTTTGCACTTCTCTACCTGATCCTTGTCGTTTTCGCGGCGCTGCCGCTAGCGATGACCGTTGTGCAGAACCGGGGTAGCCCGCCCTCGGTCGCTTTCATCCACCGGGTCTATCGGGATCTTGCTTACATCGCATCGGTGGTCGTCGCGATCATCGCGTTCGAGGCAATTTTTACGATTGCGCTGCAGAATTACTGGTTCAGCGAACTGGGCCAGCAATACCGCTACTGGCTGGCGCTGGGGCTGCGCGTGACAATTTTTGCCGCGGTCTTCGGGTTCGGTGGATTGTTTATTGCGGTCAATCTGCGGGTGGTGTGCCGACCCGTGCCGATCGTGCCGCTGAGCGCACCGTGGTTTGCCGGCTTCATCGTCGCCGCGGTCGTTGCATTCGGTACAGCCAACCTATGGACGCCGCTCCTCGCCTTCCTAGGGGCGACGCCGTCGGGCGTGCGCGATCCGCTGTTCGGGAAGGATTTGTCCTTCTATCTGCTGGCGCTGCCGTTGTACGAGGGGGTGATATATCTTGCGATCACGATCCTCGTTCTGACGATCGCCGCCTGGGCCCTAATCGGTTTCCTGTTCTACCCGCGCCCAGGACAGCCGTGGCGCTACCACAGCCGCTACCCCGCCTTGATCGACGACGACGAAGAGGGGGCAGGGGCGCATCTTGTCGCCCTGCGGCGGACCGCCTGGGGCGGCTGGCTTCGCCAGGGGATGGCGCTCGGCGCTCTGTTCTGCCTGTGCGCCGGGATCGCGCTCTTTTTCGAGCGCTATCACCTCGTCATCGGAGGGCATTCACCGGTCGTCGCCGGCGCCTCCTTCGTCGACGCAAATTTCTGGCTGCCGGCCTATACCGTGATGATCGCCTGCTGGATCGCTGCGGCTATCGGCCTGACGGCGGCCGCTGCGCTCCCGCAATTCCGCCGCCGGCTCCTCGCCGCGCGGTCGCATTGGGCGGCGCCGCTGGCGCTTTTCGTCGCCGTCTACCTCGCGGCGGCGCTCATCCCGACGGCGGTCGAGCATCTCTATGTCGGCCCCAATCAGATAACCCTCGAACAGCCCTATCTTGTCCGCAGCATTGCCGGCACGCGGCGCGCCTATGGGCTCGAGGGGCCCAATGTCGAAGAACAGGAATTCGCGGTTTCGGCGACCCCGCTCGGCCGTGACGACCTCGCCAAGAACGCGACAACCCTGCGCGACGCGCGCATCTGGGATTGGCGCGCCCTCGAACCGCAGCTCCAGCAGATCCAGGGCCTGCGCCCGTATTACACCTTTGGCAGCGTCGATATCGACCGCTACCAGATCGACGGCGTCGAACGTCAGGTGATGATCACGGCGCGCGAGCTCGATGTCGCGAAGCTGCCGGCGGCGGCGCAGGTCTGGGTCAATCTCGCGCTCAAATACACGCACGGCTATGGCGCCGTAGCCGTACCGGTCAACGAGATCGACAGCCGCGGCAATCCGGTGCTCTGGGCGCACGACATCCCGATCCAGGCCAAGGATGGACTCGCGGTGACGCACGGCGAGATCTACTACGGCAGGCTGACCCAGGACCGGGTCTATGTCCACACCACCGAAAAGGAATTCGACTTCCCGCGGGGCGACGCCAACGCCGAGAGCGTCTATGGCGGCAGGGGCGGGATTGTGTTGTCGAACCTGTGGCGCAAGCTCGTCATCGCCCACGAATTCGACGGCCTGCGACTGTTCATTTCAGGCTATTTCGCCCCCGACAGCCGCGTGCTGATCCGCCGCAATATTGTCGAGCGCGTCGAACGGCTGGCGCCGTTCCTCACCTTCGATCACGACCCGTATATCGTCGCCGACGGCGATCATTACGCCTACATCATCGACGGTTACACGAGCTCCGAGAACTACCCATACAGCGAGGCTTATCGCGGCTCGGTGTTTGAGTTTCGCGACCGCAATTACCTGCGCAATTCGGTGAAGGCCGTCGTCGACGCCTATAACGGCTCGGTGACGTTTTATGTCTTCGGCACCGACGATCCGATCATCAAGGCCTACCGGAAGATGTTGCCAAACCTTTTCCGCGATCGCAGCGAGATGCCGGACAACCTGCGCCGCCATATCCGCTATCCCGAAGACCTGTTCACCGTTCAGGCTGAAATGTACGGCACCTATCACATGACCAACCCGACGACGTTCTACAACCGGGAGGATCGCTGGGAGGTGCCGCGCGAGCTTTATCGCGACCGCGAGATCGAGGTTCAGCCCTATTACGTGATGGCCCAGCTGCCGCGGGCCGACGCCCCGGAATTCATGCTGATGCTGCCGCTGTCGGTGGCCGGCAAGAACCAGATGGCCGGCTGGCTTGCCGGGCGGTCGGACGGGGCCGATTACGGCAAGCTGGTCGCCTTCCGCTTCCCCAAGGGGCGGTTTGTCGATGGTCCGGCGCAAATCGAATCGCGGATCAATTCGGACAGCCGGTTCTCGGGGGATTTGACGCTGTGGGACCAGCACGGCTCGCGTGTCATCCGCGGCAATCTGATCATCCTGCCGCTCAACGACAATCAGCTGGTCGCGATCGAGCCGATCTATATTGAGGCCGAGCAGACCAGGATCCCGACGCTCGCCCGCGTCGTGTTCGGACAATTGTTGCCTGACGACCGCAAGATCGAGTGGGCGAGCACCCTCAACGAGGCGGAAAGCCTTCTCGTCGGGGTCGCTGCAGAGCAGCCGGCCGGTACCGCCGCCGTCACCGACCTCAACCGGCTCGAACAGGCCCGCTCGGTTTTTCGCGACATGCAGAAGCAATACGCCGCGGGCAATTTCGCCCGCTACGGCGAGTTGTTGCAACAGCTCGAAAAGATCCTGGTGCCGCCCTGAGAGGAGTGGCGCCCGCCCTAGGATGGGAAGGTGGCCCGATGTCCGTCCGCAATTTCGACAAGCTCTTCAAACCGCGCTCGGTCGCGTTGATCGGGGCTACCGACCGGAAGGGCTCGGTCGGCGCCGTCGTCCTGCGCAACCTGCGTCGCGCCTGCTTTCGCGGCGAATTGCTGTTGGTCAACCGGCATCATCAACTGCTCGACGGGCTGCCGGTCTACCCCGACATAGGGAGCCTGCCGCGGGCGCCCGATCTGGCCGTCATCGTCACCCCGCCGAATACCGTCCCGGGCCTGATTGCCGAGCTCGGCGCCCGCGGCACGAAGGCCGCCGTCGTCATCACTGCCGGCTTTGCCGAGCTGGGCGATGTCGGCAGAGCGCTGCAGCAGGCCGCGCTCGACGCGGCCCAGCCGCATCTGTTGCGCCTTGTCGGTCCCAATTGCGTCGGCATCATGCTGCCGCTGTTGGGGCTCGACGCCAGCTTTTCCCATCTCGCTCCGCCGGCGGGCGATATCGCCTTTGTCAGCCAGTCGGGCGCCATGGTCACCGCGATCCTCGACTGGGCGGCGCCACGCGGCATCGGCTTCAGTCATGTCGTCTCGCTCGGCGATATGGCCGATGTCGATTTCGGCGACATGCTCGACTATCTCGCCGCCGACGCCGACACCCGCGCCATCCTCCTCTATGCCGAGGGCATCACCGGCGGCCGCAAATTCATGTCGGCGGCGCGCGCTGCCGCCCGCGGGAAGCCGGTCTTGGTTCTCAAGGCAGGCCGCTCGAGCGCCGGCGCGCGGGCGGCGGCCTCGCATACCGGGATGCTGGCCGGGAGCGACGCCGTCTATGACGCCGCGTTCCGCCGCGCCGGCATGCTGCGCGTGGATACGATCGCCGAGTTGTTTGATGCCGCGGAAACGCTGGCGCTGACGCGCGAACAGGCCGGCGAGAGGCTGGCAATCGTGACCAATGGCGGCGGCGCCGGCGTCCTCGCCACCGACGCGCTCGAAACGGCGGGCGGCCGATTGGCGTCACTCGAACCCGAAACCGTGGCGCAGCTCGACCGGGTGTTGCCGCGGACCTGGAGCCGCGGCAATCCGGTCGACATCATTGGCGACGCTTCGGGGCAGCGTTATGCCGATACCCTCGAGGTGCTGCTGGCCGACCGCAGCATCGATGCGTTCCTCGTGCTACATTGCCCGACCGCGCTTGCCGAACCCGAAGAGGCGGCGCGCGCGGTTATCGACACCATCGCCGCGGCTCCGCCCGCGCTGTTGCGCGACCGCAACCTCTTCACCGCCTGGCTCGGCGAGCATTCGGCGGGGGCGGCGCGCCGCCAGTTCAGCGCCGCGCGGATCGCGACGTACGAAACGCCCGAGGCGGCGGTTTCCGGCTTCCTGCACCGGGTCAGGTATCAACACAACCGGACGCTGTTGATGGAAACCCCGCCGGCACGTCCCGATCCCTTTGAGCCCGATGTCGAAGCCGCGCGAGCCGTCATCGCCAACGCCATTCGCCGTGGCGGATCCTGGCTCGGCGCCGAAGAGGCGGCTGATGTGCTCGCGGCCTACGGCATTCCGCAACCGCTTGCCAAGAACGCCGTCGATGGCGATGAGGCGGTGGCGGCGGCGGAGGGAATCGGCTTTCCGGTGGCCCTCAAGATCCGCTCGCGCGACATCACTCATAAGAGCGACGTTGGCGGTATCGCGCTCGATCTCCCTGACGAGGCCGCCATCCGCGCAGCAGCGGCCGCGCTCTTCGCGCGGGTCAGGGCGGCGCGGCCCGAGGCCCACATCGATGGCCTCACCGTACAGCAGATGGTCCGCCGGCCCGGCGCTGTCGAACTCCTGGTCGGGCTCAGCGAGGACACGGTCTTTGGCCCCGTCGTCGTGTTCGGGCAAGGCGGCACCGCGGTCGAAGTTGTGCGGGACAGCGCGATCGCCTTGCCGCCCCTCAACCTCCTGTTGGCACGCGCACAGATGCAACAGACGCGGGTCTGGCGGATGCTGCAAGCCTATCGCGGCAAGACGGCCGTCGCGATTGACGCCATTGCCGAGGCGTTGATCCGGATCGGTCAACTCGCCGCCGATCATGCCGAGATCCGCGAACTCGACATCAACCCGCTCTTGGCCGACGAGGCCGGGATCCTCGCCCTCGATGCGCGCATCCGCATCGCCCCGGCAACCGTGAGCGGCGCGGCGCGCCTCGCGATTGCGCCCTATCCCAAACACCTCGCCAGCGATGAAGAGACCCGCGACGGTACGATCGTGCAATTGCGACCGGTGCGGCCGGAGGACGAGCCGCTGCTGCAGGACCTCGCTTTCCATATGAGCCCCGAGGACCTGCGGCTGCGCTTCTTCACCCCGGTCCGCGGCCTCACCCACGCCGTCGCGGCGCGGTTGACGCAGATCGACTACGACCGCGAGATGGCGCTGTTGGCGCAGCACGACGGCACCGTGCTCGGGATCGCGCATTTTTTCGCCGATCCGGACCGCCAGAGCGCCGAATATGCGATCGCCGTACGCACCGACTGGCAGGGACGCGGCATCGGCTACGTGTTGATGACGCGGCTGATCGACCTCGCCCGGCAAAGCGGCATCGGCGAACTGGTCGGCGAGGTGCTGCGCGAGAATAGGGCGATGCTGGAGATGTGCGAGGCGCTCGGCTTCACGATCGCGGCGGACCCGGAGGACGCGGCCCTCAGGCAGGTGCGCAAGCGCCTCGCGTCCGAAGGACCCGCCTTGGGAACTGGCCCCCAGCCCCGGACTACCGATCGAGTTTGAGCCCGAATCGGCCCGATCAGGCGGCGTGGATGATGGTCCCGGCGTGCCCTTCAAGAATTGCTCCCGCTTGATCGACGGCCCCGATCGCGGCCCGCTGCCCGGTTTTTTCGACGAACCGACAGGCCGCGTCGACTTTCGGGCCCATCGATCCCTTGGCAAAGCTCAAACGGCGCAGTCCGGCCGGGGTCGTTGGCCCGATCGGGCTGCCCTCGCTCATCGGCCAGCGGTCCCAAACGGCCGGAACATCGGTCAGGAGGAGCAACCGATCGGCCCCTATCGCCTCTGCCAATAATGCAGCCGCCAGGTCCTTGTCGACGACCGCCTCGATGCCGCTGATCTCCCCGGCATTGCTGACTGCAACCGGAATGCCGCCACCCCCGGCGCAGACCACGATCACACCGGCCTGCAACAGCAGCCTGATGACGTTGATTTCTCGAATCCGTCGCGGCGCGGGCGAGGGGACCGCTCGGCGCCATCCAGTCCCGTCCCGCACCATCGGCCAGTTCAGTTCTGCGGCCAGATGCTGCGCTTCAGCTTCGCTATAGATCAGGCCAATCGGCTTCTCGGGCGCCAAAAAGGCGGGATCGGCGGGATCGACCTCGACCTCGGTCAGCAACGTCGCGATCTCGCGACCGGCCAGCGCATTCATCAGCGCAACATTCAACAGGTAGCCGACCATGCCTTCGCTCTCGGCGCTGAGGAGGTCGAGCGGGTATGGCCGCACGCCGCGGTAGGACGCTGCCTGCAATGCCAGGAGGCCGATCTGCGGACCGTTGCCATGAGTGATGACAATTTCATGATGGCGGGCAATCGGCGCGATTGCCTGCACCGCGATCTGGACGTTGTGACGCTGGGTCTCGATTTCCGGCACTTCACCCCGGCGAAGCAACGCGTTGCCCCCGAGCGCGATGACGATGCGCATCAGTCGGCCCGGGGCCATCGCGCCCGATCGGCAAGGAAGGCATCGATGAAGCTCGACAGCGCCGGCGCGCCGTCCTCGGCATACTCGTAGCGGGCGCGGATCATCGGTTTGTCGATTGGGACCAACCGCGCCAGGTCCATCGGCGTGCCCGACACGACGACCTCGGCGGCGCTGGCATTGATCGTCGCGGCCAGCGCGGCAAGTTGCGCCGGCCCATAGCCGACGGCCGGCAGGACCGGGCCGATATGGGGATAGGCGCTGAACACCGCCCCAATCTCGGGAACTGCGGACAGGCGAGGGTCGAGGATCACCGTGGCTCCGGCCGCTCTCGCCGCGGCATACCCCGCGCCATACGCCATGCCGCCATGGGTTATCGTCGGCCCATCCTCGACCACCAGCACAACCCGACCTTCGACGGCGGCGGGATCGTCAAGCCGCACCGGCGAGCGCGCCCGCAGGATTGGCGCCGTCGGGTTGACCGCCCGCAACCCGTCGAAGGCGGCCTGCACCTGCTCCGCCGAGGCGGCATCCACCTTGTTGACCACCAACAAATCGGCCATTCGAGCGACCGCTTCGCCAGGGTGGTGGGTGGCGATCTGACCCGGACGCAAGGCGTCGGCCACCGCGATGTGCAGGTCGGGGCGAATGAACGGAAAATCGTTGTTACCGCCGTCCCAGACGATGATGTCGGCTTCCCGCTCGGCCAGGGTCAGGATCGCAGCATAATCGACGCCGGCGAAGACGAGATTGCCAAGCGCAAGATGGGGCTCGTATTCCTCCCGCTCCTCGACCGTGCAGGCGGCGGCATTGAGGTCGCTCAGCGCGGCAAAACGCTGGACGCGTTCCCGGACCAGTTCGCCATAGGGCATTGGATGCCGCAGCACCGCGACCTTGCGTCCCCGATCACGCAAATGGCGCGACAGCCAGCGCGCGATCGGCGATTTGCCGCAGCCGGTCCGCACCGCACTTACAGCGATGACCGGCAGCCTCGTACGCAGCATCGTGCGGCGCGGTCCCAGCAAGCTGAAATCCGCACCTGCGGCAAGCGCGCGCGAAGCAAGATGCATGACCCGTTCGTTGGTGACATCGCTATAGGCGAACACAACCTCGTCGACATCTTGGGTTCGGCAGAGTTCTTCGATCCCGGATTCATCGACAATCGGAATCCCGTCCGGATAGAGAGAACCGGCCAGCGAGGCGGGATAGCGACGGCCGGCTATGCCGGGGATCTGGCTCGCCGTGAAGGCCACCACCTTGTTTGCCGGATCTTCGCGGTACACCACATTGAAATTGTGGAAGTCCCGGCCGGCCGCGCCGAGGATGACAAGACGCCGTGGATCCCGCGCCGGCTCGATCCCGAGCAAGTCAGTGCTCCCAGCGGCGGACAGCCATTGCCCGCTCGATGCGTGTTTTGGCGAGATCCAGCGCGGCCATGCGGGGCAGCAGCCCGCGGGATTGCACCGTCCCCAATATCGCAGCGGTGTTGGCGCGGATCTTTTCGTCGATCGCGGCGAACGCCGCGGCCTCGGTTCCGCCGCGGTATTCGATGGCGGCACAGATGACGCCGCCGGCATTGGCGATAAAATCCGGCAACACCAGGATGCCGCGCCCGGCGAGGGCCGCCTCGGCCTCGGCAGTACACGGAATGTTGGCGCCCTGCGCCACCAGCCTGGTGCGCAGGCGGGCGACATTGCCGGCGTGGATCACATCGGGCCGCGCCGCCGGGATCCAGATGTCGCAAGGGAAATCGATAATTGTGTCACCCTCGAGCTTCTTGCCGCGCGGGTGCTCGCGCAGCGCCCGGCCGGCGCCCTTCAAACTGATCAGCGCGGCAACGTCCAGGCCGTCAGCGTCGACGATGGTTCCCTGCGTGTCGCTGGCGGCAACCAGCACCGCGCCCTTGTCGGCGAGGAAGCGCGCCGCATGCTGGCCGACCGAGCCGAACCCCTGAATGACGATGCGTGCGCCGGCGAGCGGCAATCCGAGATGCTTTGCCGCCACATCGATCGCGGCGACCAGGCCGAAACCGGTTGCGCCGATTTCGTCGAGAGGAATGCCGCCGAGTTCGCGCGGCAGGCCGACGGCCCGGCCGGTCTCATCCTTGATCCAGCCCATCGCCAGTTCGTCGGTGCCCATGTCGGGGCCGGGGATGTAGTCGACGAGATCGGCGATCGCGCCGGCGAAGGCGCGGATCAGCCGTTCCTTGGCACCGGCCGGCATTTTCGGGTCGGCGAAAATCACCGATTTGCCGCCGCCATGCGGCAGCCCCGCCGCAGCGTTTTTCAAACTCATGGCGCGGGCGAGGCGGAACGCCTCTTCGGTGCTGACATCAGGGGCCATGCGGACGCCGCCGACCGCCGGGCCGCAGGCGATGTTGTCGATCGCGACGATGGCCTTGAGGCCGATTGCCGGACGCCAGATATGGACGAGCTTCAGCGGCCCGAGTTCATCGGCAAAGCGAAATGCGTCTTCCATTGGCGTCCTCGATTTGCAGCCGCGCGCGGCGTCCTTTTCAGCGAGCGAAGATGTGCTTCGCGAGCGCCACGGCACCGAGCGCCAGCACGAATACGCCCAGAAGACCGATGATTGCGATGCCCCAGTGCACCGGGCCGTTCATCATCCCGTCGTTGATCATGTTCCATGGCGATCGCCCCCACCGAACCGCTTGACATGAATGTTGCTGGCACGCCGGCTTGCGGGCACTGATTTGAATCAAATTCAATCTCTCGCGGCGGGATGGTTGCCGGACGCGCTCTGGTTCTTGACGTGGATCAAGGTGTGTCGAGCAATCAGGGCGATCATCAATACTGATGTGGACGCCGGAACGGCCTTTGAAGAACAACCCGGTCGCGCCGAGCGCGGCGAAGACCGATGGCGCGCGGCAGCAGGCGCCCGAGGCGGCGACTCCATCCGTGAATAAACCTGCTTCGGTGTCCGTCGAGGATCGCCCCGGATCTGCCGGACCGCTCGGCAACCTGTCACTCGCGACCCTGGCCGAGGGTTCTGCCGGCCTGATCAGCGTGCGCGCCTTGCTGCTCGGCGAGCGGCTCGATACGCGGGGGCTCGAGGGGGCTGCGCCACTCGCTACGGCGCCGGTGGCGGTCGCCGTACCGGGAGGCGGCATCGCGGTGCTGTTCCGTTATGGCGTCGCCGTACTCTTCGCCGCCCCGCCGGCAGCGACGGACCGCATCCTCGCATCGCTCGATCCGTTTGTCACCGAGCCTTTTCCGGTTCGGGAACAGGAGGACGCGCGGCTGGTCATCCACGCCGACACCGACCAACAAGTCGACGCCGCGGGTAATATCGTGCTGCGGGAACACTCGATCGAGCGCGTGCAGCTGGTGGCCGATGTGTTAGCCAAAAGCCTGGTGCTTGCGCATTACGAAACCGGGATCGCCGCCATCTTCGATCGCATCGAGCCGCTCGCCGCGACGCTGCGCAAGAAGGGGCGCCCGGGCGCCCGCAGCCGGGAGTTGCTGCACCATATCGGCAACGTCCTGGCGACCCAGCACAAGATGGTCGGCCGTGTCGAAACCGGCGAGAAGCCGGAGTTGCTGTGGGAACACCCCGAACTCGAGCGGCTCTACATGCGCCTCAGCGACGAATACGAGCTGCGCGAGCGCGATCGGGCGCTTGATCGCAAGCTCGATATCATCTCACGCACCGTCGAAACCCTGCTGGGGCTGGTGCAGGCCCGCAGCAGCATGCGAGTCGAATGGTATATCGTGCTGCTGATTGTCGCGGAGCTGGTCCTGGCAGCCTACTCGTTGCTGCCGGCGCGATGACCATCTCGACGCCGGCATCTATAACTGGCTGGACGAAACCCTCCGCGAGTGCATCCACTACCGCATCCGCTTGCCGCGCGACGGCGGGCTGCACGGTCGGCTGGCACGCCGTCCGGCTTACCGTCGCGCCGTTGCGCTTTGGCGCCGGGATCAAGAGCAAGGTCATCGACAGCTTCGCCGCCGGCCTGCCGTGCGTGATGACCAGGGTCGCCGCCGAGGGCCTCGCCCTGACGGGCTCGCTGCCGCAATTGGTCGGTGACGACCCCGGCGGATCGTATCGTTTCCGGCGAATTTCCCGATGAGGATCGATTATGACGCTGGGCATGTTGACCGACCGATACGAACTTCCGTTGTCCACCGCTTCGTCCGCCGCGCGGGACGCCTATGTCGAGGGCTGTGCGGCGAAGCTGACCATGTACCCCGGCGCGATCGAGGCGCTCGATCGCGCCATCGTCCAGGATCCCGGCTTTGCCCTCGCCCATGCCGCGAAGGCGCAATTACTCTTTGAACGCGGGGACGCGGCGGCGGCGCGCGCGTCGATGGCGGCCGCCAATTCCCTCAGCCCCGGTCTCTCCGTGCGGGAAACCAGCCATATCGCCTTCTTCGGCCTGCTGGTGGCGGGCGACGCCGAAGCGGCACTCTCCGCATTGCCGGCGCATCTCGAGGCCTGGCCGCGCGACGCCCTGGTACTCGGCACCACCGCGTTCACCAACGGCCTCATCGGCAGTTCCGGCCGCGCCGGGCAGAAACGTCGTTTGCTGGACCTCCTCAACAGGCTTGCCCCGCACTACGGCGACGATTGGTGGTTTACGGCCCATCACGGCATGGCGTTTTCGGAGAATGGTGAGCGCGATGCCGCCCGCCCGAAGATCGACCGATCGCTTGCGCAGAACCCGAAAAACCCGTGGGCGGCGCATGCCCGCGCCCATCTCTCTTATGAGGAGGGCGATGCACCCGCGGCGCGCGGGTTTCTCAAATCGTGGCTTCCCACCTATCCGCGCAACGGTTCGCTCTACAGCCACTTGAGCTGGCACCTCGCGCTCGGCGAGATCGAGGCCGGTGATGCGGCGGCGGCGCTCCGGCTGTTCAACGACGCCTTCGCGCCCGATGTCCACAGCGGGCCGCCGCGCGGCAAGCTCAACGATGGGGTTTCCTTTCTGTGGCGCTGGGAACTCGCCGGGCATCCGCGGGATGCCGGCGCATGGCGGATGATGCATGATTTCGCAAATGGCGCGTTCCCGCGCGCCGGTGTGGCGTTTTCCGACATGCACATTGCGCTCGCGCAGGCCGTGGCCGGCGATGACGCGGCGCTGGAGATGCGCGCGCGGCAGATCGACGAGCTTGCGCGTCAGGGTCGTTACCCATCCGGCCCCTGCGTTCCGGCGGTATCGCTCGCCTTCGCCGCATTCGAACGGCGGGACTTCCCCGCCGCGATCGAGGCGCTTCAGCCGATTGCCGGCGAATTGGAACGCATCGGCGGCAGCCGCGCCCAGCTCGACCTGGTGGTGATTACGCTGGCCAAGGCCTATCTCGGCGCCGACCGCTTGGACGACGCACGCCGGTTGCTGAGCGCGCGGCGTCCGGACCCGTCGGGCATTCCCGTTGCCGGCTTCCCGGCGGTGCGTTGATCGACGCGCGTTACGCGCGGCGCCACATCGGCGGACGCGCCCGGACCGGGTCGAGCAGCGACCAGTCGCCGTCCTCGAGCACATGCCCCTTCGGATAAGGCGGCCGCGGCTCCAATCCGAGTGACCGCACGACGCGATCGTCGCGGTAATAGCATTGCAGGACCACCCGGGTCAGCGTTGCCACCGCCGCGCCGCCCGCTGCGCGCAACTGCATCGCCACCGCCTCTCGCCGCGCCGGATCTAGACCGGCGAACCGCTGCCCGGCAAGGCACGCAAGCTGATCGAGCGCGTCGCGCACAGGGCCCGCGTCGCGGCCCAGCGTCGCCACGATGTCGGCCTGGATCGCGGGATCATCGGCGCCGGGCACATCGAATTCGGCGCTCGCCGGGATGATGATGCCACAGATGGCGCGCAGATCGTCGCGCCGGAGTTGGGTGAGTGGGGCGTCTGTCGACATCGCCAGCCTCAATCGAACAAGTTCGCCAGGCGCTCTTTCATCTGATCGGCGATGTAAAGCGCCAGGGCCTGGATGGTGGAGGTCGGGTTGACGCCACCGGAGGTGACGAACACGCTGCCGTCGACGATGAACAGGTTCTTCACATCGTGCGAACGGCCCCATTCGTTGACGACCGAGCGAGCCGGGTCGAGGCCCATTCGCGCGGTCCCTAAGAGGTGCCACCCGCCGTAGAGGATGGGGCTGTTGACGCAGATCTCGCTCGCCCCCGCCGCGGCGAGGATCTCTTTCGCCCGCGCGATGCCATGCGCCATCATCCGCGCGGTGTTATCGCCGATCCGGTAATCGATCCGCGGCGCCGGGACGCCGCTACTGTCTTTCAGCACGGGATCGAGGGTGACGCGGTTGTGCTCCTCCGGCAGGTCTTCGCAGATCGCCGAGAGGCCCAGGCGATGACCATTGAGGCGGCGGAACGCGGCGTGGTGGCCCGAGCCCCAGGGTAGAATCCCTTTCGCTTCGCTGGCGACCGCCTCGGCGACCGGCCCGACGCCGCGCCCGAACTGGAACGTGTAGCCGCGGACAAAGCCGCGCGACCGGTCGGTTTCGTAGAACTCCTTGCTCCACAGGCAGGTCGGAGGCGCGCGATTGCTGTCGGTCGCCGTCTCGACATACCCGTAGACCTGGGCATAGGGGTGGAACATCAGGTTCTTGCCGACGAGGCCGCTGGAATTGGCGAGCCCGTTCGGGAACCGCGCGGACGTGGAATTCAGCAGTAGCCGCGGCGTCCCCACCCCGTTGCAGGCGAGCACCACCACCTCGGCGGCCTGAAATTGCTCAACTCCGTGCTCATCGTAATACACAACGCCGGCGGCCATGCCCTCTTCGTTGGTGGTGATCTCGCGCACCCGGCAGTGGGTGCGCAGTTCAACGCCGGCCCGTTGCGCCGCCGGCCAGTAGGTGATGTCGGTGCTCGCTTTCGACCCTTGTGCACAAGCTGGCGTGCAATGGCCGAGATTGATGCAGCGCGCGCGACCCTCATAATCCACGGTCGCGACCGTGGTGTCGGACGGCCACCAGTGCCAGCCCAGCCGGTTCATCGCCGCTCCGAGCAGCGGACCGGAGCGGCCAAGCGGCAATGGCGGCATCGGCGGATTTCGCGGCGGAACGCCGGGGTCCCCGGCAAGACCGGAGACCCCCATCATCCGGTCGTTCTCCTCGAAGAATGGGACGAGCGTGTCGTAATCGACCGGCCAGTCGTCGGCGACGCCGTCGAGGCTCTTCACCCGGAAGTCGGAAGGGTGCAGGCGCGGGAAGTGCGCCGTGTACATTATGGTGCCGCCGCCGACGCCATTGAAGTTCACCACCTTGATCGGCGAGTTGTCGTCGTTGATCGGGTAGTCTTCGGGCCGGGCGCGGATGTTGGGGCTGGGGGAATAGTCGGCGAAGACGCGCGCCTCCCAGTCGCGGCCCGTGCTCGGGTATGTCGCGGGGTTCATCCAGCCGCCCTGTTCGAGGCAAAGGATGTGCATCTTGGTGTCGGCGAGGCTCCACGCCACGGCTGCGCCGGAGGCGCCGGCGCCAATGATCAGCACATCGACGGGATCGTTCATACCGGTTTCCCCCACTCCCCAAGGCCAACATACCGCCGATCGACTCCGGGGCAAGCCAGTGTATTAGAGTTGGCGGCGATTGGCGGGAGCATGCGTGACATGGAGACCTATGACTACATCGTTGTCGGCGCCGGCTCGGCCGGGGCGGCGGTGGCGCACCGGCTTTCGGCGGACCCGCGCAACAAGGTGCTGCTGTTGGAAGCGGGCGCGGCCAGTCACCCCTGGTCGTTCATCCCGGTCGGGATGGCCCGGCTGATCAAGAATCCCGCGGCCAACTGGCTCTACGCCTCGGAGCCCGAGGCCAGCACCAATGGCCGCGCACTCCCGGTGCCGCGCGGCAAATTGCTCGGCGGCTCAAGCTCGATCAACGGCATGGTTTTCGTGCGCGGCCAGGCGCAGGACTTCGACACCTGGGCGCAACTGGGTAACCAGGGCTGGAGCTACGCCGACGTCCTCCCCTTCTTCAAGCGCATGGAAAGCTATGCCGGCGGCGGCGACGACGCTCTGCGCGGTCGAAGTGGCCCGCTGCGCGTCACCAATCCAGAACCGCGCGAGCCGATCTTCGCGACGATGATCAAGGCTGCGGGCGAGGTCGGGATCCCGCACAACCCGGATTACAACGGCGCCAGTCAGGAAGGCGTCGCGATGAGCCAGACGACGATCGCCGGCGGGCGCAGGATGAGCACGGCGCGCTGTTACCTGGACCCGATCCGCAACCGCCCGAACTTGCGCATCGAAACGGGTGCCTTGACCGAGGCCCTCGTCCTCGACGGCAAGCGCTGCACCGGTGTTCGCTATTCCGTGGGCGGCGAACCGCGCGAGGCCGCGGCGGCCCGCGAAGTCGTGGTCAGCGGCGGCACGATCAACTCGCCACAACTCCTGGAGCTGTCCGGCATCGGCCAGCCCGAGCGTCTGCGCACTCTCGGGATCGAGGTGCGTCAAGCGCTGCCCGGCGTCGGCGAGAACCTGCGCGACCACTACGTGCCCCGCACGCGCTGGCTGATCGGCAAGCGGGGCATCACCTTCAATGACCGCGGACGCGGCCTCGGTCTGGTCCAGCAGGCGTTGCGTTATGCGCTCTCCAGGAAGGGCATGCTGGCGATGGCGGGAGCGCCGCTGCGCGCCTTTGTCCGCTCGCGCGAGGGTCTGGAAGCGCCCGACCTGATGCTCGGGTTGATCCCGATGCTGACCGACCCTGGACCCAAGGGTCCGCGGATCTCCCGGCAGTCCGGCGTCACCTTGTACGCCCACCCGATGCGCCCGGAAAGCAAGGGTCACATCCACATCACCGCGGCCGATCCGCGCCGGCCGCCGGCGATCAACTTCAACTTCCTGTCCTCGCCCCCCGATGCGGAATTGACCGTGCGCGCCGTCCGCATCGCCCGCGCGATCATGACCGCGCCGGCAATGGCGCCGTTTCAGGTCAGCGAAGTCGCGCCCGGCGCCGACCGGACCACCGACGATGAAATACTGGACTGGATAAAAAAGGCGGCGGAAACCACCTACCACCCGGTCGGGACCTGCAAGATGGGCTCCGATCCGATGGCGGTCGTCGATGCGCAGCTTCGCGTCCATGGCATCGAGGGGCTGCGGGTGGCCGATGCCTCGATCATGCCGACACTCACCTCGGGCAACACCAACGCGCCATCGATCATGATTGGCGAGAAGGCGGCAGACATGGTGTTGAAGCAAGCCGCCGCCTGACCATGCGAGCGCCCAGGAGCAGTCGATACTGGGAGACCAACGTTCGCCGGGAATGCGGTTTTAAAAGGAATACTCAGCCCGGCTGGCTGCCTGGCTCGACCGTCTCGGCCTCGATCCGGTAATAGGCGTCGAGCCCGATCAGATCCTCGATTTCCTTGCGCAACGCCACGAATTCAGCGGTGCTCAGGCCCCTGTAGCCGCCGGTCGCCATGATCTCGGCGAGCGCGCGCTTCATCGCATCGAGGGCGACGCCAATGAGGATCTGGGCGTCGATGCAGCCGCGATAGCCCATCGCCTTCAAATCACCGAGCGGGAGGATCGGTCGCCCGTCGCGGTTGCCGCGGCTCTGCACCCAGATCAGCGGGACCGTCGCGAGCCCGGGCGCCGCCGCGGCCTCCTCGGGGCTGCGCGGGAAGACGAGGCCCAGATCGGCGCCGACCTCTGCTGCCTCATTGACCCGCCCGATCGCCTCGTCGAGGCCGAACTCGCGGCAGGTGTCGGAGCGCGCGATGATCACGAAATCCGGATCGGTCTCGGCGCGTTGCAGGCAGGTGTACTTGATTTTGGCGACAAATTCAGCGCGCGGGATCGCGTGCACCTGGTAGGCGTGATAATGCGCGCGCTTCGGGTAGAGCTGGTCCTCGATATGGATCCCGGCGACCCCAGCGGTGGCGAACTCGCGCACCGTGCGCATCGTGTGCAAGGGCTCGCCAAACCCGGCGCCGGCATCGGCGATGAGCGGCACGCCGACGGCTCGCGCCACTTCGCCGGCGATCCGCACCTGCTCGTCCATCGTTAAGAGCGGTTCGCTGATCGCGCGCGAGGCGCCGCTGACATAGCCGCCGGTATAGACGAGCGGCGTGCCCGAGGCCTCCGCGAGCCGTCCTTCGAGCGGGGTCGCCGCGGACGGCATGTAGAGAAATTCGCCGCCGGCCAGGAGTTCGCGCAACCGGCGGGTTTTCGCAGTCATCCGGCCCTCCTGCCCGGTCAGCCGAGCGAGTTGATGATCTCGCGGTAGGCGGCCTCGGGAAACGCCTTCAGGGTGCGCGTCCGCACCGCTCCCATCTGCGCCAGAAGGAGGGTGAAGCGCGCCGCCACCGCGTCGTCCGGCGCCTCGTAGATGACGATCAAATCATAATCACCCATCGTCATGTACAGCGTCTTGAACTCGCCGCCCATTTCGTTAAGCGCCTTTTTGGCGGCGGCGAGGCGCTTTGGCGAATCCTTGACCTGCCGGGCGCCCTGGTCGGTCCAATTTGCGAGCATGACGTAGCTGGGCACGGCGACCTCCCTCCGCTTCTGTCGGCTTGGCGCGACAGTCCGCCCGGCCATGAT
>DASYZD010000171.1:0-8130 GCA_035946655.1 Allostellaceae bacterium | reverse complement strand
CCGCTTGCGGTCCCGCGGACGAACTCGGCCCCGCCGCTCACCACCGTCGCGCGCGCCACCCCGCCCGCGGATACGGTCTGGTCGCCGCCGACCGTCACCGTGACCCCGCTCGCCACCCCGCCGGCGCTGACGATCTCTCGTCCCCCCGATGTCACCTTGATAAGGCCGCCACCAAGAACGGTCAACGAGCCGAGGACGGTGAGAGTCTTGCCGCTGCCGATTGTGGTGGCGCCCTCAAGCGTCCAGTTGGCGCCGGCCAGCACCGCAACCTGCGCGAAGCCGGCATACTGGCTGCCAAGCCCGGACAGGGTGCCGGGGCCGCCGGCGTTGGCCAGATCGAGCGTGCCGCCGCCACCCATCGCCTTGCCGACCAGCCGGCTGCCGCCCTCCAGCACCAGGACGCTTTGCGCATTGGCGAACGAGACCACGGTGCCGCCGGTGCCATTGGTGCTTGCGATCGTGGCGAAATTGGTGACCGTCGCGCCCGTGGTGCCGAGCGCCTCAATGCCAAACCTGCCGGTGATCAGCGCCGTCCGGTCACCGGCGCTGCCGTTGGTGACGACCCCGCCGGCCGACAGGACGATTCCGGTGCCCTCGGCGCCGTAATGGCCGCCGCCACCGCCCGCGCCCCCCGTAATCGTGCCGCTATTGGCGATACTGCCGCCGGCTGCAACGACAATCCCGGCGCCGCCGTTGCCGGCGAATTGGACGCTCGCGCCGCCCCCACCGCCCGTAATCGCGCCGTTATTGGCGATGCTGCCGCCGGCCGCAAGGTTGATCCCGGCGCCGCCGGAGCCGCCGAAATAGCCGGCCGCGCCGCCCCCGCCGCCCGTAATCGTGCCGTTATTGGCGATACTACCACCGGCTGCAAGGATGATCCCGGCGCCACCGTTGAAGCCGTATTTGCCGCTGCCGCCGTAGCCACCCCTGATCGCGCCGCTATTGGCGATGCTGCCGCCGGCCGATAGCACGATCCCAGCGCCGCCGTAGCCGTATTCAAAGTCACCGTTGCCGCCGGCGACCGTGCCGTCATTGCCGATGCTGCCGCCAGCCGACAGCACGATCCCGGCGCCTCCGGCGCCGTAGATGCCGCCGTAGCCGCCAAAGATCGAACCGTCATTGGCGATGCTGCCGCTGGCCGACAGTACGATCCCGGTGCCTCCGGTGCCCTGGACGCCACCGGTACCCCCAAAGATCGAACCGTCATTGGCGACGCTACCGCCGCCCGCAAGCAGGATCCCGGCGCCTCCGGCGGCGTGATTGCCGGCACCGCCCCCGCCGCCGGCAATCACGCCGTTATTGGCGATGATCCCGCCGTCCGACAGGCTGATCCCGGCGCCGCCGATATTGTCGCCACTGTAACCGCCGGCACCGCCGATCCCGCCGATGATCGTGCCGATATTGGCGATGCTGCCGCCGTCCGACAGGCTGATCCCGACGCCGCCGACACCGCCTTCGCCGACGCGCCCGGCGAAGGCCCCGGTTCCACCTGCCCCTCCAGAGCCCCCAACGCCACCCGCAATCCCGCCGCTATTTACGATGCCGCCGCCGCCCGATAGGGCGATCCCAGCGCCGCCGACGCCGCCAGCGCCCCCGGTGCCGCCAAAGTTGCCGGACACAAGGCTGGCTCCCCCGACCCCGCCAGCGCCGCCAATGCCGCCGGCAATCGTGCCACCATTAATAATGCCGCCACCACCGGCCAGATCGATCCCGGCGCGGCCGACGCTTCCGGTGC
The DNA here is from genome assembly GCA_035946655.1 of Allostellaceae bacterium. Taxonomy (GTDB): domain Bacteria; phylum Pseudomonadota; class Alphaproteobacteria; order ATCC43930; family CGMCC-115725; genus DATARH01. The sequence continues at coordinate 6,395 of DASYZD010000171.1, read as the reverse complement.
CGCCGACGCTGCCGGTATTGCCAGCGCTTCCGGCGCTGCCGATCGCACCGCTAATTCGCCCAACGTTGTTGATTGACCCAAACAGGGCGATGTCGCCGTAGATGCCAACGCCCGCGCTCGTCAGGATCGCGCCGGTCGAGGTGATCGTCAGCGGCGAGGCGTAGGTCGGGAAGCTGTTGACCGAGCCAAGGGTGACGGTTTGGGTGATCGTCTTGCTGCTGATCGTCGACACCGTGAGCCCCCCGATCGTTTTGGCCTGCCCCGTCCGCGCGGGATCGAGCTTGCTCGCCCTCCCCCGCCATCATGTGCCACGAATGAGCTCGGCGAAAGGTTCCGGGGTTGGCTGCCGATCGCGTCTGGGCAGCGGGCCCAGCTTTTGGGCGAGCCGGCCGATGTCCGGTCCGGTCTGCGCCGCGACGGCTTTCGGGCCAATCGCATAGAGCAAAGTAGGTTCAAGTTGAAGCGCTGCCATTATTCGTCGTGGCCGGGCTTGACCCGGCCATCCACGTGGATCCCCGGGTCACCCCCGGAACGGCCCGCAAGGGCCGGCCGTCCGGGGGCGGGGATGACGATTGGGGGTGATCGCACTTGATCGGATACCGCTCTAGCTTCCTGCATCGAGTTCCGGGTAATGGCGGAAGATGCCCTGCTGGTTGAAGGCGATGCGGCGCGCGGAGTTGAGATAAGCGGCGATGCGGGGCCGGCGGGCGACGCGGTCGTGCAGCGCGGCGACGCGGCGAAAGCGCGGTTCGAGTTCCGCCATCGCCCGCGGGAAGGCATAGGTGAGGCCGGCAACCAGCTGAAACAGCGACAGGTCGCAATAGCTGGTTCGGCGTCCGACGAGGTGCCCCTCGCCCTGCGGGTTGCGCTCCAGCACCCGTTCGAAATAGCCGAGATATTTCGGGACGCGGTTGAGGGTGAAATCGGCGGCCCGGCGCCGGGCTTCGGTCTGCTGGTCCTCGTAATAGAGGCTGGAGGCGATCGGGTGATGGGTGTCGTGCGCTTCATCGACACTATCGGCGATCGTCAACTGGAGCTGATGCGCCCACAGCCGTCCGGCTTCGCTCCGCGGGGAGAGCCGGTGGCGGCGCCCGAGATAGAGGAGGATGTTGGCGGTTTGCGCGATCAAGACGTCGCCGTCCCGAAGGAAAGGCGGGGCAAACGGCGGATGCTCGGCGCCGGCGCCATCGATCAGGAGCTGCATCGCCGCGATGCCGCCGGGGCGACGCGCGACATCGACGTATTCGGCGCCGGCTTCCTCCAGAGCGAGGCGGACGAATTCGCCGCGCCCCTGAATCGTCGGCCAGTAATAAAGCTCGTATGCCATGCTGGTCCTCCCGCCGCGCCGGTTATCTGCGGTTATCTGGTGTGCGTTGCGTCGACCCAAGCGTAAGCTGCCACATCGACCGAACGCGCTATTTGGGGGAGCGGTGGCTGATGACGCGGGAGCATAACTGGGCGGACAACTATACCTTCTCAGCTGGCCGCATCCATCGTCCGACCTCGGTTGATGAAGTCCGCCGGCTGGTCGCGGGGTCGCCCCGCATCCGCGCTCTCGGGGCGCGCCATTCGTTCAACGGAATCGCCGACTCAGCCGGCGATCTCATTGACTTGCGCGACATCGATCCGGGTTTTGCGATCGACCCGGAGCGCCGCACCGTGACGGTCGGCGCGGCGACCAACTACGGCGTCCTGGCCGCCTACCTGCAACGGATGGGCTGGGCGCTGCACAACATGGCCTCGTTGCCGCATGTCTCGGTCGCCGGCGCCATCGCCACCGGGACCCACGGCTCGGGAGACCGGCTCGGCAATCTGGCGACCGCAGTCGCCGCGCTTCAGATCGTCTGCGCAACCGGTGATCTGGTAACGATCGGCCGCGGCGATCCCGGGTTTGACGGGGCGGTCGTGGCACTCGGTGCGCTCGGCATCGTGACGCGGGTGACGCTCGACATCGAACCCGCCTTCGCGATGCGGCAGGATGCCTTCGAGGGGCTGGCGTGGGACGCCGTGCTGGCGGATTTGGACGCGGTCATGGCGGCGGGATACAGCGTCAGCCTGATGACGTCGTGGTCGGGTCCGACGGTGACCCGCTGGTGGGTCAAGACACGGCTGGAAGAGGCCTCCAGGGATGTGATGCCGACAGCGCGCCTCGGGGCCGCCGTCGCCGCCCTGCCATCGGCGAGGCCGACGCCGGAGGCGATCCAGCGGCTCAACCCGTTTGGCGCCCCCGGCCCGTGGTCCGAGCGGCTGCCGCATTTCCGGGCCGATGCCGAGCTCGGCCCGGCGGGGCATCTGCAGAGCGAGTACATGGTCCCGCGCCCCCAGGCGACGACGGCGATCGCGTGGCTGCGCAGTATCGGCGAGCGCATCGACCGCCATCTATGGGCGACCGAGATCCGCAGCATGACCGGGGACGGGCTGTGGCTCAGCCCGTCATATGGCGACGATCGCGTCGCCATCCATTTCTCCTGGCTGCGCGAGCCCGACGCGGTCGCGGCGCTGACGGCCGAGATCGAAGCGATGCTGCTGGGGCTTGGCGCGCGCCCCCATTGGGGAAAGATCATGCACGCGCGCGCGGCCGAACTCGCCCACCTCTATCCGAAACTGCGCGCGTTTTGTGACTTGGCCCGTTCATACGATCCCGGCGGGAAATTCCGCAACGCGTTCCTCGACGCCCATGTGCTGGGGTGAGGTCGGCGGCACCCATCCGGGTCAGCTGAGGAACTGCTCCTTCAGGACGCGCTCTTCGAGGTTGGCTTCGCGGTCGAAGAGGAGGGTCATCGCGATGTCGCGGTTCTCGTGGATCTCGACCGCGACGACATCGCGCACCTCGGTGAAGTCGGCAACGGCGCTGACCGGCCGCTTGTCGGTTTCGAGCGCGTCGATCTTGACCCGCGCGCCATGCGGCAGGATGGCGCCGCGCCAGCGCCGCGGGCGGAACGCGCTGATCGGGGTCAATGCCATGATGCCGGCGCCGAGCGGGATGATCGGGCCGTGCGCCGACAAGTTGTAGGCGGTGCTGCCGACCGGGGTCGAGAGGAGGATGCCGTCGGCCATCAGCTCGTCGAGCCGCACCACCCCGTCGACGCTGACCCTGAGCTTCGCGGCCTGGCGGCTCTCGCGTAAGAGCGAGACCTCGTTGAAGGCGATCGCGCGGTGGGATCGCCCGTTCTCCTGCGATGCCAGCATCTCCAGCGGGTGGAGCACGACCGGCTGGGCCGCGGCGAGGCGCTCGCTCAGCCCCTCGAGGCGATAGGAATTCATCAGGAAGCCGACGCTGCCGCGATGCATGCCGAAAATCGGCAGCCGGCTGGCGACAAAGCGGTGCACGGTTTCGAGCATGAACCCGTCGCCGCCGAGCGGCACGATAACGTCGGCGTCCTGCGGCTCGACGGTGCCGTAGCGCTGGCGCAGATCCCGGAGCGCCTGTTGCGCCGGCTCGCTTTCGGAGGCAACAAAGGCGACCCGCGGAGTGCCTGGAAGTTTCCCGCGGGAGGTCGGCGCGGCGGTCACCCGCCGGTCACGCTCATATGGCGAGCGACGGCGGGCCGGTTGTGGCGGCGATCGATGATGAAATCGTGGCCTTTGGGCTTCCTGCTGATCGCCTCGCGGATCGCTGCGTCGAGCGGCTCGTCGCTTTCCGATTGGCGCAAGGGTGCTCGCAGATCGGCGGCATCCTCCTGTCCCAGGCACATGTAAAGGGTGCCGGTGCAGGTGAGGCGCACCCGGTTGCAGCTCTCGCAGAAATTATGCGTGAGCGGGGTGATGAAGCCGAGCCGCCCGCCGGTCTCGCGGACGCGCGCATAGCGCGCCGGGCCGCCGGTGCGATAGTCGCTCTCGTCCAAGGTCCAGCGCCGCTCGAGCCGGGCGCGTACCAGGGACAGCGGCAGGTATTGATCGAGCCGGTTCTCGCCGCCGATATCGCCCATCGGCATGACTTCGATGATGACGAGGTCAAAGCCTTCCGCGCCGCACCAGGCAACGAGATCGTCGAGCTCGTCCTCGTTGACCCCGCGCAGCGCCACCGTGTTGATCTTGACCGCGAGCCCGGCCTCCTTGGCTGCAGCAAGCCCGGCGAGCACCTGGTCGAGATGCCCGCGCCGGGTGATCTCGGTGAATTTCGCCGGGTCCAGCGTATCGACCGAGACATTGACCCGCTTGACCCCGCATTGGCGCAGTTCGCCCGCATATTTGGCGAGCTGGCTGCCGTTGGTCGTCAGCGTCAGTTCATCGAGCGCGCCCGATCTGATGTGGCGCCCAAGCCCGCGGAACAGGGTCATGATGCCGCGGCGCACCAGGGGTTCGCCGCCGGTCAGGCGCAGTTTCCTGACCCCGTGGCGGATGAAGGCGCTGCACGCCCGGTCGAGCTCCTCCAGCGTCAGGAGCTCGGATTTCGGCAGGAAATTCATCTCTTCCGCCATGCAATAGACACAGCGGAAATCGCACCGGTCGGTGACCGATACGCGCAGATAGGTGATGTGGCGTCCGAACGGGTCGATCATGATGGGATTATATAAGACGGGACCAGCGTCCTGTCGCCCCCCGATGTGATCATGGCTATTCGCCGCGGGGGGGCTCGGGGGGAAACCAGTCGCCTATGATCTGCCCTGTCGTATAGGAGCTGCGCCGCACCACCGGCAAGTCCAGCGAGCCTTGCTCTCCCTGATCGGCCATGTCATCGACCGCTTCGCCGATGCCGCGCACGGTTTGCCCATTCACCAAGTCATCGAGTTCGCCCACGAGGCTCGGGCTGTCGGCCAGCACGTCCTGAATTTCACTCCGGGCGTCACGGACCGACTCTCTCCACCCCCGGCGGGGGTCGACCGCCGGAGACCATTGCAGCTTAACCAGATGACGAATGATGCGGCGGATTTGGCTGCGCAATTCGCGCCGGTCGGACTTGCCCAAATCCTCGACCTCCTCGGCAAGGTGCTCCCAGTCCAACCTCAGATTCGAGCTGGCTTTCGCCGCGGCGCGTAACGCCTTGGCCTGCTGCTTGGTCCAGGCGAAGAAATCCTGATCATAGAGTGTGTTGGTGTCGGACATGGCCGGCCCGCCGCTGCTGTCGCCAATAAACATGGCACTTCGCGTCTTGCAGGAAAAGCCGGGGGTCCCCATCATCGCGGCATGAAGGAATTCGCGGTGCGGCCCGATCCCGATGACCCGCGGCTCACCCGGCGGGTCTGTGGCATCGACCAGGAGGGGAAGAGAATCGAGACCGCGGTCGTCACCGAGCGGCCGCTGAGCCTGTTTCTCAACGGGCGCGAGATCGTCACGATGATGACGATCGGCGATCATCCCGACTATCTCGCGGTCGGCTACCTGTTGAACCAGAACATGCTCGGCCCGGACGACCATATCATCGCCGTCGATTACGACGAGGAAATTGAGACCGTCGTCGTGCGCACCGACCGCGAGACCGATTTCGAGGACAAGCTCAAAAAGAAGACGCTGACCTCGGGCTGCGCTCAGGGCACGGTGTTCGGCGACCTGATGGAAAAATTCGACGAGGTGCGGCTCGATCCGCACGCGGTGCTGCGGACCTCGTGGCTCTATGCCTTGTCCCGCAAGATCAACACCGCGCCCAGCCTCTATCTCGCCGCCGGCGCGATCCATGGCAGCGTGTTGTGCGAGGAAGACCGGGTGCTCCTCTATATGGAGGATGTCGGCCGGCATAACGCGGTCGACAAGATCGCCGGCTATATGCACCTCAACGGGATCTCGCCCGCCGGCAAGATCTTCTACACCACCGGGCGGCTGACCTCGGAAATGGTGATCAAGACCGTGCAGATGGCGATCCCGATCCTCATTTCGCGCTCGGGCTTCACCGCCTGGGGCGTCGAACTGGCGCGGCAAGCCGGGTTGACCCTGATTGGACGGGCCAAGGGTCGGCGCTTTGTCGCGCTCGCCGGAGCGGAGCGGATCGTCTTCGACAGCGATCCGCGCACGGTCGGCGACGAACCGGCTCGGCTTGCCCGCAAGGCGAGCCTGGCGGAAGAGGACGCCGGGTGAAGATCGTCGGGCTGTTGCTCGCCGGTGGGCAGTCGCGCCGCATGGGCGGCGGTGACAAGGCGCTCAGGCTGCTCGGGGGCCAGACTCTGCTCGACCATGTCATCGGTCGCATCGGCCCGCAGGTCGAGGCTCTCGTGCTCAACGCCAATGGCGATCCGGCGCGTTTCGCCCGGTTTGGCCTCCCGGTCGTCGCCGACAGCATCGCCGATTTCGCGGGGCCCCTCGCCGGGATTCTCGCCGGGCTCGATTGGACGGCCGCCAACCGCCCGGGTTGTGCGCTGGTCGTCAGCGTCGCCACCGACGCACCGTTTCTGCCGGCCGATCTCGTGGCGCGACTGGTCGCGGGGATGAAGCTGGAAGGGGCGGAACTCGCCTGCGCCGCC
>DASYZD010000170.1:0-2712 GCA_035946655.1 Allostellaceae bacterium | reverse complement strand
GTGGGGGTTTGGAGACTTGTTGGCGGGTATGCCATCGCGCAAGAGAGCAGCGAGCGGGTCGAGCTTTTCGGCAATGATCCCATCGGGTACGCCGTATTCGAGCCCGGTGGTCGCATGATGGTCATCGCCGCCGCAAGCGATCGCATCCCCGGGGTCTCGACGCCGGAAATGGCGCAGCTGTTCAAATCAATGGTGGCTTATAGCGGGAAATGGTCGATTGACAGCGAGAAGTTCGTCACCGAGGTCGACTTAGCCTCTGACCCTAGCTGGATAGGCAACGCGCAGGTCCGCTATTACGCGTTCGATGGACAGACGCTGTCTCTTCGCACGGCACCATTGGAGCATCCGTCATTTCCTGGAATGAAGGCAATCGTTTATGCCGATTGGCGGAAGGTAGAGAAGGATTGAACGAATGCTCCCCACCGAGCGCCTCGATTATTCCGCGATCCCCGAGCGCAAGCCGCTCGCCTTGCCGGGCGGGGCGCGGCTTGTGGTTTGGGTCATCGTCAATGTCGAGGAGTGGGATATCAACGAGACGATGCCGCGCACGGTCCTCACCCCACCGGCGGGTGGCGCGCCGATGCCCGACATCCCGAACTGGGCGTGGCACGAATACGGCAACCGGGTCGGGTTCTGGCGGATGGTCGAGATGCTCGACGATCTGCGCATTCCCGCGGTCCTGGCGATCAACGGCTCGGCGATCCTTCGCTACGGCGCCATCGTCCGCGCCGCCCACGCGCGCAACTGGGAGTTCATCGGCCACGGCTTTTCCCAGAAGAACATGCAGAAGGTTAAGGACGAGCGCGACGACATCCGCAAGACCCGCGAGGCGATCCGCGCCGCCACCGGCAAAAACCCGCGCGGTTGGCTTGGGCCGGGCCTCACCGAGACCTGGGAGACCCCCGACCTCCTCGCCGAGGAGGGCTACGAGTATGTCTGCGACTGGGTGCTCGACGACGAGCCGGTGGTGCTGAAAACCAGGGGCAAGTCAATTGTCAACCTGCCCTACACGCAGGAATGCAATGATGTCGCGATGATGCTGATCCAGCATCACAAGGCGAGCGAATATTACGACCGGGCAATCGACCAGTTCGCCCAGCTCTACGCCGATGCGCGGCATTCTGCGCGGGTGATGGCGCTGGTTCTGCACCCCTACATCATGGGAGCGCCGCACCGGCTCAACTATGTCCGGAACGCGCTCGCCCATATCGCCGGGCACAAGGACGTCCTGTTCCGGACCGGCGAGCAGATCCTCGACTGGTACCTGGCGCAGCGGCCGGGTTGAGGGCGCTCTATGGCCATCGCAGACGCGACGATCGCCGAATTGCAGCAGGCGCTAAGTGCGGGTCAAACCACCGCCACGGCGCTCACCCGCGCCTATCTGGCGCGGATCGAGGCCTATGACCGGGCGGGGCCCGGGCTCAACGCCGTGCGCGAGGTCAACCCCGACGCGCTCAGTATCGCCGCCGGCCTCGATCACGTGAAGCCGAGCCGGGAGCGGCCGCTCGCCGGCATCCCGATCCTCCTCAAGGACAACATCGCCACCGGCGACCGGCAGCACACCACTGCGGGTTCGCTTGCCTTGGCCGAGGCGCGGGCCACGAAGGATGCGACCATTGTCACCCGCCTGCGCGCCGCCGGGGCGATCATCTTGGGGAAGGCCAACCTGACCGAATTCGCCAACATCCTCGCGATCGATATGCCGGCGGGCTACAGCTCGCTGGGCGGCCAGGTGAGGAACCCCTACGCCCCGGCGCAGGATGACTGGGGCATCCTGATTGTCTCGCCCGGCGGATCGAGTTCGGGCTCGGCGGTCGCGGTGGCGGCGGGGCTTTGCGCGGCCTCGATCGGCACCGAGACCTCGGGTTCGCTGCTCTCGCCGGCGACGCAGAACGGGCTCGTCACGGTAAAGCCGACGGTCGGGCTCGTCAGCCGCGCCGGCATCCTGCCGATCGCGCACAGCCAGGACACCGCCGGTCCGTTGACCCGCAGTGTGCGCGATGCTGCGATCCTCCTCAATGTGATGGCCGCCCGCGACCCGGCCGATCCGGCAACCCGGCGCCTTGAGCGGCCCGCGGACTACACGAGCTTTCTCGATGCCGATGGCCTCAGGGGCGCCCGCATCGGGGTGCCGAGCGATCCCGCCGACCCCGGCAACGATGTCTATTACGGCCGGCTCGGGCCGCGCGCGAGCGCGGTCGTCGGCCACGCGATCAGGACCCTCGAGGCCGGCGGTGCGGCGATCATCCGCGCCAACATGCCGACCGAGGGCTGGATCGGCGGGCCGGGCACCGAGATGGCGATCCTCAACCGCAACCCCGAGAGCGCGAGCCGCAACGAGCCGGTGCGGCGCCCGATCGTCTTCGTCTATGAATTGAAGCACGACCTCAACGCCTATCTGCGCGACTGGCTCGGGGCGACGCCGATCGCCAGCCTTGCCGACATCATCGCGTTCAATGAGGCGCATGCCGAAACGGCGCTGAGGTTCGGCCAGGACATCTTCGTCGCGGCCGAGGCCACGCGCGGCGACCTGCGCGAGCCCGAATACCGCGCGGCCCGCGCGATGGATCTGCGGGCCAGCCGCACGCTGGGCCTTGATCTCTATATGGACCGGCACCGTCTCGACGCCGTCCTCTTTCCCGGCACCGCCGGCGCGGCAATCGCGGCCAAGGCGGGCTACCCAAGCGTCCAGGTGCCGGCCGGCTTCATCGC
>DASYZD010000169.1:0-8832 GCA_035946655.1 Allostellaceae bacterium | reverse complement strand
ATCGGCCGGTCGAAGACGACGCGCTCCTTCGCGTAGTCGATGCCCATCTTCAAGAGCCAGCGGCCGTCGCCGATGCATTCCTGCGCCACCAGGATGCGCTCGGCGTTCATGCCGTCGAGGATATAGCGGAACCCCTTGCCTTCCTCGCCGATCAGGCTGTCGGCCGGGATTTTCAAATTGTCGAAGAACACCTCGTTGGTGTTGTGGTTGATCATCGCCTCGATCGGCCGGATCTCAAGACCGTGCCCGAGGCTCTCGCGCAGATCGACGAGGAACACCGAGAGCCCGTCGGTGCGGCGCTTGACCTCCTCGACCGGCGTCGTGCGCGCGAGGAGCAGCATCAGGTCGGAGTGCCGCGCCCGCGAGGTCCACACCTTTTGCCCGGTGACGAGGTAGTGGTCGCCATTGCCGGCCCGAACCGCGCGGGTCTTCAGTTTCGTCGTGTCGGAGCCGGTGGTCGGCTCGGTGACGCCGAAGGCCTGCAGGCGCAATTCACCCGAGGCGATGCCGGGCAGATAGCGCTGTTTCTGCTCCTCGCTGCCGTGCCGCAGCAGCGTCCCCATGATGTACATCTGGGCGTGGCCCTGGCTGGCGGTGCAACCGCTAGCGTTGATCTCCTCGAGGATGACCGCGGCGGCGCGCAGCGGCAGGCCCGAGCCGCCATATTCCTCGGGGATGAGGGAGGCCAGGAACCCGCCCTCGGTCAATTCCGCGACAAACGCGGTCGGGTAAGCCTGCTCGTCCTCGAGCTTCCTCCAGTAGGCGCCGGGGTATTTCTCGCAGATCTTGCGCACCGATTGGCGCAGTTCGGGGTAATCCTCGCCGAGCGCGAGGGTGACCGGCTCGCCGGATTGATCGCCATAGGGCATCGCCCGCTCCCATCGTAATCGTCAGGCCGCACCATAACCCGGCCGGCCGGCAGCGCCAATTCGCGCGCTTGAACAACCCTCCGACGAATGTTACATGTAACGCTTAAGGAGATGAAGATGTCCGCATCCGCACCAAGAGGGGCGAGCCGCGACCGGGTCAGGGGGTACAGGGAGCGGTTACGGAAGCAGGGATTGCGCCCGATCCAGATTTGGGTCCCCGACACCCGCTCACTGGAATTCGCCTCGGAAGCGCACCGCCAGTCGGCGGCAGTCGCCGCCAGCCCGCACGACGCGGACGACCAGGCGTTCATCGACGCGGTCTCCGACGACGCTGACCAATGAGGCGCGGCGAGGTTTGGACCGCTGCCGGCGGTCCCGCCTATGCCGGGAAACCGCGCCCGGTGGTGATCGTCCAGGACGATCGCTTCGATGCGACGGCCTCGGTCACGGTATGCGGCGTTACCACCGACCCGACCGACGCGCCGCTGTTCCGCTTGCCGATTGCTCCGGCGGAGGAAAACGGTCTTGCCGCACCGTCGCGCTTGATGGTCGACAAGATCACCACCGTTGCCCGCGGCAATCTCGGGCATCGCATTGGCCATCTCGCCGATACCGACATGCTGCGTCTCAACCGGGCGATTGTCGTCTTCCTCGGCCTGGCTGGGCGTTAGCGTCATTACGGGGGATATGGCATAAGCCTCTGACATCACCTCCGTCCCTCCGTGTCTGCGTGGTGAAATAATGTCGTCAACCCATCCGCTTTCCGGCCTTGTCGTCATCGAGATCGGCCACTCGATTGCCGCGCCCTATGCCGGGATGATCCTCGGCGAACTCGGCGCCGAGGTGATCAAGGTCGAGAACCCAGAGGGGGGCGATGCGTGCCGCGGCTGGGGACCGCCGTTTCTCGAGGGGGCGGCGACCTGCTTTCACGCCGTCAACCGGGCGAAATCCGGGATCACGATCGACCTCGCCGACGCGGCGGATGCGGCGCGGCTGAAGGCGCTGATCCTGGAGCGCGCCGATATCGTCATTCACAATCTGAAAGCCGGCGCACTCGACCGTTATGGCCTCGGCGCGACCGAGCTGGTGGCGCAGAAGCCCGCTCTCGTCTGCTGCAACCTCGGGGCGTTCGGAAGGGTGGGGCCGTTGCGTGACAAGCCCGGGTACGACCCGATGATGCAGGCCTATAGCGGGCTGATGAGCCTGCTCGGCGAAGACGGCAGGCCGCCGGTGCGGGTCCCCGCCTCGATCGTCGACATGGGCGCCGGGATGTGGTCGGTCATCGGCATCCTCTCCGCATTGCAGGAGCGCACCCGCACCGGCAGGGGCGGCATCGTCGATACGTCGCTCTATGAGACCGGGCTCGCCTGGATGAGCATCTATCTCGCCGGGTTTCTTGCCAATCGCGAGATCCCGGCGCGGCACGGCTCGGGGGTCGACATGATCGTGCCCTACCAGGCCTTTGCCGCCGCCGACGGTTACATGATGGTGGCGGCCGGCAACGACAATCTGTTCCGGCGGCTCTGCAGCGTGCTCGACCGGCCGGGCCTCGCCGAGGACCCGCGCTTCCGCGGCAACAAGGACCGCGTCGTCAACCGCGCCGAACTGGTACCGATCCTCGCCGCCATTTTCGCGACCCGGAACCGCGGCGAGTGGGCCGGGCGGCTCGAGGCCGCCGGCATCCCGAACGGGCCGATCAACACGCTCGACCAGGTTGTCGCCGATGCGCAGACCCGGGCGCTCGGCATCATCCAGACCAAGCCGGGGAGCGAACTTGGTCTTGTCGGTCTGCCGCTGTCGTTCGACGGGATCCGCCCGCCCTTCGCCAAGGCGGCGCCGGCGCTCGGCGAAGACAATGCCTCGACGATCGGGTAAAAGGCGGTGACGGCCCCGATCGCGCTTGCCGCGGCGTTCCTCGTGGCCGCGCTCGCCGGATGCACGGGTTTTTCGAGCGCACCGCTGCCGCCCAATGTGCTCGCCGCCGCCACGGTCACCGAGTCGGTCGAGCAAGACGGCAAGTTCATCGCCCTGGTCGGGCCGCGCCGACCGCATGCCGAGCCGTTCCTCGGCGTCGCCGACACCAATTTCGACCTGCTGCGCAGCTGGATCGACACCCGATCCGGCGAGACCGCCCACCAGCTTTATGTCGAAGACAGCTATTTCGGCGCCGAGCGCAACTGGGAGGCGGCGCGCATCCAGGGCGGCCCCTCACTGCGCTTCATCCCGATCAGCAAGAACAAGATCAGCTGCGACAACGGCTGCTCCTACGCCGAGGAATTCGCCGCCACCCTGCCGGAGACGCTGCTGCGCGCGAGCCCGCGCGGGCTCGCGGTCAGCTTTACCGCGCAGTCCGGCGGCGAGCAGACGATCCTCGTGCCGGGCGACGTGATCGCCCGGCAGCTGGCCGCCGTCGACGCCGCGCGCGCCAGCCTGCGCACCGCCTCCGCCGCCCCGCCGCGGGCAAACCCGGTGCGGTGAGGCGATCCAGCGCGGTGCGTCCCTCGAGACGGCGCTGCGCAGCGCCTCCTCGGGATGACGGTAAGTATATGATAGAATAAAGACAAAATGTCATCCTGAGGAGCCGGTGCAAGCCGGCGTCTCGAAGGACGCATTATCGTCAGGTCGGCTCTCCGACCCTGCCGTCGGCGCGGCGGCGCAGGACCATGCCGGGCAGGGCGCCGGTGTGGACCGCGTGGTCGACGACGAGGATGCCGTTGACGATCGTCGTGGTGCGCGCTCCGCTGGGATAGCGGTGCGGCTCGGCGTAGCTCGCCCGGTCGCGGAAATCGGCGGGGTCGAAGATCGCGATATCGGCGCGGTAGCCTGGCGCGAGGAGGCCGCGGTCGGTGAGCTTCAAGGCCCGCGCCGTGCCGCCGGTCATCTTGTGCACCGCCTGCTCCAAGGGCAGCAGGCGCTCGTCATGGACGTATTGGCCGATGATCCGCGGAAAGGTCCCGTAAAAGCGCGGATGCGGCAGGCCCTGCGCGGTGATGCCGTAATCGGCGACGCAATTGCCGTCGGAGCCGACGAGGGCGCGGGGCGAGGCTACGATCGTGCGGATGTCGTCTTCCGAGATCGAGGCGATCAGCACCCGTGTGGCGCCCTCATCCTCGATCAGGAGATCGCAGACGACGCTGATCGGATCGGCCCGGCGCGCGGCGGCGAGCGCGGCGATCGTCTTCCCGGCATGCTGCGGCGCGTTCGGCGAGATCGACACCTGCACCGCCTCCCAGGAGGGGATGCGCCCCCAATTGTTGAGGCCGCTGTCGGCGATCTCGGCTTCGATCCGCGCCCGCACCTCGGGGACGCCAAGCCGCGCCAGCATCGCCCTGTTGTCGCCGATTTGCACCCACGGCGGCAGCAGGTTTTTCAGCGGGTTGGCGCCGGCGACATAGGGATAGGAATCACAATCGATGTCGCACCCCTGAGCCCGCGCCTCGTCGATCCGCGCGAGGATCCGCGCCGCCTTCCCCCAATTGTCGACGCCTGAACATTTCAGATGGACGATCTCGACATGGATCGGATAGGCGCGGGCGACACTGATGGCCTCCTCGATCGCCTCCAGCACCCGGTTCGATTCGTCGCGCAGGTGGGTGAAATAGCCGGCCCGGTGGCGTGCGACAACTTCGCACAGCGCCATGATCTCAGGGGGCTCGGCAAAGCTGCCGGGCGGGGTGAAGAGGCCGGTCGATAGCCCGAGCGCCCCGGCCCCGAGCCCCTCGTCGAGGAGCGCGATCATCCGGTCGAGCTCGACTGCGGTCGGAGCGCGGTCTTCGAGCCCCATCACCATCAGCCGCAAGGTGTTGTGGCCCACCAGCATCCCGGCATTGACCGCGACCTTGGGGAACGTGTCGAGATAGTCGGGAAAACTCACCTCGCGGAACGGCAGCCACGGCGCCCCGCCGGAGAGGTAGGCGGCGAGGACCGGCGCCTTGCCGGGCAGCACCGGCGCGACCGAGTAGCCGCAATGGCCGATGATCTCGGTCGTCACCCCCTGGCGCACCTTGCTTTCGGCCTTCGGGTTGATCGGCAGGGTGAAGTCGGAATGGGTCTTGATGTCGATAAAGCCCGGGGTTACCGCGAGCCCCGCGGCGTCGATCACCCGGGTCGCCTCGCCGGCAAGCGCCGGGCCGATACGGGCGATGCGGCCGTCCGCAACCGCGACGTCGGCGCTCTCGCCCGGGCGTCCCGAGCCGTCGATCACCATGCCGCCGCGGATCAGAACATCCCAGGTCATCTGGCCAAGCTCCTCGGTCACCCCGGCGACGGCGGGGGACGGTCCAAATTTGCAGTGCAACAGCCGCGAAAGCAAGATTGCGGCGAGACAAGCCGCCGGCATTTCGCCGAGCGCGACGGTGAGCTATCGCATTTGCGAAGACCTGCCTCCCGCAACTGGGTATGGCGACCTGCGAAAGTTATAGTATCTCATGCTTACTATCAGCCTGGCGACCTATCGTGGGGTAAAGGTGCTCGATCTCGAACGCAGTTTCGGCTTTCTTGTCAATGACGTGGCGCGCCTCTTCGGTCGCCGCTTCGATCACAATGGACGGCGCTTGGGCCTGACCCGCGCGCAATGCCGCACGCTCGGCTATCTCGCCCGCAATGAAGGCATCAACCAGGCCGGGATGGCCGACCTTCTCGAAATCCGGCCGATGACGTTGGTCCGCCAGATCGACCGCATGGAAGAGGCCGGGTGGATCGAGCGCCGCCCGGACCCGAGCGACCGCCGCGCCCGCCGCCTGTTCCTGACCGCCAAGGCGCGCCCGATCCTGGGCCGGATCTGGAACGTGGCGAACGAAACCCGCGACGAAGCGCTCGCGGACTTGTCGCCGGGAGAGGGGGATACCCTCATCGATTTATTGAACCGGGTGCACGCCACCTTGTCTGAACGGATGCCGGTTGACGCCGGCGCGTCGACCATCGTGCCGAAGCTGCCCCCACCGACAACAGCAGCGATTCCCCAATCGCCGCCCGAGGCGGCTGTCGCCGAGCTGGCGCCTGCGGTGGAGGCGACACGGTGACGACCTCCACGGGAAACGAAGCGCCGGTGCGCGGTTTTCGCCGCGTCTTCGGCGATCGCGACGCTTCTCTCGCCAGCCGCCGGTCGCGCCCGCTGCGCCAACGGGTGCGCCTGCCATTGATGCTCGCCGGCCCGATCCTGGTGCTGATCGCCGGTGGGTGGTGGTATCTGACGAGCGGGCGCTATGTGTCGACCGACGATGCCTACATCCAGGCCGCGCGCACGATGGTCAGCGCCGACATCTCCGGCCGGGTCGTCGCGATTGCGGTCAAGGATAACGAGCGGGTCACCAAAGGCCAGCTGCTGTTCCAGCTCGACGACCGGCCGTACCGCATCGCCGTCGAGGAAGCGACCGCGATGCTCGCCTCGGCACGGCTCCAGGTCGAGGCGATGAAGGCGACCTATGGCCAGAAGGTCGCCGACGCCAAGGCGGCGGAAGACACGCTCGCCTATCAGCAGCGCGAATTCGACCGGCAACGCCAGCTCGCCGCCAGCGGCACCGCGTCGCGGCAGGTCTACGACCAGTCGCAAAATGCGCTGCAAACCGCGCAGCAAAAGGTGATCTCGACGCAGAGCGACATCGCCAATATCCTCGCACAGCTTGGCGGCAACCCGGACATCCCGGTCGCCGACCACCCGCTGGTGCAGCGCGCCCAGGCCGCGCTCGACAAGGCGACGCTCGATCTGTCGTACACCACCGTGCGCGCCCATGAAAACGGCATCGTCACCAAGGTCGAGCAGCTTCAGGTCGGCTCCTACGTTACCGCCTCGACGCCGGTCTTCTCGATGATGTCGGATCGCATCTGGGTCGAGGCCAACTTCAAGGAGACTGAGCTGACCTATATGCGCCCGGGTCAAAAGGCGACGGTCGAGGTTGACACCTATCCCGGCGTCGTCTTCGACGCCAAGGTCGTCAGCCTCAGCCCCGGCACCGGCCTGAGCTTTTCGCTACTGCCGCCGGAGAACGCTACCGGCAACTGGGTCAAGGTGGTGCAGCGCCTGCCGGTACGCCTCGCGCTCGAAAGCCCCGATCCCGACCACCTGCTGCACGCCGGCCTCAGCGCCACGGTCGACGTTGACACCCAATACCGCCGGCCGTGGCTGGCCTGGCTCGACCGCGTGACGGGGCACCTGTTTGGCGCCGCCGAGGCGGGCGAGAAGCAGCGGTGAGGGGAGAGCCGGTCCGCAGCCCTGCCGCGCTTCCGGTAAACCGCGTCGCGATTACCGTCTCGATCATGCTGGCGACGTTCATGCAGGGCGTCGACACGACGATCACCAATGTCGCGCTGCCCCACATGCAGGGCAGCGTCTCCGCCTCGCAAGACCAGATCGCCTGGGTCGTCACCTCGTACATTGTCGCCGCGGCGATCATGACGCCGTTGACCGGCTGGCTCGCCGGCCGCTTCGGCATCAAATACGTGTTCCTGATCTCGGTCGCCGGCTTCACCCTCGCTTCGGCCTTGTGCGGTGCCGCGACCAGCCTTACCCAGCTGGTGGTTTACCGCCTGCTGCAGGGCGTCTGCGGGGCGGCCCTGGTGCCGCTGAGCCAAGCGGTGCTGTTTCAGATCAACCCGCCGGAGCGGCATGCGCAGGCGATGGCGGTGTGGGGCATGGGGGTCATCCTCGGCCCGATCCTCGGCCCGGCGCTCGGCGGCTATTTGACCGATTATTATAACTGGCGCTGGGTCTTCTACATCAACGTGCCGTTCGGGATTCTCGCCTCGATCGGCATCCTCATCTTCATCCACGAGACCCGCCATGGCCAGCGCGAGCCCTTCGATTTCTTCGGCTTCGCCGCGCTCAGCGTTGCGATCGGCGCCTTGCAGATGCTGCTCGACCGCGGCGAATTGAAGGATTGGTTCGGCTCGACCGAAATCTGGATCGAGACGGCGATCGCCGCGCTCGGCCTCTATCTGTTCATCGTTCACACCGCGACCGCGACCGACCGCTCGTTCCTCAATCGCGACCTCCTCAAGGATCGTAACTGCATCGCCGGCACCCTCCTCATGTTCCTCATCGGCATCCCGCTCTACGGGACGATGACGCTGTTGCCGCTGATGCTGCAGAACCTGATGAACTATCCCGTCGTGACAACGGGGCTGGTGACCGCGCCGCGCGGCATCGGCACGATGGTGGCGATGATCCTCGTTGCCCGGCTGGTCGGGCGCATCGACACCCGGTTGATTATCCTCAGCGGACTGTTGGCGACCGTCGTCGCGATGTGGCAGATGACCGGGTTTTCGCTGCAGATGGGGATGAGCCCGATCATCACGACCGGCGTGTTGCAAGGCTTTGGCCTCGGTTTCGTGTTCACCCCGCTCAGCATCGTCACCTTCTCGACCCTGCCCCGCCGCATCATGACCCAGGGTACGGCGATCTTCAGCCTGATGCGCAATATCGGCGGCAGCATCGGCATCTCGGTCGTTGTGGCGCTGTTGTCGGAGAACACGCAAATCGTGCATTCGCGGCTGGTCGAACAGTTGCGGCCGGACAACCCGCTCGCCCGCGCACCCTTCCTCATGCCGCCGTTCAGCCTGACCAGCCCTGCGGGCGTCACCGCGCTCAACGCCGAGGTGACGCGCCAGGCGGCGATGGTCGCCTATATCGACGATTACAAGCTGATGATGCTGATCGTCGTGCTTGCCGCGCCGCTGATCTTGCTGTTGCGCAAGCCGCCGCCTGCACGCACCGCCGGCCTCGCCGCCGCCGAATAGCGCCCAACCGGGCCGCTGGAGCCCGATCGTCAAGGGGCGGACCCTCGGGGCAGAAAAAACCCGCCGGCGCGTGGCCGGCGGGTTGCGAAGGCGGATACCTCGACCCTCCCCCGCGCGCGGGAGAGGGTCGGTAGCGGCCTAGAACTTCGTGATGAATGAATATTCGAGGATGTTCTCGTCACCCTTCTGGTTGAAGATGGTCAAGCGATGACCGTAGAGGTATTCGAAG
>DASYZD010000168.1:0-4816 GCA_035946655.1 Allostellaceae bacterium | reverse complement strand
CTCGCTGGCGGTGACGCTCGCGATATCGCCATCGTAGACCGGCTTCAGAAAGCGGCACTCCGCCGTGCCGCGCTCGAGCCAGGCGCGGCCCCAGCGCATCACCGGCAGATGCGTCATGTAGCCGTAGACATCGACGCCTGGGACCAGGCCGCCGCCAAAGCCAAAGCGGCGGGCGACCGCATCGTCGTGGATCTTGTTCTCCGAATCGTGCGCGGTGTTGTAGGCGCTGACCCGATAGGGGCCGAGGGTTTGGCCGGTCATTGCTGCCTCTCGTCAAACGCGGTGATGGACCCACAGATTGGGCTCGACATAAACGGCGTGGTCCTCTCCCAGCGACACATGGACCGGCGCCAGCGCACCCGGCACGACGATATCGCCGCCAGCGGTGAAATTCATCCCCGTCCACTCAGACCATTCGGCCAGAGTGCCGGGGATCACCATGCTGTAGGGCGCGGTCCTGACGATCCTCGCGCCGGCGCGGACATGCACGCGCAGCCAGGGATCGTCGGGCAGCCCGTCGCCGCGGGTCCGCGCCACATATTGGGCGAACGGCACATGCGGCTCGGTGTGCTTGTTGCTCGGGCGCAGCGGGGCGTAGAGATCGCCAAAGCCGCGCGCCCAGACGTTCGCGATCATCGCCTCCAGCATCAGTTGTGAGATGCCGCGTCCACGATAGGGCGGCAGCACCGCGATTTCGAGCGCGCTGACCGCGGTGGGGCGGCGCCCGGCACGCCAATCGGCATCGGCCCAGCGGATCACCGCATCCCAACCGCCCGGCGGCAGCTCGTTGCGCCCGCTCGTCCCGTCGCGAAACGCGAACGGCACGCTGAACCCGCGGGCGATCGCCCGATCGGGCGCGTCGCGGTCGACTGCGGCGAGGGCGAAATCGAGATAGCGGTCGAGGGCCTCGGTCCCGTAGTAGAACGAAGCGGTCGGATCGTGCCGCGCGAATTCCGGCCAGACGGCGTCGAATTCGGCGGAAAACACCCCCGCACGCAGTTCGGGCCGCTCGGCGAGCGTCGCAACGGCGAGCCGCCCGTCGGGAAAGCGCGCTGTCACTGGCAGAACCTCTTAATTCGTCATCCCGAGGTTTGACCCGGCGCTCCGAGAGAAGCGCCCTTGGGATAGCCGGGTCAATCCCCGGATCAAGACCGGGGACGGCCATGACGAGCAGGTGAGCGATCGAATTTCGTCGGACATCGCTCCAGAGTGGCAGATTGAACACGCCAAGTGCACGAAAGATACAATTGTATGCGAATCTGGGGTTGCAGCGGGGTTGAGGGGTTCCCAGCCGGTCCCTATCTGCACCGACATGGCTCGCGACCTGACCACGGCGCATTTCGACGCGATCGACGCTTCGGCGCTCGACCCGGCCTTCGCGCGCGAGGCACCGCTCGGACACATCGATGTCGCCGCCATTGCCGCCGTCACCAACCTCTATCGCGAGGTGCTGCCGCCCGGCGGCGCGATCCTCGATGTGATGTCGGGCTGGCTCTCCCACCTGCCGCCCGAGGCGCCCTACCGCCGCGTCGTCGGGATCGGCACCGAGGAGCGGGCGCTTGCAGAAAACCCGTTTCTCGACGAATGGCGGTTGCAGAACCTCAACAGCAACCCGATCCTGCCGTTTGCCACCGGCGAATTCGACGGCGCGACGATCTGCGCCGCGATCCAGCATCTGGCGCGCCCGGGCGAAGTCATTCGCGAGGTCGCCCGCGTGTTGCGCCCAGGGGCGCCGCTGATCGTCGCCTTTTCCAACCGCTGTGTCGCGACCAAGCCGATCGCCTGCTGGTGCCTCCTGGACGAGGCCGGCCACCTTTGCCTCATCGCTCAGCATTTCGCGACCTCAGGCAATTGGGCCAATATCCGCTGCCTCGACCGCACCCCGCCGGGCGGCGGCCAGCCGCTCTACGCCGTCATCGGCCGCAGCCTCGGCCCCGGCCCCCTCGGCACCGGCGACTGAGGTTCCTGCACTGCTCCGTGGGCAGCCTCACGCCGCCCGCCGCGCCCTGATGCGGTCGGCCTCGGCGGGCGGCAAACAGGCCATATTCCGCGAGAAACTCCTCCTTCAAGATTTCTCTCGGGGTGACAGGTCCGAATTCGTCGCTCTGCATCGCCGCGTCCTCAATATCCCGGTATGCGTGTGAAGCGCGAGCGATCGCGCTCAGATCGTCACCGCCGCACCACCATCAGCTTTTTGATCTCGGCGATGGCCTTGGCCGGGTTGAGATTTTTCGGGCAGGTCTTGGTGCAGTTCATGATCGTGTGGCAGCGGTAGAGGCGGAACGGGTCTTCCAATGCGTCGAGCCGCTCACCGGTCTTCTCATCGCGGCTGTCGGCGATCCAGCGGTAGGCCTGAAGGAGGACCGCGGGCCCCAGATAGCGCTCGCCGTTCCACCAGTAGGAGGGGCACGCCGTCGAGCAGCAGAAGCACAACACGCACTCCCACAGCCCGTCGAGCCGGTCGCGCTCCTCGACCGATTGCAGCCGCTCGCGGTCGGGGGGCGCCGGGCTCTCGGTCTGCAGCCACGGCTGGATCGAGTGGTACTGCGCGTAGACGTGGGTGAGGTCGGGGACGAGATCCTTGACCACCGGCATGTGCGGCAGGGGATAGATCCGCACATCGCCCTTGATCTCGTCGATCGCCTTGATGCAGGCGAGCGTATTGGTGCCGTCGATGTTCATCGCACACGAGCCGCACACCCCCTCGCGGCACGAGCGGCGGAAGGTCAGCGTCGTGTCGACTTCGTTCTTGATCTTAATCAGCGCGTCCAACACCATCGGCCCGCAATCGGCGAGATCGATCGGGTAGGTGTCGACGACCGGGGTTTTCCCGTCGTCGGGGTTCCAGCGATAGACGTGGAACCGGCGCAGGCGCTGCGGATTGGGCGGCACCGGGTGGGTCTTGCCGGTGCCGATCCGGGAATTGGCGGGCAGAGCGAATTCGGCCATCTCAATACACCCGCGCCTTGGGCGGGAACGCCTCGACCTCGTTCGACAGCGTGTAGAGGTGCACCGGGCGGTCGCTGAGCCGCACCCTGCCGTTGCGATCGAGCCAGGCCAGCGAGTGCTTGAGCCAGTTCTTGTCGTCGCGGTCGGGGAAATCCTCGCGCGCATGGGCACCGCGGCTCTCGGTGCGGTTCTCGGCCGAATGCAGCGCCACGGTCGCCTGCTCCAACAGGTTTTTCAGCTCGAGCGCCTCGACAAGATCGCTGTTCCAGATCATCGAGCGGTCGGAGATGCCGAGATCGGCGTAGCTCTTCGCCACCCGGTCGATCTTCTCGACCCCCTCGCGCAACACCGCGGCGGTGCGGAACACGGCGCAATTATTCTGCATCGTGCGCTGCATTTCGACGCGGATCTCGGCGGTCTTGCGCGGCCCCTTGGCCTGGCGCGCCGCGTCGAGCCGAGCGATCGCCTGTTCCCCGGCGTTTCCCGGCAGCGGCGCATGCGCCATCCCCGGGCGAACCAGCTCGGCAGCGCGATGCGCCGCGGCGCGGCCAAAGACGACAATGTCCAGGAGCGAATTACAGCCGAGCCGGTTGGCGCCGTGCACCGAGACGCTCGCCCCCTCGCCGATCGCCATCAGTCCCGGCACCACCGCATCGGGGCTGCGCCGCGTCGGACGCAGCACCTCGCCGCGGTAATTGGTCGGGATGCCGCCCATGTTGTAGTGCACGGTCGGCGCCACCGGGATCGGCTCCCGGGCGATATCGACCCCGGCAAAGATCCTCGCGAGATCGGCAATGCCGGGCAGCCGCAAGTGCAGCATCGCCGGGTCGAGATGCTCGAGATGGAGATGGATGTAGTCCTTTTGCGGCCCGCAGCCGCGCCCTTCGCGGATTTCGATCTCCATCGACCGGCTCACCACGTCGCGCGAGGCGAGGTCCTTGGCGTGCGGGGCATAGCGCTCCATGAAGCGCTCGCCCTCGCTGTTGGTCAGATACCCGCCTTCGCCGCGCGCGCCTTCGGTAATCAGACACCCGGCGCGATAGATCCCTGTGGGGTGGAACTGGATGAACTCCATGTCCTGCAACGGCAGACCGGCGCGCAGCACCATCGCGTTGCCATCCCCGGTGCAGGTGTGGGCCGAGGTGCAGGTGAAATAGGTCCGCCCATAGCCGCCGGTGGCGAGCATCACGATCTGGGCGCGGAACCGGTGGATCGTGCCGTCGGCGAGGTTCCACGCCATGACGCCGCGGCAGATGCCTTCCTCGTCCATGATCAGGTCTAAGGCGAAATATTCGACAAAGAACTCGGCGTTGCGGCGCAAGGATTGCTGATAAAGCGTGTGGATGATGGCGTGGCCGGTGCGGTCGGCGGCGGCGCAGGCGCGGTTGGCCGGCGCCCCCTCGCCGTATTCCATCATGTGGCCGCCGAACGGGCGCTGGTAGATCTGCCCCAATTCGGTGCGCGAGAACGGCACGCCGAAATGCTCCAATTCAATGACCGCCGGGATCGCCTGGCGGCACATGTATTCGATCGCGTCCTGGTCGCCGAGCCAGTCCGACCCCTTGACGGTGTCGTACATGTGCCAGCGCCAGTCATCGTTCGACATATTGCCGAGCGCGGCGGCGACGCCGCCCTGGGCGGAGACGGTGTGGCTGCGGGTCGGGAACACCTTCGAGATGCAGGCGGTCTTCAGCCCTTCGAGAGTGGTGCCCAAGGTCGCACGCAGGCCGGCGCCGCCGGCGCCGACGATGACGACATCGTATTCGTGATCGGTGATCGGGTAAGCGGGAGGCATGGGCGGTATCCCTTGGGGCTCCGCGGGGGTTGGCGCCGCTCAGGCGCCGAGCGAGAGCCTAATGACGGCGAA
>DASYZD010000167.1:0-3691 GCA_035946655.1 Allostellaceae bacterium | reverse complement strand
GTCGCGCCCTGGTAGTCGGTCTGCCCGCCATAGCCTTTCCAGCGCCCGATCGGCAGCATGAATTCGAGGCCGGCGCGGTCGGCCATCCGCGCCAGCTCGACGCAGTCGGGCCAGCTGCCGGACCAGCGCTCCGGCACCGTCGTGACGGCGCGGCCGGAGGAGCAATTGGCGCCGAAGAGCCCCAGCTTCAGCCGGTTCCGGCTCCCCATCGCGGCGCGCGGGAGGTTTGCAATCTCGCGGTCCAAGCCCATAATCACCCGATGCCCTCGCGGCGATCATAATACGCGAGCGGCTCTTATCTGTGAGGCATGATGGCTGAGCGGAAATTCCGGGTCGTCGTCGTCGGCGCCGGCGTCGCCGGCCTCTTCATGGCCGAGACGCTGAAGCGCGCCCATATCGATTTCACGGTCTACGAGAAGGCCGGCGAGGTCGGCGGCACCTGGCGCGACAACACCTTTCCCGGCCTCTTCGTCGACGTGCTGTCGCGGCAATACGAGTTTCCCTTCCAGCCCAATTACGGCTGGTCGCGCAAATACGCGCCGGCGGAGGAGATCTGGGCCTACATCAGACGGGTCGCGCGCGATCGCGGCCTCCACAAATTCATCCGCTTCAACGAGGAGATCGTCGCGGCGCGCTTCAGCGACGGCCGTTGGCATATCGAGACCGCCAGGGGCGAAAGGGATGTCGCCGACGTCTTCGTCTGCGCCACCGGCTTTCTCCACAAGCCGCTCTTTCCCGAGATCGCCGGGCGCGAGAGCTTCGCCGGCCGTTCGTTTCACTCGGCCAATTGGGACCATGGCGTGCCCTATGAGGACCGGCGCTGGGGCGTCATCGGCAGCGGCGCCAGCGGCGTGCAGATCACCGAGGCGCTCGCCTGGGCGGGCTGCGAGGTCACCCAGTTCATCCGCCGCGCGCAATGGGTGCACATCCGCGAGAACCCTTACACGAGCTGGTGGGAGCGGCTGAAGCTGCGGCTCCCCGGCGGGTACGAACGCGAGCAGGCGCGGCTGTGGCGACTGATCAACGAGAGCGACCGCTGGCGCCTCGTGCCCGGGCCGCAGCGCGCGGCGATGGAGCGCGAGTTCGCGTCATATCTCGATATCATCGCCGACCCCGAGCTGAAGCGGAAACTGACCCCCGACTACAATCTCGGCTGCACCCGCATCCCGAAATCCGACAAAAATTATTACGCCGCGGTGCAACTGCCGAACGTGCGCATCGTCAAGGGCGAGATCGCCCGTATCGTGCCGCGGGGCCTCGTCATGGCGGACGGGACGCGCGAAGACCTCGACGTCATCGTCTACGCCACCGGCTTCGACGCGCATGCCTATATGCGGCCGATGCGGGTCGTCGGCTTGAACGGCGCGACGATCGACGAGGCCTGGCGGGAGAGGATCTATTCCTACGGCGGCATCGCGCTGTCGGGCTTTCCGAACCTCTTCATGCTCTATGGCCCCTTCGGGCCGGTCAACAACGTGCCGGTGCCGTTGGGGCTCGACCAGGAGATCGCCTGCATCATGCGGCTTGTCGCCGAGGCCCGCGCCCGCCGCGCCGCGGTCGCACCGACCGTCGCGGCGACCGAAAAATTCCTCGCCCGGCTCGGCGACGCCTTTCCCGGCACGGTCTGGGTCGGCGGCTGCAAGAACTGGTACACCGGCGACCAGGCGAACCCGCTCCTGTGGCCGCTGCCGCAGAGCGAGCACAAGGCATTCTTCGACCCGGTGCCGGTCGAAGACTTCGAGTTCATTCCGACCGGGCAGGCCGACTGATCGCGCCACAGCGGAAGGGATCCTCCGATGCCGCCGCCGATCGCCAACGTCTTCGTGCTGATGCTGGAGAACCGGTCGTTCGACCACATGCTCGGCTTTTCCGGGATCAGCGGAACCGACGCCGAGACCGGCGGGCCGACCACCGTCAACGGGCTCAAAGGCACGGAATCGAACCTCTATCTGGGGCAGGGCTATGCCGTGTCGCAGCCGGCCCCCGACCGGATGGAAGTCGATCCCGGCCACGAATTTGCCGACGTGCTGACGCAGCTTTGCGGGCCGCACGCCGCCTATCCGGCGGGCGGCGCCTACCCCGGCATCGACAACAGCGGCTTTGTCGCCGACTACGCGGCCTCGCCGTCGCCGCGGGAAGGCAACGCCCCGGGCAATTTCGGCGACATCATGAAATGCTGCTCGCCCGAGCAGCTGCCGGTCCTCAATACCTTGGCCAAGGCGTTCGCGGTCTGCGACAACTGGTTTTCTTCGATCCCGGGCCCGACCTGGCCGAACCGGTTTTTCGCCTGCGCGGCCTCCTCCGGCGGCCTCGACCACAGCCCGACCAGTGGCGAAATCGCGCGCTGGGAAGCGTTCGCCGGCTTCGCGTTCCCGAACGGGTCGATTTTCGACGCGCTCGACACCAAGTCATCGCAGTACGGATGGCGGATCTTCGCCGGCGACGCGTTTCCCGGCGCCGGGGCGCTGAAGGGCATCACGCTATCGGCGATCTCCTCCTTCGACGCCTTCCCCGGCGCCGTCGCCGATCCGAACTATCCCTGGCTCTACACCTGGATCGAGCCGAACTACGGCGACGTCGCAAACGGCACGTTCCTCGGCGGCACCTCGCAGCATCCGTTGGATGGCCTCAGCCAGGGCGAGGCGATGATCAAACAGACCTACGAGGCGATCCGCAACTCGCCGCACTGGGAGAGCAGCCTCCTCATCGTCACCTGGGACGAGCATGGCGGCTTCTACGACCATGTCGCGCCGCCGGCCGCGACGCCGCCCGGCGACACCCAGCCGGGCGCCCAATTCAACCAGTACGGCTTCACCTTCGGCCAATACGGGGTCCGCGTCCCGGCACTCGTCGTCTCGCCGCTGATCCCGGCAAATCTGATCGATCACCGCCTCTACGATCACAGCTCGATCCCGGCGACGGTCGAGGCCGTCTTCGGTCTCCCGCCGCTGACCGCGCGCGACGCCGCCGCCAACGCGCTGACAACCCTCCTGAAGCTCGACAATGCGAGAGAGGCGCCCCTCGCCTTGCCCGATCCGCCGCCCGCGGCGGCTCCGCTGATGGCGATGCGCGCGGCGCCGCCCGATGCGCCCATCGACAAATCGCTGCCGGGATTTCTGCATGTCGCGATGCGTCACGACATGGCATTGTCGCCGCCGGAAGCCCAGCCGGCGATTCTCGCCCGGGTCCAGGCGATCACGACGCGGGCGCAGGCGGCGCAATACCTCGACGAGGTCGGCGCCCGGGTTCGTGCCCGTTGGGCGGCCGGATGACGATCGGAGAGAAGCCTATGAGCGCAGCGAAGGAAGGTTTCGCGCATCCCGAGTTCCTCACGAGCACGGATTGGCTCGCCGAGCATCTCAGAGATCCCGATCTCGTCGTGCTCGATTGCACGATGCACCTGATCCCGGACCCGGAGATCACCTACACCGTCAAATCCGGCCGCGAGGATTTCGAGAAAGGTCACCTACCGGGCGCGCAATTCGTCGATCTGCAGGAGGACCTGTCCGACAACGGCAAATTGCCGCTGCGCTTCATGCTGCCGCAAAAGGCGGCGTTTGCGGCGGCGATGCGCCGCTTCGGCATCGGCAATGCGAGCCGGGTCGTGACCTACAGCACGACGACCCCGCAATGGGCGACGCGGGTGTGGTGGGTCATGCGCAATTTCGGCTTCGACAATGCCGCCGTGCTC
>DASYZD010000166.1:0-11477 GCA_035946655.1 Allostellaceae bacterium | reverse complement strand
GGCGATGATTGTTAGTAGGCACCGATCGCCGGCTCGGGCGCCTGGCGAAAATGACGTTCCGGCGTGGCTGCGATCATGGGCCGAGAGGTTGACTCGTTCTTGTTGGCGGCCTCTAATTCGACGCGATTGCAAACGATACTAACGGTTGAAGCGCCGAACGGCGGTGCTGGTCGATCGATCCTTACCGGGTCCCGGCTTGTTTACGGCGCGATGGTGGTAAATGGCGGTTGTCGCGGGCACGCTTACGAATGTCATCACGCTGGACACCAGCGGTAATTATGCCTCGCCGCTAACCGTAGCCGCGGCCGGATATATCGCGACCCCGACCGGCGACACCAATAACGACATAACCACGCAGAGCGGGAGCGTCAGCAACGCCGACGCGGTCACCGACCCGTCCGGGATCGTTCTCAATGACGACGGCCCTCTCGCCACCAGCGCGAAGGAGGCGCTGCTCGCGAGGAATTATCACACGCACGCGATCACGAATGCGTCGGGAACCGTCGACAATTTCGGGACTACAGGGGCGAACCGATACGGCATCGCCATCGCCATCGGCCTCGGCAGCGGCGCCTCGACCAGCGGCAGCCCGAACTTTGCCGGCCCGGTTACGGGAAATGGGGAGGTCGCCGACCCCGGGGCAGCGCTCGGCGTCGGCGACGCTGGACCCTTCGCGATCACCAATCTCAGTCGGTTGACCGGTCTTGCCAACGGCGACATGGCGAGGAGCACCCTACCCTCCAGCGCGTTCAATCCGGATCTGATGGTCTTCGGGTGGTACCGGTGGGGCGGCGGCAGCACGATCGTTCAGCCTCCGGGACCCGTGTTCAGCGGGTCGTATGCGGGCACGGTGGTAGTCTCTAATCCCGCCACCGAAGCATCGACGATTTTTACCGCGGGTGCGACGGTGTCGGCGAGCTATGGTCCGGGCGTGCTCGGCGTTGGCGCGGTTCCCTGGATGGTGACCAATCTCGGAACGGTGTCGGCGACCGGGTGGAACGCTGCCGGGGTGGAGCTGACCGACGGCGGGACCGTTGTCAATCGCGGCGAGATCATCGGTTCCCGCTACGGGGTCGTGATCGGCGGCGCCGCCTATCACGTGATCAATTTCGGTCCGCTCCCGGGCGGCGGCGTGGCCGTTCCGCTCGCCGGCGGCGGCACTGTCGGGGGCACCGTGATCGGCCTGCCGATCCGGTGGAATTATTACGGACCGGCACCCGCCAATTCGCCCGGCACGGTCATCAACTACGGGATGATCGAGGCAAACGTTTACGGGATTGGCGTCAGCATCGATGGCGGCGCCCTGACCAACGGCAGCGCGAGCGACCCCACGGCACTGATCGCCGGCGGCTCGGGTTTTTCTTCGAACGGCGTCGCCGCGGTGACCAATTACGGCACGATCGCGGGTATCGGCGCGTACGGTTTTGGCGTGGACCTCGCGGGCGGCGGCAGCGTCGTCAACCATGCCGGTGGTCTGATCACCGGCGGCGCAATCGGTGTCGCGCTCTGTGGCGACGCCAGCACCGCCGCGCTCACCAATTACGGTATCGTCGTGGGCGGCGTCGGCATTTCCGACACCGGCACCTACGTGGCCACCGACACGATCATCAACGCCGGCATCGTCGCGAGCAGTTCGGGCAGCAGCGGCACGGCGATTTCGCTCAGCGGCAATGATCTCCTGGTCCTGGAGGCGGGCTCTGCGGTGATCGGCGGGATCGCCGGTTTCCGTGAGGCCGACACGATCGACCTCGCCGGCCAGGCGGCCACCGGCCTCGTTTACGCCAATGGCACGTTGACCGTTTTCGACAACGCCAGCGTGGTGACGAGCTTTGCGCTCTCCGGCCCCTTCGATCCGAATACGCTGGTGCTCAATTCGGACGGCCACGGCGGCACCGACATCACGATCGCCCAGCCTGCGGGACCCACGTTCAGCGGGTCGTATACGCACACCGTGGTGATCGCCAACGCGGCCACCGAGACGGCCACGGATTTCACCGCGAGCGCCAGCGTTTGGGCTGGCTACGGCCCCGGCATCCTTGGCATCGGCGGCGTGGCCTGGGCGGTGACGAATTCCGGACATGTGTCGGCCACCGGGGCGAACGCCGCCGGGGTCGAGCTGACCAACGGCGGGGCCGTCGTAAACGCCGGGCAGATCGCCGGGTCCGCCTACGGGGTTCTGATCAGCGGTGCTGCCGGCAGCCTCACCAATTACGGCGCGATCACAACGGTCCCGGCGAGCGGCATCGGCGTCAGGTTGAGCGATGGCGGCGCCCTCAGCAATGGCGCGGGCGACGCGACCGCGGCACTGATTTCCGGCTATTATGACGCCGTCGACATCGCCGGCGCGCCCGGCATGGTGACCAATGCGGGGACGCTGATCGCGACCGGCCAGTTCGGCGGCGCGGGCGTTCGCCTCGAGGCCGGCGGCGCGGTGGTGAATAGCGGGAGCGCGGCGCTGATTTCCGGCTCCTCTTTTGGTGTCGAGGTCTCCGGCGGGCTCGGCGCGGTCACCAATTCCGGGGCGATCGCCGGCCTATATACCGGCCTCTATCTGCAGGATGGCGGCGGCGTCACCAATGAGGCCAGTGGTGTGATCACCGGGAGCAATGCCGGTGTCCTCGTCAGCGGCGGCGCCGGCGGGATCAACAATTCGGGATCAATCTCTGCTTCGACCGGTGTCGGGGTGGAGCTGAGCCTCGGCGGGACCCTGGTCAACAGCGGCGTCGTCGCCGGCACCGACAACTGCACGGCAACCTATCAACAGACCAGTCCCGGGTCCGCTTATTACCTGTCATATATGACCGGTAGATCTGGCGTCGGGATAGAGCTCGACACCGCCGGCAGCGTCGTCAATTTCGGAACGGTGTCGGGCATCGGTGAAACGACGATACAATCCCAGAGCTACTACGGCTCCATCATATCCGTCTCATCTGCGCCGTCCGGCATCGGAGTCTATCTGACGGCAGGCGGCAGCGTCACCAACGCCGCCGGTGGGTTGATCGAAGGCAACGGGGTAGGCATCGACATCGCCGGCGGACCGGGCACCGTCATCAATGCCGGCACGATCAGCGGCGGCGGCGGTACGGCGGTTGAATTTGCCGGTGGTTACAATCTCGTGGTCGTTGATCCTGGGGCGGTGTTCCAGGGGATCGTCAATGGCGGGACCGGCAACGACACGCTAGAGCTGGCCGGGGGCGCCGGCATCGGCACATTGTCCGGCCTCGGCACTCAATACCTCGGCTTTTCGGTTGTGACCGTCGATGCCGGGGCGCGATGGGTGTTGAGCGGCAGCAACACAATCGACGCCGGGGTCACGCTCGACGATCGCGGCAGCGTCACGGTCGAAGGCGCTACCACCGGCGGCGGCAATGCCGAGATCAGCGGCGATGGGACGCTCGAATTCGCCGCCGGTTCGGATGCCGCGGTCACCTTTGATGCCGGGGCGTCGGGCATGCTGAAGCTCGACCGCTCGGCAGGTTTTGCCGGCACGATCGCCGGGTTCGGTGCGGGAGATCTGCTCGACCTCGGCGATATCGCCTTCAGCACCAATGATACCCTCGGCTTTACGGAAAACGCCGCCGGCACGGGCGGCACGCTGACGCTCGGCGACGGCACGCATACGGCGAGCCTCGCGCTGCTCGGCCAATACGCGGCGGCCGGGTTTGCGATCGGCGCTGATGCGGAGGGCGCCATGCTCATCACCTATACGCCGCAAAGCGGCAGTGGCGCCGAGCAGGCGATGCTGACCATCCCGTACCATTAGGCCGCGCGTCGGCGCCTCAATGCGCCATCAGGACCGGCAGGGTCATGCTCTCGAGCACGGTGCGCGTGACGCCGCCGAGCAAGAGCTCGCGCGCCCGCGAATGACCGTAGGCGCCCATCACCAAGAGATCGGCTTCAAGATCGCTGGCCCGTGACAAGAGGGCATTGCCGGCCCCAATGCCGGCCGACACCGTTGATTCGACAGTCGCCTTGACGCCGTGGCGCGCGAGGTGCAGCGCAATGTCCGCGCCCGGCACCTCGCCATGCCCGGCGGGGCCGGCGGCCGGATCGATCGAGAGGACGGTCACCCTCTCGGCACCAGCCAAAAGCGGCATTGCATCGTTGATCGCGCGCGTCGCTTCGCGGCTCGAATCCCAGCCCACCAGCACGCGCCGGCCGATCTCTGTCCAGTGTCCGGCATAGGGAATGACGAGGATCGGGCGGCCGACCGCGAGCGCGACCTCTTCGGGCAGCGGCCGGAACAGCGCTGCCTGGGTGTCGTCGGGGTCTGGCTGTCCAACGACGATCAGATCGACATAACGGCCGTGCAGCGCGGTGACGGAGGAGGGGAGACCCGAGGCGGCGCGCCATTCGGCCGACAGCCCGCGCCGGGTCGTGATCTCCTCGAAGAGGAGTCGCATGGCCTCGCCCTCGGCGTCTATCTTCTCCTCATATTCGCGATACAGCGGATCCAATAGCGAGCGATCGAAATAATCGAAATAGCCGTGGGGGCGGGGCGGGTTGACCGCGAACGTCGAATAAAAGCCCACCAGATGGGCGGCGAAGCGCTCGGCCAAGGCGGCGGCGATTTCGACCCGCACGCGGGTCGGCCGGGTGGTATCGAGCGTGACCAGAATGTCCTTGAAACCCATCGCTTCCTCCTCGCGCCGGGGGTGATGGCGCCGATTGCGCAGCGATCATCGCCCGCCGACTGGCCACTGCCTTGATCCAGGTCAACGGGACGAACCTGGCGTTCAGCGGCCGTGGAACAGCGGCGTTCGCTTCTCTCCCCAGGCCTTCAATGCCTCGGCATGGTCCTCGGAGGCGGCGCAGCGGGAGCGCGCCTCGGCCAGGGCGGCCCGGTCGAGCCGGCCGCCGGCAATCTCGTTGATTGCGCGCTTGAGGCCGGCCAATGCGAGCGGCGCGTTGGCCCGGAGCGTCGCGGCAAGGGCGTCGACCCGCGCCATCAAATCGGCCGCCGGAACACACTGGTCGAGATAGCCGATGCGCAGCATCTCGTGGGTGTCGATCGGCTGCGCGGTCATGAACAGTTTTTTCGCCGCGGCGACGCCGAGCCGGGCGACATAGCGCTCGATCCCGCTCGGATAGTAGACGATGCCAAGCCGCGCCGCCGGCATCAGCAGCCGCATGCCCTCGACCCCGATGCGGAAATCGCAGGCGAGCGCGAGGTCGGTCGAGCCGCCATAGACGCTGCCGTTGAGCGCGGCGATCGTCGGCACCCGCAGCCCCTCGAGCCGGTCGACGGTCCGTTCAAAGGCGTCGCTGCCCGGTTCTTCGGCGTTTCCGGGCGCATCGTTCTTCCTGGCGTGGCGCTCGACCAGGGCGCCGATGTGATAGCCCGAACTGAAGCTCTTGCCGGTCCCGGTCAGAACCAGCACGCGCACGCTCGGATCCTCGTCGATCCGGGTAAAGGTCTCGCGCAGCACCGCAAGATCGTCGGGCTCGATCCGGTTGTGCTGGTGCGCCCGGTTGAGGCGGATCGTGGCGCGGCCGTGCTCGATCGTGACGATCGGTGGTGTCGCTTCGGCGTCGATGCCGGTACGGGTGGGCATGGTCTCTGTGTCCCCGCTCAGACGCCGAAGGGCTTGGTGACCTGGAAGCTCTGCCGCCCCTCTAGGCGCGCGATCCAGGTCCGCAACCCCGGGTGCTCGGCGAGCGGCGCGGCGCCGTCGGGAAGCCGGCTGAAATAATAGAGGAGCGGGATCACCATCAGGTCGGCAAGGCTTACCCGCTCGCCGGCCAGGAACGGCTGCTCGCCCTGAAGGCGCGCGATCTCCGCAAGGCACAGGCGCACCCGCGGCAACGCCGCGGCGATCGCCGCCTCGTCGACCGGTAACCCCAGGCGCGGCGCCAGCATGCGATTGAACAGGATGCCGGCGGCGAGCGACGGCCAAAGATAGGCGTCGACAATGCCGATCAGCTGGTTCATCCGGGCGAATTGGTGCAGATCGGTCGGCTGCAGCGGCGCGACCGGGAACCCTTCGTCGATATAGCGCAGGATCGCCTGTGTCTCGTAGAGCTGGAAGCCGTCATGCTCGAAGGCCGGCACCTTGGCGAACGGGTGGCGCGCGAGATGCGGCGCCTCGCGGTGGGCGCCGAAGGGAACCTCGACCAGTTCATGGGCGACGCCTTTTTCGGCAAGCGCGAGGCGGGCGCTCCATACATAGGTGCTGCCCGCCGGACCATAGACGATCGGCCGCGCCATCTTTGGGTTCCCTCCGCCGCGCACTCGCGAATAGCGCCGCGAGATTGCGTCGTCGCGGCGCTCCTCGCAATGGCAGACTTTTTCAGCGGGAGGCCGGGTTCAGTTGGAGACGCGCCACTGGCCGTCTGAATCCTGGCAGGCGTTGCCGAGCGCGCCGCCCGCCGCCTGGAACTCGCGGCAGGTTTGTCCAGCGGCGTTCCTGAAAGCCGGCCGAGTGGTATAGGTGATCGCGTCGCTGGTCGCCGGTGCCGCAGCGGGAGCGGCGGATGGTCCTGGCGGCGGAGAATAGGCTGCTGCCGGCGGAGAATAGGCTTCCGGCGGCGGATAGTAGGCTGGCGCCGGGGCGTAGTAGGGGTAATAGGCCGGCGGCGGATAATTTGGATAAGGCGCGTAGTAGCCGGGGAACGGGATGCCGATCCCGACAAAGACGCGCGCTGTGGCCGGCGCCGACGGGGCGGCCCAAGCGGCAATCCCAAACGCGATCGCAACCGGAACGATGCCGAGGTGGGGCAAGCGTAGGATTTCTGTCAGCCTATGCATGTTCAACCTCTAAGGAAGGCCCAACGCAACCGGAATATAGGGCGCGAGTATACGCGGCCATCCCCATCGGCACTAGCGGAACGAAACGCCACCGTTGCGCATCGCCGCGGGCGGCAGCGACGCTCTCCAGTCATGCTGCCGCGCCGCAGCGAGGGCGGTTGCAGCCCATGGCCCGACGGGCTAAGACCCTGGCACGGTTTCAGCCGAGGAGATTTGCCGTGGCGCGCGGAGACGACCAGCATCGCAACCCCAGATCCGATATCGATATCGCCCAGGCGGCGGCGATGCGGCCGATCGGCCAGGTCGCGGCGGACAAGCTTGGGATCCCAGACGAGGCGCTCTCGCTCTACGGCCGCTACAAGGCGAAAATCTCGCTGGAATACATCCGCTCGCTGAAGGACCGGCCGAACGGCAAGCTGATCCTGGTCACCGCGATCACGCCGACCCCGGCCGGCGAAGGCAAGACGACGACGACGGTGGGGCTGGGCGACGCGCTCAACCACATCGGCAAGAAGACGATCCTGTGCCTGCGCGAGCCGAGCCTTGGCCCCTGCTTTGGCATCAAGGGCGGCGCCGCCGGCGGCGGCTACGCGCAGGTTGTGCCGATGGAGGACATCAACCTCCATTTCACCGGCGATCTGCACGCGATCGGCACTGCCAACAACCTCCTCGCCGCGATGGTCGACAACCACATCTATTACGGGCTCGAGCCGCGCATTGACCCGCGCCGGGTCAGTTGGCGCCGCGGCCTCGACATGAACGACCGGGCATTGCGCTCGATCGTCTCCTCGCTCGGCGGGGTCGCCAACGGCTTTCCCCGCGAGGACGGGTTCGACATCACCGTCGCTTCCGAGGTGATGGCGATCTTCTGCCTGTCGACCGACCTCGCCGATCTGCGCCGCCGGCTGTCCAATATCGTGGTCGGGCAGACCCGCGAGCGCGAGCCGGTGCGGTCGTCCGATCTGAAGGCCGCGGGTTCGATGGCGGCGCTCCTGAAGGACGCGATCGCGCCCAATCTGGTGCAGACCCTGGAAAACAACCCGGCCTTCATCCATGGCGGTCCGTTCGCCAACATCGCGCACGGCTGCAATTCGGTGATGGCGACGACGACGGCGCTGAAGCTCGCCGACTACGTCGTTACCGAGGCCGGGTTCGGGGCCGATCTGGGGGCCGAGAAGTTCTTCGACATCAAATGTCGGAAGACCGGGCTGAAGCCCGATGCGGCGGTCATCGTGGCGACGGTGCGGGCGCTGAAAATGCATGGCGGGGTGCCGCGCGACGGCCTCAAGGAAGAGAATGTCGCCGCGCTCGAAAAGGGCTTCGCCAATCTCGAGCGGCACCTCGAAAATCTGCGCGGGTTCGGGGTGCCGGTGGTGGTCTCGGTCAATCGCTTCAGCGCCGACACCCACGCCGAGCACGCGCGACTGAAGGAGCTGTGCGCCGGGATGGGGGTCGAGGCCGTCATTGCCGACCATTGGGCCGAGGGCGGCGCAGGCGCGGCCGAGCTCGCCCACGCCGTCGTCAAGCTCGCCGAAAGCGGCAAGGCGGATTTCCGCTTTCTCTATCCCGACGAGATGCCGCTGCGCGACAAGATCAAGACGATCGCCCAGAAGATCTACCGGGCCCGCGACATCGCCTGCGACGGCGCCATCGAGAGCCGCTTGGCCGAATTGCAAAAGGGCGGGTTCGGTCATTTCCCGGTGTGCATCGCCAAGACCCAGTACAGCTTTACCACCGACGCCAACGCCAAGGGCGCGCCCGACGACCACATCCTCGCGGTGCGCGAAATCCGCCTCTCGGCGGGCGCGGAGTTCATCGTCGCGGTATGCGGCGAGATCATGACGATGCCCGGTCTGCCGCGGGTGCCGGCGGCCAACACCATCGACCTGACAGAGGACGGCCGCATCACCGGGCTGTTCTGAACCCCGCCCCGGAGGAGAAGGCGGCATGAAGCTCGACGAATCTGACGTAATGGCCCTTCCGCGCAAGTTGGTCGAACAGGTCATTCTGGGGCTATATGATCCGATAAACATTCATCTGGTCAAATTGGTTGGCTTTGATTTCTCACCGGATTTACGCCAACACTTCCAGCGTGAGCTGCGAAACTGGCTACGCAAGGTGCAGAGGTTGCGGTTCAAGCAGCATAACCGAACCGGCTCGTCCAAGTTCTACTTCGATATGCTATTCGATTACCCGTTCGGTGGGGTCGAGGTTCGCAACATGCGGTTGATCATGGAAGGAATCGCGGACGAATATGAAAATGCGCGGTCGGCCAAGACCCCTGAGGAGATGGTCGAATGGCTTCGGCAATTTCACCTGGAGTTGGCCGAGCGCCTGCACAACGGCGAAGACGTGCTCGACCTGATCCCGAAATAAAGGACGGTCGGTGGATCCCGATCAGGTCAAGCGGTGGCGGCGCGGCGAGCGGACGCGCCTAATTGCGCTGCGCCAGGGGCTGGCCCCGGCGGAGCGGCGCCAATCGGGCGAGCGCATCGCCGTGGGGGTGCGGAGCATCCTCGCCGAGCGGCCGGGGCTCCTCGGGGTCTATTGGCCGTTTCGCGCCGAGTTCGACCCGCGTCCGCTGATCGATTGGGCGGTCGCGGCCGGGCGCGCAATCGCGTTGCCGGTCGTCGTCGACAGGCGAGGCCCGCTCGAATACCGCGCCTGGCGGCCGGGTGAACCCCTCGTCGACGGCGTGTGGAACATCCCGGTGCCGGAACGGGGCACGGTCGTTACGCCGGCGATCGTCCTCGCGCCGCTCGTCGGGTTCGACCGCGCGTGCTATCGCCTGGGGTATGGCGGCGGCTATTTCGACCGCACCTTGGGCGCGCTGGCGCCGCGGCCGCTGGCGATCGGGGTCGGCTTTGCCTTCCAGGAACTGGCGACGATCCATCCCCAGCCCTTCGACGTGCCGATGGATTGGATCGTCACCGAAACTGGCACCCGCTGCCGGCCCCCTCCCGGCGCGCAATCCTCGCGGGGTTAGCCGGCGCGGGCGGCGGTGCGCGAACCGCGCGGCCGGCCGCGGCGCGGGCGCGGGGCGTCTTCCGCCGGCGCTGCGGCAGCCTGGCGTCCGCCGCGACCGAGGCCCAATTCCTTCGCCAAAGTCGAGCGCTGCTGCGAATAGGTCGGCGCGGTCAGCGGATGATCGCTCGGCAGACCCCAGCGCTTCAAATACTGCTCGCCGTTGAGGCCGTGCCGCGTGCTCAGATGCCGGCGCAACATCTTGCCCTTCCAGCCGCACTCCAGGCAAATCACCGCGTCGCGCTGCACCGAGCGCCGCAACGGCACCGCCGGCGTCAAGGCACCGTGCGGCTCGGCCGGCTTGCCCAAATTGTTGATCGTGCGATGCACCGAATTGATCAACTCGGGGATCTGTTCCGGCGCGACATTATGGTGCGATACGTAGCTGGCGATGATCTTGGTGACCAGTGCGGGATATACCCCCTGATATTTTGCCTCTGCGGCCATTTTTGCCCCCCTTTTCAGACTTGATAAGTCTAACACCGGAAATGGGCAAAAGTACAAGGCCGCGTTTGCGACGACTGTTCGACCCCAAGCAATGAACAAGGAAACGCCCGCGGCGAAGCGCAGCACGGCTGCAACCGGGTTAGTTCGCCCCGTCCTTCCTCCCGGCGATGCTGCGCGGTTGCGGCCGTAGAAGGCGGAATGCGCCGCGCTGTTCTGCCCTACGCTCGCTGGTGGAATCAACACGAATGATGCCGACCCAGAGCCTACGACATTTTGACGAACAAAACCATAATATCTATAAATGAGGGGCGGGCGCTGGGAAAGAGATGGGACCAAATGAGCCCACGGGTGAAAGTTGAGGACCTTCGACGTGACGTGCTGAGCCTTTTTGACGCTTATGACGACTTGAACCGTTGTCTTTCCACAGGCGGTGTTTTCTTGGACGATGCGTTGAAGGGGACGAATAGGGCCGAAGCGACAGTAACGGCACTGCGAGATCACCTCTAGCGCAAATCCCGGATGACGAATAGGTAGGCCCATTGATGTCAACCATCAGCGACTGCTTGATCCATATTACCAAGCTGGACGCAGCCAAGCGTCAATTGCGCACGGCCATCAAGCTTTGGTTCACGGGAGAGGATCCCGTATCGGTTCATACCTTGGCAGCCGCAGCTCACGAAATCGTTCACACACTGTTTCGGCGAAGAGGCTTAAGCGGTCTGCTGTTTGACTCCCCTCTGATCAAGGAGGAATGCCGCAGCATGTGGGCTAAACGGATGAAGGCAGTCGCGACGTTCTTCAAACACGCCCAACGCGACCCAGACGGAGAGTGTTAACCTTCAATCCGGCCGTCAACGAAACGCTTTTGCTGATGGCGACGTATGGTCTTCATCTTATGGGCAAGCCTCACGAGATACTGGAAAAGAGCCTGATAACTTGGTTCATGCTACATGAGCCGCAGTTCTTTGAGCGCAATGTCCTT
The DNA here is from genome assembly GCA_035946655.1 of Allostellaceae bacterium. Classification (GTDB taxonomy): domain Bacteria; phylum Pseudomonadota; class Alphaproteobacteria; order ATCC43930; family CGMCC-115725; genus DATARH01. The sequence continues at coordinate 276 of DASYZD010000166.1, read as the reverse complement.
GCGGACCTCGCGCCAAACGAGACGCTCGATAGCTTTCGGGGCGCCAACAAACAGCAGTTTTTTGAGATTTGTCAATTAGTATTCCGAGAGAGAATTGTTACGAATGATGAAATAACTCGCGCCGTGAGCATCGGTTTATGAATTAATTAATGGCTTCTTAGTTAAAATCATTAAGTAATTGACCACGACATGTCCCCATCGCAGACCCCTGGGATTACAATATTCGGGCTTGTCCCGGGAATCCGCGTACATGGCCGGGTCAAGCCCGGCCATGAC
>DASYZD010000165.1:0-10848 GCA_035946655.1 Allostellaceae bacterium | reverse complement strand
AGGACGCAAATCGTTAATACCACAAGGAAATTCCCGTCATCCTGAGGAGCGTTTCGGAGCGGCGCGTCTCGAAGGACGCAGGACCGCCTCAACAGCAAACTATTTCGCCGCCGCGAGCCGGGGTTCATCGGCAAACGCCGGCATGATGTCGCGCGCGAAGCGGCGGATGTTGGCGATCGAGCCGCCGAAATTGACGATGACGTATTCGACGCCGCCGGCGCGCAAGGCTCCGAGCTTGCGGGCGATCTGGTCGGGGGTGCCGAAAACCGCGGTCTCGTCGCAATGGTGGCGGATCGCCTTCTCGTCGTGGCGGGCGAAGCGTTCGCGCTCGTCGCCCGGCCGTTCGGCCAGCTTGTTGATCCGCAAATGCCCCTGGAAGCGCCGGACATAGGCCGCTTCCAGCTCCTCGGGGGTGTCGGCGAAATGGACGGCGCGGGCGACGCCGACCTGCATCGGGTCGAAGGCGCGGCCGCGCTCCTCGACCCCGGCTTTGAACTGAGCGACCCAGCGCAGCACGTCTTCGGCCAGGTCGTGCTGGCCGAGCAGCATGTTGTAGCCGCGGGTCGCAACCTGGCGCACCGAGCGCTCGCTGCCGGCGCCCATCCAGAACGGCGGGTGCGGGTGCTGCGCGGAGGGCGGCTCGACGACGATGTTGTCGTATTGCCAGTAATGCCCGCGATGCGAAAACGGCGCATCCGAGAGGAAGGCCTTGGTGATGACCTCGATCGCCTCGTCGAAGCGCTGGTCGGCCTCTTCCATCGCCACGCAGAACCCGGCGAACTCGTTGTAGCGGTAGCCCTTGCCGATGCCGAAATCGAGCCGCCCGCCGGAGAGCAGATCGAGGGTGGCGGCCTGCTCGGCGAGGAGGACGGGGTTGTGCCAGGGGAGTACGAGGACCGCGGTGCCGAGGCGCAGGGTCGAAGTACGCGCCCCGAGCCAGGTCAACAGGTTGAGGCTGGCCGACACCTGGCCGAACCCGGTGAAATGGTGCTCGACGACAAAGGTGCTGTGAAAGCCGAGGGCTTCGGCTTCGACGTTGTTCTCGATCCACTCGCGGAAGCCTTGGCTGCTGTCGGTCAATTCCGCGCCGGGCGCCGGGCGGTGCGCCTGCGCGCTGCCGAAAAGTCCAAACCGCATTACTTTCTCCCGCCGTCTCTCAACAACGCACGATAGTCATGTGTTCCCGGCGAAGGCCGGGACCCATTGATCCGCGCCCGAGACGGTTGACAAATGGATCCCGGTCCGCGCCGGGATCACAAGATAGCTTAAGTGGTGCTAGCTGCGCTGCACCAGCTCGATGCGGTAATTGTCGGGGTCTTCGATAAAGGCGATGACCGAGCCGCCATGCGCCATGGGACCGGCCGGGCGCGGGATCTTGACCCCGGAGGCGGCGAGCGTTTCGCAGGCCTTGTAGACGTCGGGCACGCCGATCGCGAGATGGCCGAAGGCGCTGCCGAGCGCATAGGGCTCGGCCTGATCCCAGTTGTGGGTCAGTTCGATCACCGTCGAATCGGTTTCATCGCCATAGCCGACAAAGGCGAGGGTGAACTTGCCGGTCGGGTAATCGCGCTTCCTCAAGAGCTTCATGCCGAGGAGCTCGGTGTAGAAATGCAAGGATTTGTCGAGGTTCCTGACCCGGAGCATGGTGTGCAGGAGGCGGGCCTTGCCCGGTTCCACGGCTGGCTTCGTAGCGGTCTCGGTCAGCGTCATCGCGGGGTTACTCCTTCGCGTTGCGGCACTATCGGCGCCTTCGGGCAATCTCCGGCGGGATCCTCGCGGCGCGCGGCCAGGATCGCCAGGATCCGGTCGGCGGCGGCACGGCTCGGCGAGGCGATTTCCCGCTGGCCGCCGGCGCGCAGCCGCCGCACTGCCTCATCATAACCCTCGCGGTGCGCGCTGCGAACCTGTTCGTCACCGATGAGGAGGGCGAGCGTGGCGGCGAGCGGCTCGGGCGCGCAGGCGCCGCGCAAATGCTCCGGAACCAGCGCCCGGCCGAGCAGCAGGTTTACGAGATTGACCTGGCGCACCTTGAGGATGCGGTCGAGCAGCATCTCGGTCAGCGGGTTGAGGCGATAGGCGACCGCCATCGGCACGCGAGCGAGCGCCAGTTCGAGCGCCACCGTCCCCGAGGCGGCGAGCGCGGCGCGGCTCGCGGCGAAGGCGTCGTATTTGTCGGCATTGCCGCGCAGGACGATCGGCCGGCCCGGCCACTCGCGCACGTTCTGCGACACCCAGTCGGCGACTGTCGCGACGGTCGGCACGGCGACGCGAAACGGCCCGGTTGTCGGTTCGAGGCAGCGCAGCGCCGCGCCGAACACCGGCACGAGCCGGCGCACTTCGCCGCCGCGGCTCCCCGGCAGGACGCTCAGCACGAGTTCGTCGGCGGTGATCCCGTGCGCATTGCGAAACCGCGCCGCGTCGCCCTTGTCGGCGCCGCTCTCGAGGACCGGGTGGCCGACATAGCTGGCGGCAAGGCCGACGGCCTCGAAATAGGGCGGCTCGAACGGCAGGAGGGTCAATAGGTGATCGTACCACCGCGCCATCCGCCGGGCGCGGCCGGCGCGCCACGCCCAGACCATCGGCGCGACATAATGAATGAGCGGCATCCTCTCGCCATGCCGGCGCAGCCCATGCGCGATGCGCCAGCTGAACCCGGAGCTGTCGATGGTGATGACGGCGTCCGGCCGCGCCTCGCGGATCGCCGCCACGGTTTCGCGCACCCGGCGCAGGATCAAGGGCGCCCGCGGCAGCACTTCGCCGACCCCGACGACCGCCAGATCGGCGAGCGGCACGAGGCTTTGGAGGCCCTGCGCCGCCATCGCCTCGCCGCCGATCCCGGCGATCCGCAGGCGGCCTTTGGTGCGCTCGTGCAACGCCGCGATCAGCGCCCCGCCCAGCGCGTCGCCGGAGGGCTCGCCGGCGATGATGAAGAGGAACGGCGCGGCGTCGCCGGCGCCGGTCATAACGGACGGATTCCGACCACGAAGAGGCCGGCCGCGTCGGCCAGGCGGATGACCTCGTCGCGGTCGAGGACGAGCGTCGCATCGGCTTGCGCCGCGATGCCGCGCAGCCCCGTTTCGGCGGCGAGGATCACGGTTTGCGGGCCAATCACCGGGCGATCGGCGCGCTTTTCCTGGCCCGGCTTCTCGACCTTGACGAGGACGCCTCCCGGGCCATCGCGGCGCAACAGGGCGCAGCGCCGCAGCAAACCGTCGGTGCCCTCGATCGCCTCGATCCCGAGGACGAGCCCCTGCTGGACGACAACCGCCTGGCCGATGTCGAGCGCGCCGATGGCCCGCGCCAGGCGCACCCCGTGGGCAATATCGGCGGCGGCGTCGGCATCGGGCCGGAGCCGGCCGAGCGGTCCTTCGGGCAACTCGGCCCGGTCGAGCAGCTGATCGGCGCCGATCACGCGAAAGCCCTCGCGCTCGAATTCCTTGACGATCGCGCCGAGCAGCCCGTCGTCGCCGAGCGCGCGATAGCCGACCCGGGCCAAGAACTTGGCCGCCCGCCAGTCCGGCCGTAGCGAGGCGAGCGAGGGACGATGCACGCCGCCGGCGAGCACCAGTTCGCCGACCGCGTTGGCGCGCAGGAGCTTGAGGCCCTTCGCCCCGGCGCCGATCCGGCACCAGGCATGCGGCACGGCCTCGACCGCGGCGCGGTCGGCTTCCCCCTCAAGCGCCAGCACAAACACCTCGCGCCCGGCGGCGCGGCAACTTTCGATCACCCGGCGCGGCAGCCCGCCGCTGCCGGCAATGATGCCCAATGGACCATGGGGTGGGCCGGATGCTGAACCCTCGGCGTCAGCTGCCATTCGTCCCTTTCGGCTGGCAGATCGCGCGGCTCGAATCGGCGCGGATAAAGGCGATCAAATCGTCGACCGGGCCGATCCCGGCAAAGCGCTCGGCCGCCTCGGTGACGCGGTCATTGAAGGTCCCATCATCCGAGAACAGGAACTGATAGGCGCTGCGCAGCCCCTGGATATCATCGCGGCTGAAGCCGCGGCGCTGCATCCCGACGATGTTGAGGCCGGTGAGGCGCGCGCGGTCGCCGATCACCACGCCGTAAGGAATGACGTCGCGCTCGACCCCGGACATGCCGCCGACCATCGCGTGCCGGCCGATGCGCACAAACTGGTGCACCGCCGAGAGCCCGCCGAGGATCGCGTAATCCTCGATCACGACATGCCCGCCGAGCGTGGCGTTGTTGACGAGGATGACGTGGTCGCCGATCTGGCAGTCATGCGCGACATGCGCGCCGACCATCAAGAGGCAGTGATTGCCGACCCTTGTCACCATGCCGCCGCCCTCGGTGCCGGGGTTGATGGTCACGTGCTCGCGAATCGTATTGTCATGACCGATCTCGAGCGAAGAGGGCTCACCCTTGTATTTCAAATCCTGCGTCTCGAAGCCGATCGAGGCGAACGGGAAGACGCGCGTCCGCTCGCCGATCGTCGTGCGTCCGTCGATCACGACGTGCGAGGCGAGCCTCACCCCGGCGCCAAGCACGACATGCTCGCCGATCACGCAGTAAGGACCGATCTCGACATCGCCCGCCAATGACGCGCCGGGCGTCACGATTGCGGTCGGGTGAATCTGCGGCATCAGCGGCCTAGTCGCTCATGATCATCGCGGCAAACACCGCTTCGGCCATCAAGCGGCCGCTGACCTCGGCGCGGCCTTCGAATTTCCAGACATTGCCGCGATGGCGCTGCTTGGTGACGCGCACCTCGAGACAATCACCGGGAACCACCGGACGACGAAAGCGCGCGTGGTCGACGCTCATGAAGTAGACCAGTTTGCCCTCGGCCTCGCGCCCGAGGGTGTGGACGACGAGGACGGCCGCGGTCTGCGCCATCGCCTCGATGATCAAGACGCCCGGCATCACCGGACGGGTCGGGAAATGACCTTGGAAATAGTATTCCTCGATCGAGACATTCTTGATGCCGGTCGCCTGCTTGTTCGCGACCACGTCGACAACCTTGTCGATCATCAGAAAGGGATGGCGGTGCGGGATCATTTCCATGATTCGCTGACGATCGAGCTCAGGCGACCGCTCGTCGGCGCAAGCCGGATCGATCATCCTCCGTCCCTTTTTTTCGCAAGACGTCGCAGTATCGCCACCTGTCTCATGAACAAGCCTATCGGCAGCGCCGGCGAACCGCAAACCGTCTCGCCCGGTGCAACATCGCGCATCAGCCCCGATTTGGCCGCGATCCGCGCCCCGCTGCCGATCTTGAGATGACCGGCAAGACCGGCCTGTCCCCCCGCCATGACAAAATCGCCGAGTTCGGTGCTGCCGGAAATGCCGACCTGACCCGCGAGGACGCAGCCCCGGCCGATCACGACATTGTGCCCGATTTGCACGAGATTATCGATCATCGTTCCGGGACCGATCACGGTGTCGTGTCCCGAGCCGCGGTCGATCGTCGTGTTGGCGCCGATATCGACATCCTCGCCGACGATCACCCGGCCGAGTTGCGGGATCTTGACCGGCCCGGCCGAATCGGGTGCAAAGCCAAAGCCGGGCTGGCCGATGCGCACGCCCGGATGCAGCACGACACGCGCCCCGATCACGCAATGGCTGAGCGTCACATTGGCGCCGACCCGGCAATCCTCGCCCAACTCGACCCCGGCGGCGATCACCGTGTTGGCGCCGATCTGGCAGCGCTGGCCGAGGCGAACCCCGGCCTCGATCACGACATGCTCGGCGATGTCGCAATCCAGGGGAACCGATGCCGTGGGGTCGATGATCGCCGAGGGCGCCCGCCGCGGCGCCACCGGCTTTACCGGATAGAAGGCTTGCGCGGCGCGCGCGAACGCCTTGTAGGGATCGCGGGCAACGAGGAGCGCCATTTGCGCCGGGGCCTTGCCGATCATCCGCTCGTCGACAAATGCGGCCCCGGCATGCGAGCGGGCGAAGGCATCCAGATACTTGCGGTTGTCGAGAAAGGTCACCTCCTCGGGACCGGCGGTCTCGAGCGGGGCGACATCGGCGAACAACCGGTCGCCGCCCTTGGAGTCGTGTCGGGTAGCCCCGCTCAACGCCGCGAGTGCATCGAGCGAAAACGGCCCGGCTCGATCGAAAAAGCGGGGATCCGCCATCGCCGAACGCGCCGGCCGGGGCAGCGGCGCCGCCCCTATTTCTTCTTTTTCGGCGCCGGCTGCGCCGGCGCGGCGGGGGCCGCCGCCGGAGCATTGGCGGCGGCCGGGGCGTTAAAATTGACGGTCACCGTCGGCAGTTGCTCGTCAAGCTTGTTCAGTACTTGATCGGTCACCTCAAAGCTTTGGTCGAACAGAACCAACTCGCTTCGCACGAATACCAAATTAGCTTTTCGCTCTTTCGCGATTTCAGCAATAATTTTGAGCATCGCTTCGTTAATTTTTTGAAGCGCATCGGCGTTAGCAGTTTCTAGGACTTGTCGCTTAGCCTGCATGCTTTTGTCAAACTCGTTGAGTTTCTGCTGGAACTCGCGCCCCTTCTGGTTGAATACCTGAGCAGACAGCGAGGCTTGCTGCCGTTGCAGGGCGTCGTGTTCCTGGCGCAGCGCGTCTTCCTGATGCGACATTTCCTTCTGAAATTCGGTACGCTTCTGCTCGATCTGCTGGCGCACCATCTTCGCCGATTTGGAGTTCTGCAACAGTGATTGGACGTCCACCACCAGGACGTTCAAGCCGGGTGAGGGGGTTGCGGCGGGGGGTGTGGGCGCGCTTGGCGCGGGGGCAGGGGCCGGCTGCTGCGCCTCGGCCGGGGCGGGCATCCCACCGAGCAGTCCGCATAGCACGCAAACGACGAGCAGCGGGGCAACCCCCGCACGTGTCACCGACATCAGAACCTCGTGCCAAAACTCACATGGAAGAACTGGGTCTTGTCGAACCCCTCTTTTTTGATCGGCAGCGCCAGATCGAGGCGGATCGGACCGACCGGGGATTTCCAGGCCACGCCAAAGCCGGCGCTGGCGCGGATCGAACTCGAGTCGGCAAATATCGGCTGCACCCCGCCATTCGCTGCGAGTTGCGTGGGCGTCAGGACGAGATTCTTCTGATCGTTCGACCACAAGCTGCCGAAATCGCTGAAAAACTGTCCGGTGATCCCAAGCTCCTTCGGCAGGCCGAGCGGCACGCCGAGCGCGATCGACCCGGTGTAGTATTTGTTGCCGCCGAGCGAATCGCCGGAAACCGTATCGCGCGGGCCGATCCCGGCCGGCGCAAAGCCGCGCAGATTGTCGCCGCCGACAAAGAAGCGGTCCTGCAACAGAACCTGCTGCCCGCCCCAGCCGAAAATATCGCCGACCTCGCCGGTCACGCCGAGGACCCATTCCGGCGCTATCGAATAATAATATCCGGCGCTGACCTTATTTCGAATATATTGGACACCAAATCCCGCTCCGGCAAAGTCATTTCCAATCGATGCATAATATCCGCCGGTCGGATCAACGCGATTGTCGCGTCGGTCATAGAGCAAGACCTGGCCGATCGCGGAGGTCAGGTGGGTTCCCTGCTGAAGCGCAATAAACAGCGAGCCGCCGTTCAGTACGCTCTGAACGTCGGTGATGTCGTCGGACCTCGCGGTGTATTTCCAGGTCTGCCGGAGATCGTCCGATATCTGATAACCCGCGCGCAACGCGCCCCCATAAGAGAACTGTACGTATGGCGGTGTAACCCCGCTAAAGAAATTAGATGTCGGACTAGTTTTTACTTCGAACAGATCAAATCCGGCGACGATGTTTTTATCGAGGAAATACGGTTCGGTGAAGCTGAGGTCGACCTGCTGTGAGCGGAACGACAGCACTGTACCGATCCGCAGATCCTGGCCCCGGCCGAGAAAGTTCCGCTCGCGGATATTGATATCGGCGAGCGGGCCATCCGAGGTCGAGAAGCCGACGCCCAGCGACAATTCGCCGGTCGACTGTTCTTCAACTTCGACCGTGACGACGGTTCGATCGGGCGCGGAACCCGGGCTGTTGGTGACCTCGACTTTCTTGAAAAAGCCGAGATTCTTGATGCGCTCCTTGGAGCGCTTCATTTTGTCGGTGTTGAATGCATCGCCTTCGACGAGTCGGAACTCGCGGCGGATCACCTTATCGAGCGTGCGCACGTTGCCGGTGATGTCGATGCGCTCGACATAGACCCGCGGCCCCTCGCTCACATTGAAGACAACATCCAGGGTGTGCTCTTCCCGATGGCGGGTGATCTGGGGTTTGACATCGACAAAGGCATAGCCGCGATTGCCCAGCGCGTCGGTCAGCACCGAGATCGAATGTTCGACCGCTGCGCCGTTGTACCAGTCGCCGGATTGGACGGTTAACAGCGGCAGCACCGCCTCGCGGGTCAGGTCCTTGAGCTTGATGTCGACATCCACCTTGCCAAAGCGGTACCGCTCGCCCTCGTCGACCGTGAAGGTGACGACGAAGCCGTCGCGGTCAGGGGTCAGCTCGGCCACCGCCGAGACCACGCGAAAATCGGCGTAGCCCTCGGACAGATAGAATTTGCGCAGGAGCTCGCGGTCGTAGGTGATCCGATCGGGGTCGTAGGTGTCCGAGGTCGACAGAAATCGATACCAGCGGCTTTCCTTCGTGTCGATGACGCCGCGCAGCGTGCTGTCGCCGAACTGGCGGTTGCCGACGAAATTGATGCTGCGGACCCCGGTCGATGGTCCCTCGTTGATCTCAAAGACGAGGTCGACCCGGTTCTCCGACAACTGGATCACTTTGGGGTCTACGGTTGCCGCGAAATGGCCGTGCCGCCGATAGAGTTGGAGGATGCGCCGGACATCGTTCTGCACCCGCGTGCGGGTATAGACGACACGCGGACGCAACTGGATCTCGCCGTTGAGGTCCTTGTCTTCGATCTTCGAATTTCCCTCGAAAGCGATGCGGTTGATGATCGGGTTCTCGACCACCTTGACGACCAGAACGTTGCCATCCCGGACCAGCTTCACATCGGCGAAGAGCCCGGTTGCAAACAACGCCTTCAACGAGCGATCGATGCGTTCGGCATCCCACGCATCGCCCGGCTGGAGCAGGAGGTAGGAGCGCACGGTCTCCGCCTCGATCCGCTGGATCCCTTCGATCCGGATGCTGGCGATCGTGCCGGGTCCGGCGGCGGCTGTGGCCGGATGCGTTCTCGCGCGGGCCGCCGCCGGATGGGTCTGCGCCGCCGCCAACGACAGCCACGCGCTCGCCCCCACGAACGCGGCAACCAGCACGGCCAGCCAGCGGTAAATCACTCGGTTGCGACTCAAGATCCCCACCCCGACGCTTGCGCTACCCTTACCGCGAATCGGGTCAGGCGATGAAGCGCTTCATCAAAACATCCGGCGGATATTGGCCAGATCGTTCCAGGTAGCAAATACCATCAGCGTCAGCACCAGCGCCAACCCCAGACGGAAGCCGTATTCCTGGGCGCGCTGGCCCAGTGGCTTCCCGCGGATCGCCTCGGCGGCATAGAACAAGAGATGTCCGCCATCGAGCACCGGCACCGGGAACAGGTTGATCAGCCCGAGATTGACCGACAGCACCGCCATCAACCACAACAGCGGCCCGATGCCGAGCTGGATGACTTCGCCCGACAATTGGGCGATGCGCAGCGGCCCACCCAATTCGTCGGCGCTACGCGTGCCGATCACCATCTGCCACAATGCTTCGAGCGTCGTCGCCGACAGGTTCCAGGTCTCGCCGACCGCGCGGGTTACCGCGCTCGCCGGATTGCGCCTGACGTATTTGGTGCCGCCGCCGCGGATGCCGAGCTGGCCGATCTGGTGGCGACCCATGCGATCGGTCTCCTCGACGCGGCTCGGCGTCACCTTCAGGGTAACGAGCTCGCCCGCGCGCCTGACGACGATCGTCATCGGCACGTCCGGGTTGAGCCGCACCACCTGCTGGACATCCTCGAACCGCTCGATCGGCCGCTGGTCGATGCTGACGATCGTGTCGCCCGGGTCCATCCCGCCGGCTTCGGCGGCGCTGCCCGGGGTGACCTGGCCAACCTCCGCCGGCGTGAAGGGCTGGCCATAGGTCATGAACAACAGCGCCAGGACGACGATCGCGAAAATGAAATTCGCGAGCGGGCCGCCGGCGACGATCGCGGCGCGCTGGTCGAGCCGCTTGCATTGGAACGAGACATCGCGGTCGGCGGCGCTCAGCTGGTCGAGCCCGGCGATCGGCAGCCCGGAGCTGGCGTCGCTGTCGCCGAACATCTTGACGTAACCGCCGAGCGGGATCGTGCTGAACTTCCAACGAGTACCGGCGCGATCCCACCAGCCGAAGAGTTCGGGGCCAAATCCGATCGAGAAAATCTCGACCTTTACCCTGTTGCGCCGGGCAATATAGTAATGCCCGAACTCGTGGACGAACACGAGTACGGTCAGCACCACAACAAACCCAAACGCGATCCACAGAAAGTGTGAAATCCCGCCCTGGAATAGCGCTGCTAGATGGCTCATTGTCCGTCCGTCATTGGGCGATGCGCGAGTAGCCGCGCGCCGCGAGCAGACTTGCCGCGGTCTCCCGGGCGGCTTCGTCGAGAGCATAGACGTCGTCGAGTGAATCGAGATTAACGTCCGGCATCAACTCGAGGGTGTGCTCCACGATCGCGGCAATATCGAGAAATCCGATCTTACCCGCTAGAAACGCATGAACGGCGGTTTCGTTCGCCGCGTTGAGCACGGTCGGGCCGCCGCTGCGCGCAAGCGCCTCGCGCGCTAGACGTAGCGCCGGGAAGCGCTCCGGGTCGGGCGCTTCGAAGGTGAGCCGCCCGACATCGGCGAGGTCGAGCCGCTTGGTTGGGGCCGCGGCGCGTCCCGGCCAGCCCAGCGCATAGGCGATCGGGGTGCGCATGTCGGGGGAGC
>DASYZD010000164.1:0-1927 GCA_035946655.1 Allostellaceae bacterium | reverse complement strand
GCTGGATCTCGGTATAACGAATCGAGCAGGGAGGTGGCGAATGAGCACCCGAAGGGCGACCTTGAAACGCCGCGAAGTTCTGCAGGGGATCGGCGCTTCGGCGGCCGCGCTGTCGTTGCCGCGCCGCGGCTATGCACAGGCCAAGGCGCCGGTGCATCTCGGCTTCTGGACCTTCGACAACCCGCAGCAGCGGCCGTGGCTGCAGAAGCGCATCCGCCTCTATACCGAGAAGAACCCGAACGTGACCGTCGATTTCCAGTGGTTTCCGTTCGGCGATCTCGGCAAGAAGATCAGCGTCGGGTACGCCACCGGCACCGCCCCAGAAGGGTTCGTCAGCCAGGATTGGTTCATGCCGCTGTGGCTCGACAAGGATCTGATCGTGCCGCTCGATCTCGGGCGGCTCGGCTATTCCTCGCTCGCCGCCTTCCAAGACGACTTTGCCCCCGCCTTCGTCTCCGGGGCCATCAAGGACGGCAAGGCATACGGCTACCCGCTGTGGTTCTACGGCTATTGCAACTACCTCAATACCAAACAGTTCAAGGAAGTCGGGCTAGACCCCGAAAAGGACGCGCCGCAAACCTGGGACCAGCTGGGCGAGGCGGCGCAGAAGCTGACGATCCGCAAGGGCGACAAATTCACCCGCCAGGGCTTCAAGTTCGCGATGCATGCCGCCGCCTGGACGGTGATCCAGTTCAACCCGATCCTGATCGGCGCCGGCGGTCAATGGTTCGACGCCAGCGGGAAATGCACGGTAAACAGCGAGGCCGGCGTCAAGGCGATGACGACGCGCGCCTCGATTGCGCTCAAATACCACGCCGAGGACCCGACCGACAGCATCGCCACCAACCCGCTGCCGCAGCTCGATTGGCTGAAAGAGCGCTGCGCGATGTTCATGCAGCCACCGCTGCCGCCGGTTCTCGTCGAGCACGAGAATCCGGCGATGGCCAAAGGCCAGTACTACCGCCCGGCCCAATATCCCGGATACGTCGCCGGCAAGGGAAATTCCTCGACCTACGGTTTCAACCTCGTCATCAACGCGCGTGCGGCGAAGGAAAAGCAGGAGGTGCTGCACGACCTCTACCGCTTCGTCCTGAGCGATCCGGTCGATGCCTGGAAGGCGGCGGCGCCCTTCCCGCTGGCGCTGAAAGGTGGCTGGACCGAGGATCCGCTCGTCAAGAAGTTTCCTCATGTCGAGGAGATCCTGAAGGCGCGCGACAACGGCGTGCCGCTGCCGCGCAGCCTCGTCTATAACGAGATGGCCGACGCGATGCACCGCGCCGTGCAGCGCATCCTGCTCGAGAAGGCCGACATCAAAGCCTCGCTCGACACCGCCGCGGCCGAGATCGACCGCGCCACCTCCGCCTACCGAAAGGCGTGACGCCGACATCGAGCACCGGAAAGCCGCTGCCGCGGGCAATCGCCGACACCGCGGCGGCCGCGCCTGCCCGACGGACGCCGCGGCTCGGCTACGGCAACCGCCTGCGCCTTTGCGGCATCGCCTTCGTCCTGCCGGCGATGCTGTTTTTCCTCGTCTTCAAATACGGGCCCATGCTGTGGGCGATCGGGCTCAGCTTCACCTCTTACGACATGGTGTCGGCGCCGCGCTTCATCGGCTTCGGCAACTACGAGAGCCTTGTGGGCGACCCGGTGTTTCGCGAAACGCTCGTCAACACGCTCGTCTATATCGGCGGCTCGACGGCGCTGATCACCGTGCTCGGGCTGGCGCTGGCGCTCGCCATCAATGCCAGGGTGCCGGGCGCCCGCCACTGCATGACGATCATGTTCTTGACGAATTTGATGCCGATCATCGCGGTCTGCCTCGTCTGGCGCTTTCTCTTTCACCCCTACGGCCTCGTCAACCAGCTGCTGGGCGATCTCGGCATCGGGCGAATCGACTGGCTGACCGGCGCCGCGACGGCGATGCCGG
>DASYZD010000163.1:0-5978 GCA_035946655.1 Allostellaceae bacterium | reverse complement strand
TCCCGCAAATTGCGGAAGAAATTGCCGATGCCGAGCTGCAACTCGGCCGGTGTATCCTCGGTATAAAGCTCGCTGACCGGTCCGAGCAAATTGGCTTGCAGGCCGCCATTCAGCCCGAACATCAGACGATTGAATGCTTCGAGCGGATCCTCACCCTTGAGGTTGCGCAAAATGTCGCTTTCCGGGAGACCCGGGATGACCATTGCCGGCGCCGGCGGGTCGGCGGCGGTGGCGAGGCGCGGTCTGGCCGCGGCGGGGGCGGGCGCCGTCACGCGTTCGGCGCTCCGCTGCAGGCTGCTGATCAGCGGATCGAGGATGGAAAGGCGCAGCGTCTCCAAGAGGCCGCCGACGAGCGCACTGAACCTCTGATAGGACTGGCGCAACCCCGAGCGGGTGAAAAGCTCGGCCGACTCGCGCGACAGCGGTTGGAGGATATGGGTGTTGGCCGACGCGCCGAGGCTCTGCGCGGCGTCGCTGACCTGGCCCCAGAGTTGCTGCGTCCGCGGGTGCGTGAGAACGGCCTCGGCCGCTTGCCGCGAGGGGGTGACGAGGTCGCGCTCGGCGGTGTCGCAAAGCGCTCCCGCGATCGCGCCGAGACGGGTGGCAAGGCCTGGCTGGGTGCCGATGTCAACCTCACCCGCCGCCATGGCGAGGTTAGGCGACAGCACCAGTGCGAGCGCCCACCAAACCGCGACGCAGCGGCCGGCCACCAGGGAACGGCGAGCCGCCGAAATGGTCATGCGGCACCCGGCGGGGCGGGATCGACCGGCGCCGGTGGCTTGTGCGGCCAGCCCTCGATCCAGGCCTTGATCCGGTAGAATGCCCGATTGTCGAACCAGCCCATCAGCAGCGCGTTTTCCGCCAACGCATCGTCGATGTAGTTGTGGGTTCGCGGCGGGCTGCCGGCGTAGGAGAAGCGGATGAAGTCGGGCATGATCATCGGCTTGACGATCTCGACCGCGGAAATCGCGCGCACCGGTATGGTGGTTTGGCTGACCCCGTAGCCAAGCCACAGCAATTCGACCGCGTGCCCGAAGACGCCCCCTTTGACGAGCCTGATCTCTTCGGCCGTCAGTTCCAGGCGACCGCCGATCCCGACGGCCACGAAGAGCGAGGTGTCAGCCCCGGCGATCGTCCGCTCGCCGGGCGCCTGCGACACCGGGCGATGACCGCCGCCAGCCGCTTTCACATCACCGTCGGACATAGCGCTTCTGCAACTGGCCGGTCAGCCGCTCGATCAGGTGCGACCACGATACACCGAGCGAGAGGACGATCGCGATCCCGCACAGGGCGACATACTGGCTGAGCAAAAAGTAGAAGTGCCACGAGGGGTGCGATCGCCACCCGGCGACGATGTTCGCCAACTCGGTGGCGAAGAGGAATGCGGCGAGGCCGCCCATGATCAGCCCGGATCGGCGAAACGCGGAAAAGACGACGCGGAAGATGGCGTAATAAATCATCACAAGCGTGACGGCGACCGCCGCTTTCAGGGATGCCGGACCCGCGGCGGTAGCGGAAATCCAGTGAAAAAACGAGTATCCGGTCGGGTTGTAGGTCGCGAACACCAAGCCAAGGGTAAACAGGAACCGGGCGCAGACAAACGCCAGCGGAAGAGGTTCAGTCACCATCGCCACAACCAATTCACAGCGCCGCCGGTCGGCCGGGGAGGAGCAGCTCGGTGCGTCGGCGAGCCGATCGCCTCGGTTGAGCCAGAGCTTATAGGCAAGGCGCTTCTTGTGTCACCCCCAGCCCGCGCCCTGGGCGGGTTCCCGGCGATCGCCGCGGGCGGCGTTGGTCCGGGAGGGTGTCGGCGGTCCCTGCAACGCTTGCCGTGGCGCGACGAAACATCCTTGGAAGCCGTGGCCTTTTGGCGCATAAAGGCCGGGATATCGACGCTGGTCGGCTCCGCCAACAGACCGCCCTACCATGCAACTCCGACGATCAACCCGACCGTCTGATTGACCGCCGATCGGATTGAAAGGCCGATCTGATTGAAAGGCCAATCCGATTGAGAGGCCAATCCAATTGAAAGATGGTGCATCATGACATCTGACCCGGACGCGACAGCGAATAGCCCCGGTGCCGGCGGCGCCGCAACGCGGTTGCGGGACACCACGCTCACAGCGCTCCTCCTCTCGGTGCTTAGCCTTGTTATGGTGATCACCGGGCCGATCTGGTCGCCGAAGATGTATGGCAATCCGGGTTCCGCGCAATTCATGGTTCTCGGCGTCGCCCAGCTCCGGCCGGCGCTGTTGCGCAACGAGCCGTTCCGCGACGAATTGACCTTGGTCAGACGGGTGATGCCGAGCCAGCCGGACGTCAACCAGGCGCTGGAGACGCTTGCCGCCTATGCCGACAAGGGGGTGCCGACCACACCGGAGCTGGAGGCGAGCTTTGCCGATTTCGCCAATGCGATCGTGTTCGAAGACGTCTTCGGCACCCGGCCCAACCGCATCGACCGCACGGTCATTTCGGCGGCGGCGGCCTTGCACCTGCATGCGCTGGCGCATTGGCTCCACGATACCCGGCCGGCGTCCGAAATCGTGTGGGAGGCGAAGACGCGCCTCGATACCGGCGATCTGGCTGGGGCGTCGGCGGCGCTCGGCAAGCTTACCGGTCCCGAGGGCAAGGTTGCAGAACCGTGGATCCGGGCGGCGCAAAGCCGCATCGCGGCAAACCACGTTCTCGACTTGCTCGAAACCGTGGCACAATCGCAGGCGCGGGTCCTGGCGCAACGCTCCTGAGTTTGGGGCGGCGCGCGCCGGCGACCCGGGCAAGCGGCGCTCCCTCGCCTGGATCTTCTGACCGATGTTCGAGTCGTTTGGCATCCAGAGGTTTGTGTCGCGCTGGCTGGCGGCGATGTTGCTGGTCCTGGCGACCTATAACCCAAGCGGGTATTCCTATTTTCATTGGGTAGGCGACCTGGATCTCAATGACTGGATATTGAAGCTCCTGGTCGGGGTCGTGCTCGCCATTCTCTACGCGACGTTCGGCTTGGCGACCCAGCGCTCGCTCGGCCGGTTGGGGATCGCCGCGTGGCTGTTGTTCTTCGCCGTCGTCACCTGGATGATGATCGATTTCGGCCTGCTGCGCGTCGCCGGGTCGGGCACCGTGGCGACGATCATGCTGGTAAATCTGGCGAATTTGCTGGCTGTCGGGGTCTCGTGGTCGTATGTGCGGGCGCGGTTGTCGGGTCAGTCGGATACCAACAACGTGACGCTGGTCTGATCGGTTGACCCCCCCCGCCGGCTACCGCGACGCGCGAGCCGGCCGATGCGAAGCGATGGCAGGCGGCGAAAATCCGATATAGTATTCGTGGATCCCGGCCGCTGCGGCCGGTCCGCGGAGCGAGGATTTGAGTTTCATGCGCAAATTTCTCCTGATCGCAGCGCTTGCATTTGCTCTCTTTGCCCCGACAGCAGCGGCGCGGGCCGACCACGTTGGCGCCATTACCGCCGGCGCGGTGGTCGGCGGTCTGGCCGGTTCGGTCTACGCCAGTGGCCTCAATGCGACGGCCGCGGCCCTCAGTTCCGCCGCGGTGACGACCGCATCCGCGATCGGCGCTGCCGCTCCGGTGGTGGCCGCGAGCGTGGCGGGCGCGATCGCGGCGGCGAGCACCCCCGTGGTCCTCGGCGTCGTGGTCGGCGGCGCGGTTGGCTATCTGTTGTTTTAGCGCGCGCAGCCGGCATCGCCGGCCGTTTAATATGCACCTTCAAGGTCGGACGGATGCCTAAATGGATTGCCGCGGTGTTTGTCTCGGTGTGCCTGTGCGCGCCGAACTGCGCGTTCGCGGGCACCGCGACAAACCAATCGGGGGATATTCCGACCAAGGATATTCCGACCAAGGATATTCTGGCCAAGCATATTCTGGCCAAGGATATTCTGGCCGGCGACATTCTCGGCGTATCCAAGGAACAGGCTTTGGTCGTCGCCGCCGGAGTCCTCGGTGGCGCGCTCGTCCTTCACCTCGTGTTTCCGGGCGATTTGACCTACTTCGCCGGCGGCGTTGTCGGCGGACTTGCCGCCCTGTGGTGGTACGAGGATGGCGGCGAGACCCGGCTTCACCCGTCGTTGAAACCGGCCCGCGCCGCGGCCGGGGGAACCGCGCACGGCAGCCCGCTTGTCGCGGGGCTCGCGCTCGGGCGTTAGTACGCGATTTGCGCCGCCCGCGATCAGTGCACGTGGTCTTCGGGCGCCGGCGGGCGCGGTGGCTCGCGATTGATCGCCTCGACCCGGTCGACGAGCGCCGCCATGCGGTCCCAGCCGGCGCCGTAGACCGGGCTCCAGCGGTACCGCAGATAGCCTGAGCGATCGATCAGGAATTCCATATGCGGCGGCATCGGCGGCACGCCCTCGATCGACGCGGTGCGGCGAAACAGGCTGTAGGTGGCGATCGTCGCCGTATCGGTGTCGGCAATCGCCAGGTGCGGCAGCTCCAAATCTGTCTTGGAGGGACCCGCCTCCTTTGACATCGGCAGGGCGATGACACGCGCCCCGGCGGCCTTGAGCTGCGGCATCGCCGCATCGAGATCGCGCAGGCGGGGCAGCGAATCGGGATCGCTGAACAGCACAAGGAGCACAACGTCCCGGCCGCGCTGCTGCGTGAGCGTCTCCTGCGGGGCATCGCCGATCTGAAAGGCGAAGTCCGGGGCGACCACGTCGGACCACGGGCCGTTCTTCGCGCTCATCGAGTTTGAGTGCTCGGCATCCGCCTGGGCGCGCAGGAAATTGAGCACGTCCCAGATTTGGTTTGCGCTCAGCCGGTCGGCAAAGGCGGGCATCGGCGTCCCGGCAATGCCGTGGCCGACCCACCAGAACAGCGTTCCCTCGCCATGGTGAAACAGGTGCTCGCCGGTCAGATCGGCCGGCTTGATTGGCAGCCCCGCCGCGGCGGGGCCGTCGCCAAAACCGTAGGGGCCGTGACACAGCGCGCAATTCTCGGCATAGAGCGGCTGGCCGCGGGCGACCGACAAGGCGCCGTAGCGGATCGGCGAGTGAATGTAGCTCGTCGGATACGCCTCGACGACATAGGGGCGCAGGGCTACTCCGCCCATCAGCACGACCACGCCGGCCGAGGCCGTGCCGAGCAGCCAGCGCCGCCGCCGCATCGTCAGCGCCACCGTAGCGAGACCCAGCGCGGCCACTGCCGCCGCGGCGTAAACGATGAGCCGGGCGCCCGTCGTCAACACGACGCCGGCGGGGTTGATCGCGATCGGGAAGGGCCAGACCGGCTGGTCGTGCAAGCCGGGCTTCAGGTGGACGAGCGCGCCCACGACGATCAGCACGAGGAGGGCGAGGCCGGTCTCGCAGGTCGCGCTGCGATAAAGTTCGCGCAGCGGAGCGGGGACCCCGGCATCTCCCGGTGGGGTTGCGATGAGCCGCGGGGTCAATTTGAAGCGGTTGATCGCGGCGAAGCTCAACATCGCCGCGAACAGGGCGAGCTTGACGATGAGCAGCCTTCCGTATGGCGTCCCGACCAGATCCGGAATGTTGCCGACCAGGTACCAGGTGTTGACGAGGCCGGTCGCGATCAGGGTGGCGACGGTCACCACACCGAGCGTTGAAAAGCTCAGCGTCGCCTGCTGCGCGATCGGCACCCACTTGGCGCTGCGGGCGCGCCACAGCACATAGATCAGCGGGATCAACGCGCCGAGCCAGCCGCCTGCGGCCAGCAGATGCAGGATGTCGGCGCCGAGATGCCACAGCCCCGCGGCGCCCTTATCGTCCGCCCCGTGACCGGCCAGCGCCAAGGAGCCGAGGATGACGCCGGACAACAGGCCGCCGACGATGCCGCGCCAGCCCGAGGGACGGCCGGTCAGACGGCAATACACCAGGAACGCGGCGAGCACGATCACCGTGACCAGGCGGAACTGCCACAGGCGGCCAAACCCGGTGGCGGTGAGCACTGTGCCTAGCAGCTCGGTGTTGAGCGCGGCGCCGAGCGGTTTGCCGCTCATGCTGGCGGTGATCACCCACAG
>DASYZD010000162.1:0-10773 GCA_035946655.1 Allostellaceae bacterium | reverse complement strand
CAGGCTGACCCCAAGGCGCGCGGCAACGGTGGCAATGATCGCGCGGTGAACGCGATCCGGATCGCCGCTGGCATCGATAAGGACACACCGCTCGGGGTGGTCCGCGGCGATCCGGCGAAACCCCTGCCGCAGCCGCTCGTGGAAGGCAGCGTCAAGCCGCTCGAAACGATCGGCATCAGCCGAACGCCGTGCCGCCCGGGCGAGCCCGTCAGCAACCGGCAGGTCGAGGATCAGCGTCAAGTCCGGCGCGAAATCGCCAAGCGCGAAGCGGTGCAGCGCCAACAGATCGGCAAGCGGCAGCCCGCGGCCATAACCCTGATAGGCTAGCGTCGAATCGGCGAAGCGGTCGCACACCACCCAACGACCCCGCTCGATCGCTGGCCGGATCAGCTTTACGAGATGGTCGCGGCGCGCGGCGGAAAACAAGAGCGCCTCCCCGATCGCATCCCACCGTTCGTTGGGGCCGTCGAGCAGCAACCGGCGGATCGCCTCGGCCCCCTCGGAGCCGCCCGGTTCGCGGGTGCGTAAGACGGCCATCCCCGCCTTACCCAAGGCCGCCGCCAGGAGATCGGCTTGCGTCGACTTGCCGGCCCCCTCCCCGCCCTCGACCGTGATCAAGCGGCCCCGTGCGATCGGGGCGATCGCTGAGGGAGATGGCGGGTTCAGTGGCGGTTGCCCCAAATCAGATGGGCGGCGACCATCGCCATCCGCCCGAACGCGCCCATGCGCGCAACGCTTTCGGCCGCGAAGACCGGCGCCTCCACCTGCGCCATGTCGGGCGCGGTGACGACCACCTTGCCGATCTCCTGGCCTTGGCCGATCGGCGCCGCGACCGGGCTGGTATAGTCGAGCGTCACCTTCATGTCCTTGCGCGATTTGCGCGGCATCGTGACGACGAGGTCGTGGGCGACCGTCAGCGGCACCTTCGCCGCGGCGCCGAGCCAGACTTCGGCGTCATCGACCTTGGTTCCGGCGGTGAACAGCTGATAGTCGTTGAATTCGCGGAACGCCCACTCGGTCAACCGTTCGCCTTCCTCGGCCCGCGCCTTCATCGAGGGCATCCCGCTTAACACGAGGATGATGCGCCGGTTGTCGCGATGCACTGAGGCAAGGAGACTGTACCCGGACTCCTCGGTATGGCCGGTCTTCAGCCCGTCGGCGCCGATGTCGTGGTAGAGCAACGGATTGCGGTTTCCCTGATTGATATTGTTAAAGGAATAATCCTTGTCCGCGAAATAGTGGTAATATTCCGGGAAATCCTTAATCGTGCGCACCGCCAGGGTCGCCAGGTCGCGGGCGGTCGAATAATGATCGGGATTGGGCAGTCCGTCGACATCGGCAAAATGACTGTTGGTGAGGCCGATTTCCTTGGCCTTCTGGTTCATCAGATCGACAAACGTAGCCTGACTTCCGGCCAATCCTTCGGCCAGCACGATGCAGGCATCGTTTCCCGATTGGACGATCATGCCGCGCAGGAGATCGTCGACCTTGATGCGCCCGCCGAGCGGCACGAACATCTTGGAGCCTTGGGTGCGCCAGGCGGTCTCGCTGACCGGCAGCTCGTCATCGAGCTTGGCGCGGCCTTGCCTCAGCATGTCGAAGACGACATAGGCGGTCATTACCTTCGACAAGGAGGCGGTCGGAATGCGCTCGTCGGCGCCCTTGTCGAGGAGGACCGCACCGGTCTCCGCCTCGAGGATCAGCGCATGGGTCGCCAGCGTGTCGATCGGGCCGCTCGTCCCGACCGGCACCGGCACCGCCGCGGCCGGCGCGCCCTTGGCCGCAGCCGCCTTGGCATGCGCGGCATGCTTCGGTTTCGCCGCGCCGGCGGGGGTCGCGCCCAACAGGATGACGAACCCGGCCACGGCCAGCACCGCGACACCAGCAATCGAGGGCAACCACCGCAATCGCATCGTGCTCGCACCTCCGTCCGTGTTCGCTTTAGCCGCCCTCAGTCTCGCGTCCCCGAAGCTCACTCCCGGGGCGTACTCACTGGGGCTTACTCACTGGGGCTTACTCACTGACGACGCGCGCCCCAGGATAGCCGCTGTCGACAACCTCGCGCAGCAACCGCGCCGCCGCCGCCTCGTTGGCGACCGGCCCGAGCCGCACGCGATAGAGGGCCGCGCCGCTCCTCACCGGCACGATTTCGACGCTGCCGAGCGCGGCGATGCGGGCGCGCACCCGCTGTGCATTCGCCGGTACGGCAAATGTGCCGGCCTGGACAAAGATCCGGCCGCTGCGCGGCGCGGGCGCCATCGCCGCCGGCAAGGTCTCGGCATGCGCCGGCGCGATCAGCGTCGGCCAGTAGCCGCGAGAGGACGCGGCGGCGGTCTGCACTGCGGGCGCCGGTGGCGGCGCCAGTGGCGGCAGGGGTGCTGGCGGCGGTGCGCCGATGATCTCGGCCGCCCGCAGCGACGCCGGCCCGGACGACGCGGCCCGGGTCACCGGCCTCGGCGCGATCTTCGCCGCCGCAGCGGGCTCGCTCGATGCGGCCGATGCGAGCATCACGGTCCCGATCCGGCCGTGCATCGCTGCCTCGGCGACCTGAATGCTTTCCTCCTTCAAGATGCGGACGCGGACGCGGGCGGTTCCCGTCGTCTCGTACCCCAGCAGCTGGGCGGCGCGGCGCGACAGGTCGATGATCCGCCCATCGACAAACGGCCCGCGGTCGTTGACGCGCAAGCGCACCGAGCGGCCGTTCTGCAGGTTGGTTACCTCGACGACGCTCGGCAGCGGCAACGTCTTGTGCGCCGCCGACAGCTGGTTCATGTCGTAGATCTCGTTATCAGCCGTGGTGTGCTGATCGAAGCCCGGGCCATACCACGAGGCGATGCCGGTCTCGTCGTAATTATAGTCGGCCCGCGGGTAGTACCACACCCCCTTCACCTCGTAGGGGTCGACCCGGTAGATCGGCTGTCCGCGAACGTGATGCCCGGAGTGGTTTTCACTGAATTGCGGCCCCGAGGAGGCGCAGCCGGCGAGCAAGAGCCCGAGCGCCAGGACGGCAGGCAGCATTCGCATGCCTGAAGATAACCCCATCGCGACACCCTAACCGAGCGAGTCGCGATCGATGCTGTCGGCGATATAGCCGACCGCCGCAGCGAAATAGTTCGAGTTGTTCCATCTCTTGATGACGCGGAAATTGTCGTAGACCAGGAGCGCGGTGCCGCCGATCCCGTCGGGCAGGACCAGCGACGCCGGCGGCTCGCGGCCGGTGAACGCGGTGCGCACCGGACGCACCCCGAGCCGCACCCACTCGGCGACAGCGCGCCGGCTCTCGAGCCCGGCCAGCCGCGTGTCGAAGTTTTCGGACACGGCAACCTCGCGCCCCCACCCCTCGCCGCCGCGCCAGCCGAGCCGGGCGATGTAGTTGGCGATCGAGCCCAAGACATCGGCGCGATCGCTCCAGATATCGCGGCGTCCGTCGCCGTCGAAATCAACCGCGTAGCTGAGGAACGTCGTCGGCATGAACTGGCATTGCCCCATCGCCCCGGCCCACGACCCCATCATGGCGTCGGCGCGGATGTTGCCCTGGTCGAGGATCTTCAAGGCCGCGATCAGCTCGGCGCGAAACATCGCGCCGCGGCGCCCGTCATAGGCGAGGGTCGCCAGCGCCGCCGGAACGGAGTAAGCGCCCATGGTCCGGCCGAAATCGCTTTCGACCCCCCACAGCGCGACGACGAACCGCGGTTGCACCCGAAAACGCTGCCAGACGCGCTGCAACATGGGCCAATTGTCGACGAGGTGGCGCCGCGCATCCTCAAGCCGCTGTTGCGTCACGACCTTGTCGAGATATTCGGCAAAGGTCATCTTGTGCTCGGGCTGCCGGCGGTCGAGCTCGACGACATGCGGCAGGTATTCGACATAGCGGAAAGCGACATCGATCGTCGTCAGCCGGATGCCTTGCGCGAACGCATCGCGCCGCACCCCGGCGAGAAAACCCGAAAAGTCGCTTTCCGCCGCCGCCGCGATCCCGCCCCCCAGCGGAGCCGCGAGCAACGGAGCCGCGGCGAGGATTGCCCGGCGGCTCATGCGGAAAGGCATCATCACTGTGCCCCCGCTAGTAATCTTCCCCTGGCGTTCTCTGCCATAAATCCCTGAATAATTCAATAATCACGCGGCGGGGCTAACACGAAAGCGCTGGCGGTAGCCGTAGTGAAATCGCCGAGATATAGAGACCCAGATCAGGAGGATAAACATCACGCCTTAAAACAGCCGGATTTCGCGTTTGGCGTCTTCCATCCGCGATTGTCGACGCCCATCGATGCCGCTCTCGCCGAGCGTGGACACAACCCTAATCGTCGGCCGCCGCGGTTGCGGCGGAGGCGCGCCGGGGGAGCCGGCGCGCATCGCGCAGCAGCAATAGGAGCGGCAGTGTCGCGAGCGCGATCAGCATGATCAGCCGGAAGTCGTCGATATACGCGACCATCGCGGCCTGGCGCGTGACCTCGGCGTTGAGCGCCGCGATACCACCCGGTGTCGTCAGGCTGAACGGCGCGGCCAGATAGGGCGCTTGCGCCAGCGGATTGTCCGGCCGCAGACCCTCGACTAGGCGCGCGTGTACGATCTGGGTGTTCTGGGCCAAGGTCGCGATCAGGACGCTGATGCCGACGCTGCCGCCGAGGTTGCGCATCAGGCTGCGGATCGCGGTCCCCTGGGTCAGGATGTGGCGTGGCAGGGTCGATAACGCCATGATGTTTAAGGGCACCTGGGTGCAGCCGAGGCCGAAACCCTGCAAGAACCCGGAGATGATGACCGGCGCCATGCCCATCTGCAGCGAAAATTGGCTCATCTGCCACATCGACGCCGCGGTCAGCAGAAAACCGAACAGGATGAGCAACCGGTTATCGATCCTGGTGATCAGCGGGGCGACGATGAACATCGCCATCATGCTGCCGACGCCGCGCGGCACACACACCAGCCCGGTAGTCATCACCGGATAGTTCATCAGGTTTTGCAGCATCGTCGGTAATAGCGCCAGGGTGCCGGTCATGATCAGCCCGCCACAGAACATCAGCACCGTACCGGCCATGAAATTGGCGCTCTTCAACAGGTCGCGGTTGAGAAACGAGCGTTCGTCGGTGGTTGCCGTGTGCACGGTGAACAGATAGAGGGCGAGCCCGGCGACTGTCGCCTCGATCCAGATCTCGCTCGAATGGAACCAGTCCTTCAACTCGCCGCGGTCGAGCATCAATTGCAAGGCGCCGACCCCCACGCTCAGCGCAAGGAACCCGACGAAATCGAACGGCTCACGGTGCACGTTGCGGCTATGGCGGATGAACATCAGCACGCCCAGCGTGCACAGCACACCGACCGGCAGGTTGATGTAGAAGATCCAGCGCCAGCTGTAATCCTCGGTCACCCAGCCGCCGAGCGCCGGCCCCATGATCGGCCCGAGGATCGTACCGATGCCGAAAATGGCCATGGCATGCCCGTGGCGTTCCGGCGGGTTGATCTGTAAGAGGGTCGCCTGCGACAGCGGGATGAGGCCCGCCCCGGCCACGCCCTGGAGCGCCCGAAAGAAGACAAGCGAGCCCAGGCTGGTGGCGGCGCCGCATAGGGCCGAGGCAATCGTGAAGCCGATGATCGAGGCGAGAAAGATATATTTGATGCCAAACCGGCCGGCGAGCCAGCCGGTCAGTGGCATCATGATCGCGGCGCACACGATATAGGAGGTCAGCGCCCAGGCGATCTGGTCGAGCGACGCGGAGAGCGAACCCTGGACATGCGGTAGCGCAACATTGAGGATCGTGTTGTCGACGCCCTGCATGATGTTCGCCAGCATGATCGAGATCGTGATCATGCCGCGGTTGGGGACCGGGACGAAGGTATCGCCCCTCACCTTCCCCCTCCCGCATCGGCTGTCATTCGCACGCTGCGCCTCGGCCGTCACCCCAACCGGCTCGCGATGATCCTCGGGTCGCGCCCGAGCAGGCCGAGCGCGCGCCCGGGGTCGCGGGGCCGGGGTGGTGCGGGGCAGTGCGCCGGTTTAGCGTGGTCAACTCCGCGTTAGCCGCACGCCTCTTTGATTTGCGCGACGGGCGGCATCAAGGCACATTCCTGATCACGGTGGATGCAATCTCTGTAATACCCTGGGCACAAGTGCCCAAGGATACGGCAATGTCGCAAATCTGTCATGTGTGCTTCCCGGCGACGCGGTCAGTTAGCGGCTTGTCACTAATCGAACCCTTCCTCTAACCTCAGGGGGAAAGTTTTCGTCAGCCACGCCCGGGAGACCACCATGCCTCGAGTTCTCGTCATTCACGGCGCCGGTATGAATATGCGGGGGAAGGTGCAGACCGAGATCTTTGGACCGATGACCCTGCCCCAATACGACGAGCGCATCCTGGGCTACGCCCGCGAGCTCGGCCTCGATGTCGAGATTTTTCATTCCAACATCGAGGGCGACATCGTCAACAAGCTGTATGAGGCGAGTGATCACGGGATCGATGCGGCGATCTTCAACCCGGCGGCCTTCGGGTCCGGCTATCCGGCGCTGGTCGCGGCGATTTCGCAGGTCAAGTTTCCGACCATCGAGGTGCACATCTCGAACCCCGTGCGGCGCGGTCCAGCCTCCCAAACCGCCGCCGTCAGCCACGGCATCGTCGCCGGTTTCGGGGTCAGCGGCTACTTCCTGGCGCTGCGCGGCATCCGCGATCTTCTCGCCGCAAAAAAGTAACGCGACGACCACGGGGTCGTTGCCCGGGAGACTGACAGGCTTGCCGCAGGGCGGCCCGCGTGGAACTGTTATCGCCCGATTGTGGTCGCCCAGTTACGGTCGCAACCGGCGTCATCGCTAGCAAAGGGGGGCGGCATGCGCATCGTCATCGTCGGTCAGCAGGCGTTCGGCAAGGCCGTGCTCGACGCGTTCCTGTCGCGCGGGGATACGGTCGCCGGGGTGTTCGCGGCGCCGGAGCGGCCGGGATCGCGCCCGGACCCGCTCGTCGTCGCGGCCGAAGAGAAGAAGCTCCCGGTCCACCGCTTCCCGAAATACTCTGCCCCCGAGGCGCTTGACGCCCTAAAGGCGTGCGATGCCGATATCGGCATCATGGCCTATGTGCTGCTGTTTGCGCCGCCCGAGTTCTGCGCCATCCCGAAGCATGGTATGATTCAGTTCCATCCCTCGCTGCTGCCGCTGCACCGCGGACCGGCCTCGATCCCGTGGGCGATCATCCGCGGGCGCAGCGAAACCGGGCTGACGATCTTCCGTCCGACCCCCGGGCTCGACGAAGGGCCGGTCATCCTGCAGAAGCGCTGCGCGATCGGGCCCAACGACACCGCCGCTTCGCTCTATTTCGACAAGATCTTCCCGCTCGGGGTCGAGGCGCTGGTGCAGGCCGCCGATCTGGTCACCGCCGGGCGCGCCACCGAATGGACCCAGGACGAGAAAGAGGCGACCTATGAGGGCTGGGTGCGCGACGCGGAAGCGCGCATCAACTGGGCCAATCATGTCGACTTCGTCTACGACCTGATCCGCGGCTGCAACCCGGCGCCGGGCGCCTGGACGACGATTAAGCCCGGCGAGGAGGCAGAGGAGCAGAAGCTCTATCTGTTCGACGCGAAAAAGATCATGGCGCCGACCTTCGGCGCGGTGCGCGGCAAGAAGCTCGGCGAAGTCGTCTCGGCCGGGCCCGAGGGCTTGCGGATCCACGCCCAAGGCGGGTTCATCGAAGTCTCGCGTGTCCGCCTCGGCGACGGCGCCAAGGTCAAATCCACCGAGGTGAATATTTCAATCGGGACGATTTTAGGCGGGTAGTCCCGCCAGTTCGCGATATAGCGCGACATATTCTCGCGCCGCCGCGGCCCAGCTGAAATCGCGGGTCATCGCGCGGGTAACCATGCCTCGCCAGCTCGCCCGATCGGCGTAAAGCGCGGTGGCGCGCTGAATCGCCGCGAGGAGGCTCTGCAGGGTTTCCGCGTCGAAGGCAAGGCCGGTGGCGCTGCCGTCGGCCAGCGTCGCCGCATTGGCGTCGACGACGGTGTCGGCAAGCCCGCCGGTGCGGCGCACCAGCGGCAATGCGCCATAGCGCAGGGCGTAGAGCTGGGTCAGCCCGCACGGCTCGAAGCGCGACGGCATGATGATGCTGTCGCAGCCGGCGTAGATCAGATGCGACAATGGCTCGTCGTAACCGATCATCACCCCGACCCGGCCGCGATAAGCCTCGGCCGCCGCGGCGAAGCCCGCCTCGAGAGCACTCTCGCCACTGCCGAGCAGCACGAGCCGGCCGCCCCGGCCGACCAACCCGGGCAAGGCGGCGAGCAGCAGGTCGAAGCCCTTTTGCGCGGTCAGCCGGGTGATCGCGCCGAAGAGCGGCGCGTCGGTCCGCTCCGCCAGCCCAAAGCGCAGCTCGAGCGCTGTTTTGGCCGCGGCCTTTCCCGCTGATGCGTCATCGACCGTATAGCGACGCGGCAATAGCAGATCGTTGGCCGGCGACCAGACCAGTGGGTCGACGCCGTTCAGGATGCCGCTCAGCACCTCAGCGCGGGCGCGCAACAGACCGTCGAGGCCCCAGCCGTATGCCGGGGTCTGGATCTCGCGCGCATAGGTCGGGCTGACCGTCGTCAGCCGGTCGGCGTAATAGACCCCGGCCTTGAGGAACGAGAACCCGCCATAGAACTCCACCCCGTCGATCGCGAAAAATTCCGCCGGCAACGCCAGATCGGGAAAGAGGGTGGCCGGAAAGAAGCCCTGATAGGCGAGGTTGTGGACGGTGAAGACGCTCGGCATCGCGGCGCCTTGCGCGCGCAGATAAGCCGGGGCGAGCCCGGCGTGCCAGTCGTGGCAATGCACGATGTCGGGCCGCCAGCTGGGGTCGGCGCCGTGGGCGAGCGCCGCGGCGACCCAACCCAGAAGCGCAAAGCGGCGGTGGTTATCGGGCCACTCCCCGCCGTCGGGCGCCCCATAGGGGCTGCCGGGCCGGTCGTAGAAGGCGGGATGGTCGACGATATAGGCCGCGACCCCGCTCCCCGGCACCACCGCCCGCGCCACCCGCACCCGCTCCGACGCGAAGGGCGTGCGCAGCCGTAATGACTGGCCCAGATCGAACGCATCGATAAATCCGGCAAACCCCGGCAGCACCAGGCGTGCATCGACGCCGAGTTCGACCAAGGCCGGTGGCAACGCCGCGATGACATCGCCAAGCCCGCCGGTCTTGACCCACGGATAGAGCTCGGCCGCGACGTGGAGGATGCGCAGCGGCGAACCCGGCCATCCGGCCCCCACCCTTCCCTCCCTCGCATGCGGGGGCGGGTTAGGGAGGGGGCGTTTGCGGGGTGACGGGCAGGCCTTCACCGTGTTGGTTAGTTCTTGCTCTTGTCGACGAGCGCGTTCTGTTTGATCCACGGCATCATCGCGCGCAGCTTTTCGCCGACCTCCTCGATCGGGTGCTCGGCGGCGCGCCGGCGCAACGCCTTGAAGCTCGGCTGGCCGGCGGTGTTTTCGAGCACCCATTCCTTGGCGAACCGGCCGCTTTGGATGTCGGCGAGGATCTTTTTCATCTCGGCCCGGACATGGTCGTCGACGATGCGGGGGCCGCGCGAGTAATCGCCATATTCGGCGGTGTTGGAGATCGAATAGCGCATGTTGGCGATGCCACCCTCGTAGATCAGATCGACGATCAGCTTCACTTCGTGGCAGCACTCGAAATAGGCCATCTCGGGCGCGTACCCGGCCTCGACCAGGGTCTCGAAACCGGCCAGGTTCAGCGAGGTGAGGCCGCCGCATAAGACGCTCTGTTCGCCGAAGAGATCAGTCTCGCATTCCTCGCGGAACGTGGTTTCGATGACCCCGGCGCGGCCGCCGCCGATCGCGGAGGCATAGCTGAGCGCGATTTCGAGCGCGTTTCCGCTTGGGTTCTGATCGACCGCGACGAGGCACGGGACGCCGCCGCCGCGCAGGTATTCGGAGCGCACGGTGTGGCCCGGCCCCTTGGGCGCGATCATGAAGACATCGAGATCGGGGCGCGGCTCTATGAGGCGAAAATGGATGCTGAGGCCGTGCGCGACGGCGAGCGCGGTGCCCTCGCGCATATTCGGGCGCAATTCGCTGTTATAGAGCCCGGCCTGCAATTCGTCCGGCGCCAGCACCATGACGATATCGGCCCATTTGGCGGCGTCCGCGTTGGTCATCACCTTGAGCCCGGCAGTCTCGGCCTTCGCAATCGAAGCGGACCCCGGGCGCAGCGCGACGACGACCTCCTTCACCCCGCTGTCGCGCAGGTTGTTGGCGTGGGCGTGGCCCTGGCTGCCATAGCCGATGACCGCGACCTTCTTCGACTTGATCAGGTTCACATCCGCATCGCGATCGTAATAAACGCGCATGTTCGGCTCCTTTGAGGTTCAATTTCCGCACAAGCCAACCATCGCCGATGATCTATTACAGCGATGCCGCGAGAAAACGCACCAGCCTCGGTCCGACGTAAGCGCCAAAACTGCCCGGCTCGTCTACCGGGTCGCTCGCCCAGAAATGGCCGGCGCCGGGCACGACGATGTTCCGCGCAAAAAACCCGGCCTGCTTGAGCGCGGTCAGAAACCGGTCCGATTGGCTGACCGGATCGACAATGTCGTCCTCCCGGCCGTAGATCAGCAAAAAACGCGTGGCGTTCTTGTCGACCGTCGCATAGCTGAGGGGCGAGGCTTCGAAGAAAATCTTCCGGCTGACCATTGGCGTACAGCCGAGAAATTTCTCGGTGATCTGGTCGCGTGGCCGCGTGATCTGGGCGTGCTCCCACTGCCCGAGCATGTCCTAGACGCCGTAAAAACCAACGACGG
>DASYZD010000161.1:0-16742 GCA_035946655.1 Allostellaceae bacterium | reverse complement strand
CAGTTTCGCCTGATTTCCGCCGATTCGCATGTCAACGAGCCGCCCGATCTGTGGAAGAGCCGGGTCGACAAGAAGTACCGGGAGCGGGCACCTCAGCTGATGGTCAACCCGCCGGGCACGGAGGGCGCCTATTTTCACTATGAGGGCTTTGACCCACACCCGATCGGCATCGGCTTTGGCGCCGGCAAGAGCCCCGAGGAACTGAAGACCTTCCTCACTCAGGCGACCTATGCCGATGCGCGGCCGGGCGGCTGGGACCCGGCCGAGCGCAAGAAGGACAATGCGGTCGACGGGGTCGAGGCCGACGTCCTCTACACGACATTGGGTTTCCGCATCTTCTGGCTCAAGGACGCCAGGCTCCAGGCCGATTGCTTCCGCGTCTACAACGATTGGCTGGCCGAATTCGTCAGCTACGACCCGAAGCACATGGCCGGGCTGGCGATGATCTCGCTGTATGACCCGAAGGCCGGGGCAAAGGAACTCGAACGCTGCGCCAAGATGGGCCTCAAAGGCGCGATGATCTGGTGCTCGCCGCCGCCGGACAAGCCCTATAGTTCGGACATCTACGACCCGTTCTGGGCGGCGGCGCAGGAATTGAAGATGCCGATCTCGCTCCACGCCATCACCGGCATGGGGGTCGAGAGCCAGTGGAACTGGGGCGAGCGCTACATGCGTTCGACGGTCCTCGCGCACGAGGTCGAGAAATCGTTCAGCGTCCTCATCTTCTCCGGCGTCCTCGACCGCTTCCCGAATTTGCAGATCGTCTCGGCGGAGAACAACGTCGGCTGGATCCCCTATTTCCTCCAGCGCATGGACCGCTTCGCCAGCCGCTCGACCGGATTGGGCATAAAGCTGAAGCCGAGCGAATATTTCGCGCGCCAGATGTGGGCAACCTACATCTTCGACTATGTCGGGGTGCAGAGCCGCCAGTTCATCGGCGTCGATCGGATGATGTGGTCGTCTGACTATCCGCACCAGGCCTCGTCCTGGCCCAATTCGCAGGAGGTCGTCGCCCGCGATTTCGCGGGCGCGAGCGCCGAGGACATCTTCAAGATCACCCGCGGCAACGTCGCCCGGCTCTACGGGTTCGACGCGTAGCGCGGGATGCCCCTCACCCCAACCCTCTCCCCGCAAACGAGGAGAGGGAAGGCGTTGAGCGGCCAGCCGTCGCTCTCCCTCGCCCCGCCTTGCGGGGAGAGGGTTGGGGTGAGGGGTGGATGCCAATCCGAATGAAGGGGAACTGCCATGCAGATGAGCCGTGAGGAATTGCTGCGGGCCTACCGCGGCATGGTGACGATCCGCCGCTTCGAGGAGCGCGTGCAGGAGGAGTTTTCGAAGGGCGGCATCCCCGGCTTTGTCCATCTCTACGCCGGCGAAGAAGCTTCGGCCGTGGGCATGTGCATGCATTTGGGGCCGAAGGACTACATCGCCTCGACCCATCGCGGCCACGGCCATTCGATCGCCAAGGGCTGCGACGTCGTCGGCATGATGCAGGAATTGTTCGGCAAGGCCGGGGGCCTGTGCGGCGGCAAGGGCGGCTCGATGCACATCGCCGACTTGAACGAGGGGATGCTCGGCGCCAATGGCATCGTCGGCGGCGGCCCGCCCTTGGTGGTCGGCGCGGCGCTGACCGCAAAGACGCTCGGCAACGGCCATGTCGCGGTATGTTTCACCGGCGATGGCGGCTCCAACCAGGGCACCACCTTCGAGGCCCTCAACATGGCCGTGGTGCTCAAGTTGCCGGCGGTTTTCGTGTTCGAGAACAACCAGTACGGCGAGGGCACCGGCTTTTCCTACCATTGCGGCAGCGGCGACATCGCCGGGCGCGCCGGCGGCTTCGGCCTGCCGGCGGTCAAGGTCAATGGCGATGATTTCTTCGCCGTCCACGAGGCCGCCTACGAGGCCGTCGAGCGCGCCCGCTCGGGCGGCGGTCCTAGCGTCATCGAGGTCGATACCTGCCGCTTCTACGGCCACCATTCGGGCGACGCGCAACTCTATCGCGGCAAGGACGAAGTAAAGTATCTGCGCGAGGAGCGCGATTGCCTCTCACATTTCCGCACCCGCGTCACCGAGGCGGCATTGCTCGACGCAAGCGAACTCGACGCTGTCGATAGCGAGGTCGCGGCGCTGATCGACCGCGCCGTCGCGACCGCCCAGGCGGCGCCGCTGCCGCCCGAAAGCGCCCTCCTCACCGATGTCTACAAGTCGTATTGAGGGAGCCGAGCGATGGCGGTTTTTGAATCGCTCACGCCGGCCGAACGGGCCAGACAGCTTGGCAATCCTGAGGGCACTATCGGTATTGCGGTTGCGAAATGGCTCAATGAAAACAACCGGCAATCGAACGCAAAAATCGTCGCGATGCTCGGTCTGGCGCCGGGTAACTACGTGCTTGAAATCGGCTTCGGCAACGGCCGGATCGTACCTGACATCATCGCCCAGGCGGCCGACGTGCGTTATGCCGGGATCGACATCTCTGCCACCATGGTCGAGGAGGCAACCCGCTTCAACGCGGCGCTGGCCGACGCCGGACGAGTTCGCTTCCATTGCGGTTCAGCGGAGCGCCTGCCGTTCGCCGAAGACAGCTTCGATCGCGTCTTCTCGATCGGGGTAATTCATTTCTGGGCCGAGCCAATAGCGCCTCTCGTGGAGGTGCGTCGCGTTCTGCGCCATGGCGGTATCAGCCTCATGGGGTGCCTGCATCCTCGGACCGCGCCGGATTTTGCCCGGCCGGAGCATGGCTTTCACCTCCGTGACGCCGCCGGTTGGACTGAGCTTTACCGGGCCGCCGGGTTCACCGAAATCGGAGTCGAAACCGTCGAGACTCAACAGATCAATCCCGATGGTATGCCTACCACCCGCTATGGATTTCGTATAACCGCGAGCGGTTGACCGGTACGTTCGGAAACGGTGATTTTTGGGAGGCCGCGCGATGCCGCTGAAATCGATCCGTCAGGCGATCTCCCTCTCCCCGCTGGCGGGGAGAGGGTCGGGGGTGAGGGGCATTTATGCGCGGACCGAGCGCGCTATCGACCGGGCGGGCCCGCGCGCTGCGGCGGCACAGCACGCGCGCTGAGTTTGTGCTTTGGCGACATCTCCGCGATCGGCAACTGGCGGGCTGCAAATTCGTGCGGCAGGAGCCGATCGGATCTTATTTTGCGGACTTTGTATGCCGCGAGCGGCTCATTGTGGTGGAGGTCGATGGCGGCCAGCATGCGGACAGCGCTGCCGACGCCAGGCGCGCCGCGGCGATGCGCGAGCTCGGGTTCAAGACAATTCGGGTGTGGAACAACGATGTTCTCGGCAATATCGAGGGGGTTCTCGAAATGCTGAGGGCGGAGCTCGAAGGTGCCCCTCACCCTGTGTCCCTCTCCCCGCAAGCGGGGAGAGGGAACCCGGCTCAAATGCTGTGCGCATAGGAGAAACAAGATGCCGCTGAAATCGATCCGTCAGGCGCTGAACGAGGCGCTGCGCCAGGAGATGCGCCGCGACCCGCGCATCATCGTCATTGGCGAGGATGTCGCCGGCGGGGCCGGCAGCGAGGGGCAGCGCGACGCCTATGGCGGGGTGCTCGGCGTGACGAAGGGCCTCATTGGCGAATTCGGCGAAGCTCGCGTCATCGACACGCCGATTACCGAATCTGCGATCATGGGGGCCGCCGCCGGCGCTGCTGTGACCGGCCTCCGGCCGGTCGCCGAACTGATGTTCAGCGACTTTTTCGGCGTCTGCTTCGACCAGATCTTCAACCAGGCGGCCAAGTTCCGCTACATGTTCGGCGGCAAGGCGACGACCCCGCTCGTCATCCGCACGATGATCGGCGCCGGGCGGAGCGCGGCGGCGCAGCACTCGCAAAGCCCCTACGGGATTTTCACCGCGGTGCCCGGTTTGAAATGCGTCGTGCCGTCGAACGCCTACGACGCCAAGGGGCTCCTCATCCAGGCGATCCGCGACGACGATCCCGTCATCTTCTGCGAACATAAGCTGATGTACGATCTGCGCTGTGAGGTTCCGGACGAGCCCTACACGATCCCGTTTGGCGAAGCCAACATCGTGCGCGACGGCGAGGATGTGACCGTGGTCGCGCTCGCCCGCATGGTGCATTACGCCGGCGAAACGGCCGAGGCCTTGGCGAAAGAGGGGATCGAAGTCGAGCTGATCGACCCGCGCACGACCTCGCCCCTGGACGAAGACACGATCTTGGAGAGCGTCGAGCGCACCGGGCGCCTCGTCATCGTCGACGAGGCGACGCCGCGCTGCGGAATCGCGACCGACATCGCCGCCCTCGTCGCCGACCGCGCCTTTGCCGCGTTGAAGGCGCCGATTCGCCGGGTGACCGCGCCGCACACCCCGGTGCCGTTCACCCCCACTCTCGAAAAGCTCTACATCCCGAGCCCCGACAAGATCGCCGCCGCGGTGCGCGAGGTGCACGGCTACGGCAAATAAACCACCGTGTGCGATCCGGTTTGACGGAAACCCCCCAAACCGTCATGGCCGGGCTTGACCTGGTCAAGCCCGGCCATGACGAGTGCTGGCTGGGGCGGGAGGATTCGAACCTCCGTATGCCGGAATCAAAATCCGGTGCCTTACCACTTGGCTACGCCCCAATCGGATCGGCCCGCTGGTGCCTCGCTGCGAACCGGTAAACTAGCACCGCTGCTCTGACAAAGCTGAAATTAGGCGAGTCGCTGCCGCGCGGGCTGGCGATTTTATCGTTCCGGAGAACCGGAGGTGGCGTCTACCGGCCGCGGGTCGGTCATCAGGGCGCCGGCGGCCGACCACCATAGGGGCTCGGCGCGCGCGAGGACGGCGCCCGCGGAGAGTGCGGCGGAGCGATCGCTGAACAAGGCAAAACACGTCGCGCCGCTGCCGCTCATGCGCGCCAGGAGCGCTCCGGGCAACCGGGCCAGACGCGCGAGCACCACCGCGACCTCGGGGACCAGGCTCACCGCCGCCTCGGTCAGATCGTTGCGCCGCTCGCTGAGGATGCTGGCGAGCCCGGCGGCATCACGCGGCATCGGGCTGAAGCGGCCGGTATCCGTGAAGCTGCCGCGCCGGGCGGTGAAGACAGCTTTCGTCGGCAGAGTGCGGCGCGGATTGGCGAGGACGATGCCGGCCGGCGGCAATCCCGCCGCCTCCTCGATCCGCTCGCCGATGCCGCCAACCCAGACCGGGCGGGCGGCGAGGCAGGCCGGCGTATCCGCGCCAAGCTTGAGCGCGAGCATCGCCAGGATATCGGGTCCGAGCGGGCGATGCGACATCCGGTCGAGAGCGCGCAGCGTTGCGGCCGCATCACTCGATCCGCCGCCGATCCCCGAAGATACCGGCAGCCGCTTGTCGAGATACAGCGCGGCGCCGACCGGGGCTGCCTGCGGCGCTTGCGCCGCGGCCGCTTGGGCGAACAGCCGAGCGGCCTTCATCACCAGATTATCCTCGCCGAGCGCGGCGATGGCGCCGGCCTCGGGGCCACCCAACGCCAGCGACATGGTGCCGGCCGGCGCGGCCGTCAGCAAATCGCCGATATCGGCGAACGCAATCAGGCTGTCCAAGAGATGATACCCGTCGGCCCGCCGCCCGAGGACATGCAGGTAAAGGTTGATCTTGGCCGGTGCGAAGACGCGAAAGGTCACGTTCGCTGGTCCACCCGGTGGCACGCCCTCCGCCACCCCCCCTGGCCGGCTCGCCGCCCGGCTCAGCCGCCGCGCGGCGGCGCGGCGGGTGGCTCGATGCCGCGTTCGAGCTTGGCCTCGATCGGCTTGACCTCGTCGGCCTGTGGCCCAAACTGCAGGGCGCGGCGCCACTGATAACGGGCTTCGACCAGCCGGCCGGTCTGCCAGTAAGCGTCACCCAGATGGTCGTTGATTGTCGGGTCCTCCGGCACCAGTTCGGTAGCCTTTTCGAGGTACTGCACGGCGCCGGCATAATCGCCGGTGCGGTAGTGCGCCCAACCGAGGCTGTCGACGATGTAACCGTCCTCGGGCCGCAGTGCGACCGCCTGCTCGATCATCTTGAGGCCGCGTTCGAGGTTCTCGCCGCGATCGACCCAGGAATAGCCGAGATAATTGAGCACCATCGGCTGATCGGGCTTGAGCTCGAGCGCGTGCAACAGATCGGCTTCGGCGCGGGGCCATTGGCCGGAGCGTTCGAGGACGACGCCGCGGTCGTAAAACAGCGTCCAACGCTCGGGGAGCCCCATTGCGGCGGCGCGGCGGATCGCCTCGTCATAAGCAGTGACCGCCTCGGCAAACCGCTTCTTGCTGCGCAAGATGTCGCCAAGCTCGACTTGCGCCCCGATCAGCCGGGGGTTTTCCGCCGCCATCTGCTTGAGCAGCGCGATCGCCTCGTCGCTGCGCTCGAGCGTGTCGAGGTTGACCGCGCTGCGCAGCCGCGCCGACCAGTAGTACGGCGAATCGGCTGGGATCTCGGACAGTACGGCCAGGCTTTCCTCGGGCTTTTCCCGAGCGCTCAGGATGTCGGCCAAGAGCAGCTGGGCCAGCGGGAATTGCGGTCGCACGTTGAGGGCGAAGCGATCATAGAGCAGCGCCAGATCGATCGTCTCGGCCTGGTCCAAGACGCTGGCCAGATCGAACAGGGCCTCGGCCAAACCATCTGCCGGCGACCGGATGATCGGCTGCGGCGGACCGGAGGGCAGCGCCGCGGTCACTGACAACGCCAGATCGCTGCTGCTGTTCTGCTGGATGAAGCGCTGATAAAGGGCTTTGGCTTCGGCGCTGCGGCCATGGCGCTTGTCGAAATTGGCGATCGCTTCGGTCAGCCGCCAATTGAGCTTGTCGCTGGCGGCGAGTGCCTTGTCGAAATACTGCTGCGCCTTGTCCGCCTTGCCGGCGTAATCGTAGAGCAGACCCAGTTGGAACACCTTCAAGGGCTGAAAGCCGTTGAATTTATCAAGGCCTTGCAGCGCACTATCGGCGCCGACGAGGTCGCCCGCCGCCGCGCGCGTCCAGGCGAGCGCGAAGGGACCGATGAACCGGTGCACGCCGTCGGTGGGGAGCGCTGCGGCGTGTTTCACCGCGCCGGCCGCATCGCCCGCCTTGAGCCGGTCGACCAAGAGGACGAGTTCGGCGATGGCGTCATCGGGGTCTAGCTTCAGCTCCTTTGGCGCCAGCGCGCGAGCGCGGTCGAAATGCCCGACGCCCACTTCCATCAGGAAGGTCCGGCTGATCAGCTCGGGCGCGTCGGGATCGACCGCGATCGCCTTCTCGTAACTGCTCGCCGCCGCGGCGAAATCGCGCAATTGTTGGGCATGCCGGGCGGCGAGGTAGTCGCCAAAGAGGTGGTCGGGAACGGCTGACGGCTTCGCTTGCGCCGCCCCGGTTGAGGGTGCCGGGGGCACCGATTTGGCTGCCGCGGAGGATGATGCGGCCAGCGCCGGCGCGAGGCCGAGCGAGGCCGCAACGAAAATCGCCAGCACCCGCCCCCAGCAGCTCCCCGACGCGCGTATTTTCAACAAATCTGCCATCGCTCCGATCCGCGCTCCATCATGCCATGTCACCTTACATGTTCGGGTAATTGGGGCCGCCTCCGCCCTCCGGCACTACCCAATCGATGTTCTGCTCCGGGTCCTTGATGTCGCAGGTTTTGCAGTGGACGCAATTCTGCGCATTGATCTGCAGCCGCTTGTCGCCGGTCGCGGCGTCGTCGACAATCTCATAGACGCCGGCCGGACAATAGCGCTGCTCGGGAGAGTCGTAGAGCCGATAATTGATCGCAATCGCTTTCGCCGGGTCGCGCAAGCGCAGATGCGGCGGCTGGTCCTCCTCGTGGTTGGTGTTCGAGATAAACACCGAAGACAGCCGGTCGAAGCTGATTTTGCCGTCGGGCTTGGGATAGTCGATTGGCGGCGCCTGGCTCGCCGGGACCAGCTGAGTATAGTCGGGATGGTGGTGGAAGGTCCACGGCGCGCGGCCGCGCAGCACATAGGTGTCGAGCGCCGAATAGAGGAGCCCGCCCCATAGCCCCAACCGGAAGCTCGGCCGGATGTTGCGCACCGAATAGAGTTCGTCCCAGACCCAGCTGCGCTGCAGCGCCGCGCGCACCGCGGCGCCGGTATCCCCGTTGAGCCGCGCGAACACCGTCTCGGCCGCCACCATGCCGGATTTCATCGCCGTGTGGCTGCCCTTGATCTTCGGCACGTTGATAAACCCGGCGGCGCAGCCGATCAGCGCCCCGCCCGGAAAATCGACGCGCGGGATCGACTGAAGCCCGCCCTCGTTGAGCGCCCGCGCGCCGTAGGAGATGCGCCGCCCACCCGTGAAAAACTCGCGAATCGCCGGATGGGTCTTGAACCGCTGAAACTCCTCGAACGGGCTCAAAAACGGGTTTTTGTAGTCGAGCCCGATGACGAACCCGACCGCGACCTGGCGGTCTTCGAGGTGGTAGAGAAACGAGCCGCCATAGGTGGCGCCGTCGAGCGGCCAGCCGATCGTGTGGATGACGAGGCCGGGCCGGTGATGCTCGGGGGCGACCTCCCACAATTCCTTAACTCCGATCGCATAGGTTTGCGGGTCGCAGTCCTCGCGCAGGCCGAAACGCTCCATCAGGGTCTTGGTCAAGGAGCCCCGGCAGCCTTCGGCGAACAGGGTCTCGCGGGCAATCAACTCGACCCCTGAGGTGTAGCGCGCGGTGCGCTCGCCATCGCGGCCGACGCCCATATCGCCGGTGGCGACGCCGCGGACCCGGGCTTCATCGTCGTAGAGCACCTCGGCGGCGGCAAACCCCGGATAGATCTCGACCCCGAGCTCTTCGGCTTGGCCCGCCAGCCAGCGGCACAGATTGCCGAGGCTGATGATGTAATTGCCGTGGTTGTGCATCTGCGGCGGGGTCGGCAGGCGCAGCGCATGGTTTTTAGTCAGATAGAGAAAGCGGTCCTCGACGGCCGGGGTGTTGAGCGGCGCGCCGCGCTCGCGCCAGTCCGGGATCAGCTCATCGAGCGCGCGCGGCATGAAGACGGCGCCTGAGAGGATATGCGCCCCGACTTCGGACCCCTTCTCGATGACGCAGACGCCGAGTTCATTGCCGGCGGCCAGCGCGAGCTGCTTCAGCCGGATCGCCGCCGCGAGCCCGGCCGGCCCGGCCCCAACGACGACGACGTCATATTCCATCCGCTCGCGTTCGACGTCCGCCACCGGTCACCTCGGTCGTGCATTCGCACGACTATAAAGGATCGCCGCAAAAACGGGAGGGAGCCCCGCGCTTCACTCAATTACCTCGTCGGCTCGGGCGAGCAGCGCTTGAGGCACGGTGAGGCCGAGCACTTTGGCGGTTTTCATGTTGATCACCAGCTCGAACCGGGTCGGCTGCTGCACCGGCAGATCGGCGGGTTTCTCACCCTTGAGGATCCTCCCGGCGTAGACGCCGAATTCGCGATAAACCGGAGCGAGATT
This sequence comes from Allostellaceae bacterium, assembly GCA_035946655.1. Classification (GTDB taxonomy): domain Bacteria; phylum Pseudomonadota; class Alphaproteobacteria; order ATCC43930; family CGMCC-115725; genus DATARH01. Next base: position 7,344 of record DASYZD010000161.1, on the reverse strand, counting down.
TGGTCCATAGCTGATCAGGCCGCCGGTCGCGACGAACACGCGCAACCAGTACATCGCCGGAATGGCATGGCGCGATGTCACTGCCAGGAGCTGCTCGCGCCGGTTGGCGAAGAGCGGATCGCCGTCGACGAGGAGTGCGCCGGCATGCAGTTCTGTGAGGGTTGCAAAGGCCGCGTCGATCTCGCTTTCGCTGCCAGCCCTCAGGATTCGGAGCTGCACCCCCTTCGCACTCGCCGCTGCCTGCGCGTCGCGGATCATCTGCTCGATATACGGGTTGTTCGGGTTCACCAGCAGGGCGATCACCCGGGCTTGGGGTACCAGCTCGGACAGCAGTTCGAGCCGCTTGGACGTCAGCTCGATGTTGATGAGGTTGAAGCCCGTAAAGTTGCCGCCCGGATGGGCGAGACTGGCGGCCAGCCCAGAAGCAACCGGGTCGCTGGAGATGATGAAAACGATCGGGATTGTCGCGGTGGCGTTTTTCGCCGCGAGGGTCGAACGGTCGCCACCGCTTGCCGCGATCAAATCAACTTTGCGGTCGACGAGGTCGGCGGCCATCCCAGGCAGCCGATCATAGTGCCCTTCGGAAAAGCGGTATTCGATAGCCACATTTTGTCCCTCGACGTAGCCGGTTTCGCTCAGCCCTTGGCGGAAGAGGGTAAGCCCCCCTGCAGCCGAGCCGGACGATCCGCCGGCGAGGTAGCCAATCACCGGCACCGCCTTCTGCTGTGCGCGCGCCGTGAGCGGCCATGCCAACGCGCTGCCGAATAGGCTGATGAGGTCGCGGCGTAATATCACTCGATCACCTCGTCGGCGCGCGCCAGGATCGAGCGCGGCACAGTCAGGCCGAGCGCCTTGGCGGTCTTGAGGTTGATCACCAGCTCAAAGGTGGTCGGCTGCTGGACTGGCAGATCGGCCGGCTTATCGCCCTTCAGGACCCGTCCCGCATATACCCCAACCTGTCGATAGACGCCCGTCAGGCTGGTTCCATAAGCGATCAGACCGCCGGAACGGGCGAAATCGGGCCAAGGATAGATCGCCGGAACGGCATGGCGCGCCGCCAACGCCAGCAGTTGATCGCGGCGGTTGAAGAATAACGGGTCAGGGTTCATGATGAGCGCGCCGACTTGCATGCGGACGAGTAAATCGAAATCGGCGTCGATCTCGGCTTCGGTGCTGGCCGTCAGGATCTCCAGGCGCATCCCCATTCCGCGCGCTGTATCCCGCATTCCAGGGACAGTCTGCGAATTGTTCGGATGCACCATTAGGGCGATCACCCTGGCCTGTGGAGCCAGCGCGGACACCAGTTCCAATCGCTTGGGGTTAAGCTCCTCGTTGAGGATGCTGACCCCCGTGGCGTTACGACCTGGCCGGGCAAGGCTCGCGACGAGGCCGGCGGCAACCGGGTCGGGACCGCTAGCGAACACGATCGGGATCGTCGAGGTTGCATTCTTCGCCTCGCGTGCCAGGGGGGCGCCAGCTGCCACGATCACGTCGACCTTGCGGCTGACGAGGTCGGCAGCCAATGCCCGCAGCCGGTCGTAGTGACCCTCCGCCCAGCGATATTCGATCGCGACGTTTTCTCCCTCGACGTAGCCGGTCTCGCTCAGCCCCTGGCGGAGCGCGGCCGCATAGGGTGCAGACGGTCCCGGCGAGCTGCCGACGAGGACGCCGATCACCGGCATCGCCTTCTGCTGCGCGCGGGTGGCGAACGGCATCACAATGGCGCCGCCCAGAAGAGCGATAAAATCGCGCCGCTTCATTCGATCACCTCGTCCCCGACGCCGGTGTCGATCATACGCGGAAGTGGTACTCTGGGAAGATGCCGCCCGCCGCTGCGCCACCATCCATTCTCTCGGCCGGCGCCGCGCGGGCGCTCCTCGAATGGCAGATCGCGATGGGCGCCGACGAGGCGCTCGGCGAGATCGCGCCCAATCGGCTCACGCCGCCACCACCCGCCGCGCTGCCGGTGCCCCCGATCCCGGTGCCGCGCCCGTCAGCGCCGCTCGCCGCCGCGCCGCCTGCCGCCGCGCCGGGCGTCGTCAGTCCGCCGGGCGCGTTCGCCGAATCGTTGGCCGAGGCGGCGCAATCGGCGCGCTCCCTCGCCGCCGGTGCCGAGACGATCGAGGCGCTGGGCGCGCTCGTCGCCGCCTTCGACGGCTGCGCCTTGAAACGCACCGCGACCAACACGGTGTTTATCGACGGCAACCCGGCAGCCCCGGTCATGATCATCGGGGAAGCGCCCGGCGCCGAGGAAGACCGCATCGGACGCCCCTTTGTCGGGCGCAGCGGGCAATTGCTCGACCGCATGCTGGCCGCGATCGGGCTCGATCGCACATCCGTCCAGATCACCAACGTCATCTATTGGCGCCCGCCCGGCAACCGGAAGCCGACGACGGCCGAGATCGCCGCCTGCCTGCCGTTCGTGCTGCGCCACATCGCGCTGGCCCGGCCCCGCGTGCTCGTGCTGAGCGGCGGGACGGCGGCGAGCGCCCTCTTGCCGCTCTCTGAGGGGATCACCCGGCTGCGCGGCCGCTGGTTCGATCTCGCGGTGCCCGGGCTCGACGATCCGGTCCCGACGCTGGCGATGTTTCATCCGGCATTCCTGTTGCGCGCTCCCGAGCGCAAGCGCGAGACCTGGCGCGACCTCCTGGCGCTGCGCGCCAGGCTCGACGCGCTCGCCGGCGCGCGATAGGAGGCGTCGGCATGATCGGCCGCCATGCGTTGTTTGGCCCCGCGGCGCTCGCTACCTTTGGGGCATCGATTGAGGGAGTGTGCGATGCCAGGCCGCCTTGACGACACCCGCCCATTTCTGCCGGTCAACATCGCGCTGTTGACCGTGTCGGACACCCGAACCGCCGCCGACGACCGCTCCGGCAACACGCTGGCCGAGCTCGCCACCGCGGCCGGACACAAGATCGCCGCGCGCCGCATCGTGCGCGATGATCAGGGCGCCATCGCCGCGCAGCTGCGCACCTGGATCGCCGACCCGGAGATCGATGTCGTGATCGCCACCGGCGGTACCGGGGTCACCGGCCGCGACGTCACGCCGGAAGCCTTCCACAGCGTTTACGAAAAGGAGGTCGCCGGGTTTGGCGAGTTGTTCCGCTGGCTCAGCTTCGAGAAGATCGGCACCTCGACAATCCAGAGCCGCGCCACCGCCGGGGTCGCCGGCGGCACCTACCTGTTCGCGCTGCCGGGTTCGCCGGGCGCGTGCCGCGATGCGTGGCAGGACATCCTCGTCCACCAGCTCGACAACCGCTTCCGCCCGTGCAACTTCGTCGAGCTGATGCCGCGGCTGCAGGAGCATTTGAAGGGTTAGCGGCCTCAAAAGCCCCGGCGTGGCGCCAGGCGGCGGTAAGAGGGGCCATCGTCGACATCTTCGAGGCGCGCGGCAAAGCCGACCGAATCGCGAGGCGGCAAATTATGCACCGCATCGGCGAGCGCGTGTGGTCCCGACCAGCGGACCGGCCCGAACAGCGGCGGCAGGCGCGGCGAGCGGCGCGCGCCAACCAGCCAGAACCCGCCGTCGGCCGCCGGCCCGAAGACGAGATCGTGGCGTCCGAGGAGGCGGAACGCGCTGGCGATATGGTCGGCGCCCAGCGCCGGGATATCGCTGCCGACCAGCACCGCTGGACCCGGTGGGCAGGTGGCGAGCGCACGGCGCATGCGGGTTCCGAGATCGCCGGCGCCCTGCCCGGTCAGCGGAACATCGCGCGGCCAGAGGCGGGAGCGGCGGCGGGCAAGGTCCGGCGTTACCGCGAGGCGCAGCTGCCAGCGCCGGTCACGCCCGAGCCGGCGGACCAGCCGTTCCAGCATCGCTCGCTCGAAGCGCAACGCCGCCGCATCCCCGACATCGCGCGCCAGGCGGCGCTTGCCGACGCCCCATTGCGGGGCGCGTACGAATAGCACGAGATGGCGCCGCGTCATCGCCCGCCTCAGCGATAGAGCCGGGCGATATGCCGGGCCGGCACGCCGATGAAATACAGCGACAGGCATACGAGGTTGCGCAGCGGTCGACGGATATAGCCGCCGCTCCTGTACCGCCGCGCCGAGGCGTGCAGCGGCACGCCGAGCGACGCCAGCCGGCGGCGGCCGAGCCGGCGCGCGAACTCGACATCCTCCATCAGCGGCAGCGCCGCGAACCCGCCGGCAGAATCGTAGAGCGCCCGAGCGATCAAGAGCCCCTGGTCGCCATAGGGCAGGCCAAACGCCCGGCAGCGCCACGCGACGATGCGCTCGAGCCGCCGCGCCGCCGGGTTCCGATCATCGAGGGCGAACGTGAAATAGCCGGCGCGGCCCTGCGCCCCCGGGGCCGCGACAAAGGCCTGGACGGCCGCCTCCCAGCCCGGCGCCAGGCGGCAATCGGCATGCAGGAACAAGAGCCAGTCGCCCGAGGCCGCGGCCGCGCCGGCGGCGAGCTGGGTCCCGCGCCCGCGCGGTGCGCTGACGATCCGGGCGCCGGCGGCGCCAGCAAGCGCGATCGTTCCGTCGGTCGAGCCGCCGTCGGCGACGACGATTTCGCGGATCGATCGGGCACCGGCGAGCGCGGCCAGGGCGGCCGGCAGCGTGTCGGCGACCTCCAGCGTCGGGATGACGACGGAGACGCTATTTTGTTCTTGTAATGTTCGCATCGGCCGGTATGATCGACGGCATGGATATGCCGGGCATCACCATGGCGCGCAAGGGACGCGGCGCTGCGAGCAACCAGACCGGCCGCTTCGAGAAGGAAGAGCGCGTCGCGTTTGACGACGGCTGGGGGTCGGCCGATAGCGAAACCGACGGCGAGCCCCTGCGCGTTGCGACAACACTCAGCGTCGATGCGACGCGAACGATCATCGCACGCAACGACTCGCCCGATATCGGCTTCGACCGCTCGATCAACCCGTATCGCGGCTGCGAGCATGGCTGCATCTATTGTTATGCACGGCCGAGCCACGCCTATCTCGGGCTGTCGCCCGGCCTCGATTTCGAGACCCGCATCTTCTATAAGCCGCAGGCGGCGGCCCTTCTCAAGGCCGAGCTGCGCAAAAAGGGCTACCAGTGCCGGCCGATTGCATTGGGCAGCAATACCGACCCTTACCAGCCGGCCGAAAAGCGCCTCCAAATAACCCGGGCGATCCTCGAAGTGCTGCGCGATTTCCGCCACCCGGTCACGATCGTCACCAAGGGGGCGCTGATCCAGCGCGACATCGACATTCTCGGCGAGATGGCGCGCGCCAAGCTCGCGGTCGTCACGGTCTCGGTGACGACGCTGGAGCGCGATCTGGCGCGCCGGATGGAGCCGCGCGCCGCCACCCCGGAGCGCCGGCTGGAGACGATCGCCGCGCTCGCCGCTGCGGGCGTGCCGACCGGCGTCCTGGCGGCGCCGATGATCCCGGCGCTCAACGACAACGAGATGGAGGAGATCCTGACGCGGGCGCGCGAAGCGGGAGCCAGCGTCGCCGGCTACACGCTGTTGCGCCTGCCGCTCGAATTGAAGGCGCTGTTCAAGGAATGGCTCGAGGAGCATGCGCCGCAAAAGGCCGCACACGTCTTGTCGCTGGTCGCGCAATGCCATGGCGGCCGGCTTTACGACTCGGCCTGGTCGAAACGGATGACTGGCGGCGGTCCCTATGCCGACATGCTCGCCGCGCGCTTCGACCGCGCCTGCCGCCGGCTTGGTTTCGCCCCGCGCTCGATCCATGCGCTCGACACCGGCCGCTTCCGTCCGCCGCCGCAGCAGGGCGACCAGCTCGCCCTGTTCTGATAGGGTGGCGCCGCGGGGGAGGAGCCCGCGCCACAGCGGAGGCGGGCGGCGTGGCCAGGGAACGGCGGCTCGAGGCGCGCGATGTCGAGGCGATCTTCCGCGCCTTCGCCGCGGTCATGCGCGAATTGCCGCCCGACACCGAAGCCGGCTGGCTCGACGGCGAGGGCGATCTGCGTTTGGCTCCCGATATCGGGCGCAAATTGCGCACCGCGCGCAGCGTCCGCGACGTGCTGCGCCAGATCCGGGAATCGGAAACCAAGCGGAATTGCTGAACCCCGAGCGGCGATGGGGGCAGTTGCCGACACCAGACTGCGGCTTGCCTCACGCGCCGGCGATGAACGAGCGCAGCGAACTGGCCTCGAACTCGACCTCGTCGAGGCGGCTCTTGACCAGATCGCCAATGCTGACGATGCCGCAGAGCCGGCCGCCGGCGACGACCGGAAAATGGCGGACGCGCCGGTTGGTCATCTCGGCCATCAGCTCGCCGACGGTGTCGCTCGGGTCGCAGGTGATGACGGTGCGGGTCATGACCTCGCCGACACGGCGCGACAAGAGATCCGCCCCGTTTTCCGCCAGGGCGATCACGACGTCGCGCTCCGACAGGATGCCGTCGACACCCCCGCCGTCCTCGCTGACGACAATGGCGCCGATGCGCTCCTTGTTCAGGATGTCGACCGCCTCCGCGATCGCCGCATCCGACCGGATCGTCGCGACCCAATTACCCTTGTTACGCAGGATCGTTTCGACGTTCATGGGAACCTCCCGTGCGTCGGCGCGGCTGCCCGCCGGTGGCGGTTCCGCGCTACCGCCGTGTGACCCACAAAGATAGGACAGAATGTCGCACCCTGAAAGGGGGCGAGTCGAATGCCACCTCAACGCGACATACCTAACCGCATTCCCGGCGAAAGCCGGGACTGTTGATCCCCACGGGAGCCACTGCAGCGTGGATCCGGCTTTCGCCGGCACAAGGCCGGGCATGACGGAAATTGGCAATTCGAGGACCTGTCGGATGGCTGAAATCACCATGATCACGATGCCGAAATGGGGCCTGACGATGACCGAGGGCAAGGTCCTCGGCTGGCTGAAGGCGGAGGGCGAGAGCTACCGGGCCGGCGAGGAACTTCTCGAAATCGAGACCAGCAAGATCACCAATGTCATGGAAGCGGGCGAGGCTGGAACCTTGCGCCGCATCGTTGCGGCCGAAGGGGCAACGCTGCCGGTCGGGGCGCTCCTCGCGGTGGCGGCGCCCGGAAGCGTCCCCGATGCCGAGATCGCCGCGTTTGTCGCCGGGTTTGTCGCGCCCGAGCCAGTCGCCGAAGCGGGCGACGAGGGCGCCCCGGCGCCGCGCGACATCGAGGCCGGCGGACAGCGTCTGCGCGTTCTCGATGTTGGCGGCGATGGCAACCCGGGGGCGACGCCGGTCGTACTCATTCACGGCTTTGGCGGCGATCTCAACAGCTGGATGTTCACCCAGCCGGCGCTCGCCGAGAGACGGCGGACGATTGCGCTCGACCTGCCGGGCCACGGCGGCTCATCGAAGACGCTCGACGGCGCCGACGAAGCGAGCTTCGCCGCGGTCGTCGACCGCGCGCTCGCTG
>DASYZD010000160.1:0-10273 GCA_035946655.1 Allostellaceae bacterium | reverse complement strand
GCGACGGTGCGGTCTGCGCCGCCGGCGCAGGATGGGGCGGCGGCGTTGGAAAGTACTTCGCGAACAGGAGTTGGAACCCGACCAGAATGCCGACCGATAACACAATCGCGAGCAGGAGATTGCGCTGTTCCATTGGCGAGCGGCGGCCCCGGGGCCTGGCTCAGCTGCCCGGCTCGGAGGGAACCGGGTCGTAACCGCTGCCGCCCCAGGGGTGGCAGCGCAGCAGCCGCCGCACCGCGATGAGCGAGCCGCGCCAGGGTCCGTGCCGCGCGACTGCCTCGGCGGCATAGTGCGAGCAGCTCGGGTAATAGCGGCAGGTGGGTCCCAGGATCGGCGCCACCACCAGCTGATAGGCGCGGATCATTGCCCTTATCGCCAACCCCAGCACGCGGCCCGCGCCGCCGTCATAAGCCATCTCAACACTCCTCGCCCTGCCGCGGCCGGGCGTCGCCTCCTGCACCTACCCTTCCCTGCGCCGGCGGGGCCTGCGCCGCTTGCGGGGGAGGGTTGGGGCCGGGGCGCCGGTCGATCTCACGCAGCGCCGTCGCGAGATCATGCACGAGATCCGCATACGGCCGCTCGGCGGTTCCGGCGCGGGCGATCAACACGTAATCGGTCCCCTTCTTCCCGTCGCGAACCAAGACGTCGGCGGCGGCCGCGCGCAATCGCCGCTTTGCCCGATTGCGGAGCACGGCATTACCGACCTTTCGGCTCGCGGTGAAGCCAACCCGCACCGCCTCGCCGCCACTCACCCCCAACGGGTTCGGCGCGGCCTGCAATACTACGCCTGGCCGCACCGCACGGCGGCGTCCTGCGGCGACCCGCAGAAAGTCGCCGCGGGTCTTGAGCCTTGCAAGCCCACTCGCCATCGATATCCGGGTTATCGGTAGGCTGAGCCCGCGGCTTTGTGGCGCGGTTGGTTGGATCAAGCCGAGAGGAGCGGTCAAGCAGGCAAGAACGATCAAGCAGACAGGCGCTTGCGGCCCTTGGCGCGCCGCGCGGCCAGCACCCGACGGCCGCCCGGGGTGGCCATTCGCGCACGAAAGCCGTGGCGGCGCTTGCGGATGAGCCTGCTCGGCTGGTAAGTGCGCTTCACGGCACCTCTCCGACGGGAACTGCCCAGGTTGAGCGGAGGCCGCTATATAGGGGAGGGGTCCGGGTGAGTCAACGACGGCCGGGGCCGCGTTCGCTCGCCTTCAGGGTAGGATTAGGGGATGGTGATCCGGTGACCGACGACACCACGATAGCGGCTGCCGAGCAGACGGCGCGGCGCTGGACGGCACCCACATCGGGAAGGATCCGCCCGGGCAGCGAGCGCCACCGGGTCGCCTTCTGCCGGATGCTGCTCGACACCCATAACCCCTATAAGCCGGCAGTCATCGACTGGCCCCGGCTCGACAGGGACGCGCGCGACCGCCTCGTCGCCTTGCCGATCTGGGACATCGCGGTGCAGACCGAAGGCAAGGCGAGCTTGCGGGTCCTCAGCTATGCCGACCAGACCGCCGATCCGTTGCTGCGCGAGGCCGTCCTCCTTAACGCGTTCGAGGAGGGGCGCCACAAGCAGGTCCTGTCGAACCTCGTCGAGGCTTATGGCATCCCGCTCGCACCGGAGCCCGAATATCACCGGCCGCGCCACCCCGAATGGGCCTTCATGGTCACCGGCTTCAGCGAGTGCATCGACAGCTTTTTCGCCTTCGGCCTGTTTGCGCTGGCTCGGCAATCGCGCTTCTTCCCGCCGGATTTGATCGACACTTTCGAGCCGGTCATGCAGGAGGAGGCGCGCCACATTCTGTTCTTCGTCAACTGGGTGGCCTGGCACCGCCGCAATTTGGCGTGGTGGCGCCGACCGTGGTTCTGGTGCCGGGTCGCCGCGGTATGGGTTTTCCTGGTCTACGAGCGCATCGGATTGGCGCGCGACGCGTCGCGTGGCCAGATGCCGCAGGACAACAACTTCACCCTGACCGGAAGCAAGGCGGTTGCCGACATAGATTTGGCGCCGGCCGCGCTCTTCGACCTGTGCCTGGCGGAAAACGAGCGTCGCCTGGAAGGCTACGATCCGCGCCTGTTGCGCCCCCAGGTGGTCCCGTCCCTGATCGGTTTCGTGCGCCGCTTCATGCGCAACCGGCAGCCCCGCACCGTGACCCTACCCTGATGAAAGGGCTACCGACCCTGGTCGCCGTCATCGGGGTGGCGGCGATAGCGATGCTCGTCGGCTATTTCGGGGCCGGCGCCGTGTTGCGCTCGCTGCTCGCGGTCGGCGGTATCGGCTTTGTCGCAATCTGCGCGATGCATCTCGTGCTGACCGCCGGAATGGGTCTGGCCTGGCGCGCGTTGCTGCCGGGCACCCCTTCGGGGATGGTGATATGGGCGCGGCTGGTCCGCGATTGCGGATCCGAGGCGCTGCCGTTGTCGCAGGTCGGCGGCTATGTGCTTGGCGCCCGGGCCCTGGCGCTGACCGGTGTGCCGGGAACCCTCGCCGCGGCGAGCACAATCGTCGATGTGACCGTCGAATTCATCGCTCAGCTCGCCTACACCGCGTTGGGCCTCGCCTGGTTTATCGAGCTGCAACCGGAGTCGCGGGTGGCGCTGCCAGTGCTGCTCGGCCTTGGCGTTGCCGCTCTCGTCGCCACCGCCTTTGTCCTCTTGCAGCGCCGCGGCATCGGGCTCTTCGACCGCATCGCCCGTCACCTCGGACGTGGCTGGGCCGAGCGCGGCGCCGCGGGGGCGGCGGCGGTCCATGCCGCACTCACCGACATCTATCGTCGACGCGGCGGGCTGTGGGTCAGCTTTCTCCTGCATTTTGGTGCCTGGATCGCGAGCGCGGCCGAAGTGTGGCTCGCCCTTCGTCTGGCCGGTGAGGCGCTGCCGTTCGGCGCCGTGCTGGCGATCGAAAGTCTGCTCTACGCCATCCGAACCGTGGCTTTTCTCGTGCCCCAGGCGGTCGGGATCCAGGAGGCCGCCTATCTCCTGCTCGGCGTCGGTTTCGGGCTGACCCCGGAAATGTCGCTGGCGCTCTCCTTGTTGAAACGCGGGCGCGACCTGGCGATCGGATTGCCGACGATCGCCATCTGGCAAGCGATCGAGAGCAGTCGCCTGTGGCGGCGCCGCAACACCGCCGCGGCGCGATTGAGCGAGCTGGCGCCGCCCCCCGACTGACCCGCCGATCCGGTCGCCATCACGCGAGATCGAGCCTGACGGTCACCGCAGCGCTGGCGATGATGGCAACGTCGCCCCCCGCTTCGCCCGGAACGTCGAGGCCCCCCTTGATGATTTTCACCGTAACCTCGCCGTGCGGCAGCGCGGCCTTGACCGCGTCGGCTCTGACCAGGGCGGGGCGCTGCACCCCGATCGTGACCTCGACCTGCATGGCGCGGGCATCGACCGCGAGGCTGCCGATCAGCGACAGCGAGCTGTGGTGGATCGCATCTTGGACGGCGCGCACCGCCGCCTTGGTATAGTCGCTCCCGTGCAGATCGTTGCCGCTGCCAAACTCGGTGATGACCCGTCGCAGCGTCATGACCGCGCGCTCCTCGTCGGCTGGGCCTGCGCAACGTCGAGCCGGACGATCGCCGCGGCATTGGCGAGGACGGTCGTGTTGGTGCCCTCGTCGTTGGTGATTTCGAGACCACCCTCGACCACGTCGACAGTCCCGGTCCCATGCGGCAGCACCGCCAACACCGCCGCCTTGTCAACCCGCTCGGGTCGCGGCACACCGATTGTGACCTCGACCTGCATCGCATCGACCGGGAGGCCGAGCGCGGCCGCGACGGAGAGAGAATTGTGCCACAAGGCATCACGCAGCGCGCGTACCGCCGCCTTGGTGTAGTCCGCGCCACGGATGTCGGTCCCCATGCCGATCTGCAATACCATGCGTTTCAGCGCCATCGCGGGTTCCTCCTATCCGGCCGCCCTCATCCGTCGCTCGCCTGCCCCCGCTCGCCGTTCCCGCGCGGCGATCCTTCGGTCCGCGGCGGCGCGTCTGTCTCCCGCCCCGATCCGCCTCCCCCGCGCGCCCATTCTGCGCCTTCCGGGGTCAACCCGCCGCTCCGCCGCCGCACCCCTTCGATCTCCCTCCCAAATGCGTCGGTCGGCCGAGACCCTCCGCTCGGCCGAGACCCTCCTGTCGCCGACCCGTCTCTCGGGCGCGATCGTCCGTTCTTCCAGCGCCGTCATGTTCTGTCTCCTGACAAGACCGTCCGCTGCGGTCATCCTTTACTCCCGTTATTTCGTCGCAATGCGATGCGAGCGCACGATCATGGCACAGCGGGCCATGCGCTGCCAGATACCGCAGCGGCCGGGGGGTGGCCATCGGGGACGCAATCGGGCCGTCACCTGATATGGTGCGTCACTTTATCCCAAATTCCGCCGCTCGGCGGGCCGGAACCGCCAGCAGGTTCAGCGTCGTGCGGATCGCGGGACGCTCGGAAACCCCGAGCGGCGACAGCACGATCGACCCATACCGAACACCCGGTGCGATCCCACCCCCTGGTTGCGGGTACCAATTCAGCCGATGCCATCGGTAGCCAAGCCCGTCGAGCAGCCGCAAGGGCGCCAGCATCGCCTCGGTGCGCACCGGCTCATGCCAGCTTTCCATCACCACCAGCGGCTGATCGCGCTCGATGATGCCGGCGGCGCCGCGCAACACCGCGAGCTCGTGCCCCTCGACATCGACCTTGATCAGATCGGGAGGCGGAAGCCCGAGACCGTCGAGCCGGCGCACGCCGACGCGATCGACGGCACCCCGGTACCCCTCGCCGACGATGCGCGCCAGATAGCTGTGCTTTTCGCGGCTGAGGCGTACCTCGCCCTCGTGGTCCGACAGCCCGAAACCATGGACCGTGACCCGCTCCCCCAATCCCGCCGCGGCGATGACACGACGCAAATCGGCCGACGTCCGCGGACCGATCTCAAAGGCGTGGATGACGCCGCGAAAGCGTGCTTCGGCGCCGAGCAGCAGCGGATAGTACCCCCAGTTGGCGCCGACGTCGTAAACCACCCGCAGCCGCGCGGCCAAGCCGATCAAGAGCCCGCTGACTTCGGGTTCGACACCCTCGGCCCGCTGGTTGCGCGCCGCATAGTCGAGAAACGCCGTATTGGCGCAATTGACCGCGGCGATCTTGCCGTTGGCGAACCGCAACTCGGCCGGGGCCGGCAGGCCAATCCGCTGATGCACGATGTGGAAGAGCGTGCGCGCCACTTTGCGCCGAAGCCGTGCCAACCGGCGATGCGGCTTTTCGGCCAGCACCGCCCGCGCCAGCGGCGCGTGCAACCAAACTTCGGCCGGCGGGCACCAGCTTGCGGTGATCGTGACGGGCGTCGCCGCGCCGGCACTATCGCCGCAACTCTCGCCCCGCGGCGCGTCGCGGCCAAAGCGCCCAGGCAACGCCGGCGAGAGCGGCGCGCGATCGGCCATCTCATTTGCCTCCGGTATCCCCGGCGACGAGCGGAGTGCGGGATCTGCCGACCGGCGGTTTCGCGAGGGCGGCGATGAAGACAACTCGCGCCGGCGCAGCATAGTCGAAAATGGGGAGCTGCAAACGCTGGCGATGCCCGCCGGGCGCATCCCGACCGAACAAATCGCCGTGTGTGCTATCGCAATGGCGCCGGCGCTCCTACACTGCGACGCGATGACGACGCGCCGCGATCTGTTCCCGCCGATCGAGCCCTACCGCACCGGGCGCCTGCGGCTCGACCGGCGCCATGTGATGTACTGGGAGGAGTCCGGCAATCCCGGGGGGCCGCCGGCGCTGTTCGTCCATGGCGGGCCGGGCGCCGGGGCGACGCCGGTGCACCGCCGGTTTTTCGATCCAAGCCATTGGCGCATCGTCATTTTCGATCAGCGCGGCGCCGGCCGCTCGACCCCGCTCGCCGAGACCCGGGACAATTCCCCCGACCACCTCGTCGCCGATATCGAGCAGCTGCGCCACGAGCTCGGCATCACCCAATGGCTGGTCTTCGGCGGTTCGTGGGGCTCGACGCTGGCGCTCTATTATGCCGAGACCCACCCCCAAAACGTGCGCGGCCTCATTCTGCGCGGCATCTTTTTGTGCCGGCAATCCGAGATCGAGTGGTTCCTCTATGGCATGCAGCGGGTCTTTCCCGAAGCCTGGCGCGCCTTCGCCGGGTTTCTGCCGGAGGCTGAGCGGACGGATCTGCTCGCCGGTTATCACCGCCGCCTCGTTGACCCGGACCCCGGCATTCATTTGCCGGCGGCGCGGGCGTGGAGCGTCTACGAGGGCGCCTGTTCGACCCTCCTGCCCAGTCCGGAAACGATCGCCGCCTTCGGCGAAGAGCACCTTGCTCTCGGCCTGGCGCGGATCGAGGCGCATTACTTCACTTCGCACCTGTTTCCGCCCGAGCGCGATCTCATGGCGCATATCGACCGGGTCCGCCATCTGCCGGCGGCGATCGTCCAGGGGCGCTATGACATGATCTGCCCGATTCGCGGCGCCGATGAATTGGCACGCGCCTGGCCCGAGGCGCAATACATCATCGTGCGCGACGCCGGCCACTCGGCGATGGAGCCGGGGATCCGCGAGCAGCTCATCCTCGCCGGCGAGCGCGCCAAGGGGTGGTGAGCCCCGGCCGTAGGGAACGCGCTGCGGTTTCGCTTGCCGGCACGATGATCGCCTCTAATATGCCCAGCTGAAGGCGGAGGGGGATCGGGGTGAGGCTTTCGATATTGGGAATGCGAGCGGCGTTCGCGGCGGCGGTCATTACCTTGATGGCCGCGCTCGCGCCGCCGGCCGCGGCGCAGCTGACCTTGGGCTCGCCTGGCGACCCGCCGTATCTCGCCCTCGGCGCCGGCGTCTTCGACATCACGCCAAGCGCCCATAAGAACGCCGGCAGCGCGGGCGAATTTCGCGGCGAATACCGGTTCGGCGATACGGTCTGGATTCTGGCGCCGTTTATCGGTGCGTCGGGCACCACCGACGGCGCCGCCTACGGTTATGTCGGTTTCGGGTTCGACGTGAATTTCGGCCCGAGTTGGGTGCTGACCCCGAACGCCGCGGCCGGCATTTTCGAGCCCGGCTCCGGCACCAGGCTCGGGTCCTGGTGGGAATACCGCACCGGCGCTGAGTTCGCCTACCGGTTCGCCGACCAGAGCCGGCTCGGGCTCGAGGTTACCCATACCTCGAATGCCGGGCTGACCAAGCTCAACCCGGGCGAGCAATCGATCCTCGTCATGTACAGCATCCCGATGCGCTGAGGCTGCGGGCGCCGCGGGTCGCCAGAGGCGCGGTTACGGCGTCGGCGGGCGGCGGTCGCGTTCGGGCGCCAATTCATCGATCACTTGCGCGAGATGGACGTCCTTCTCGCTCAGCCCCTCGACATCGTGGGTCGACAGGATGATCTCGACCCGGTTGTAGACGTTGAAGATTTCCGGGTGGTGATCCATCTTTTCGGCGGCGAGCGCGATCCGCGACAGGAACCCCCAGGCTTCGGAGAAATTGCTGAAGTGAAAGCTCTTGCGGATCGCGTCGCGGTCCTCGACTTCGCTCCAGCCGTGCAATCGGTGCAGCGCCGTGTGGCGCGCCGCGCCGGTGAGCTTCTCGACCATAGCCCCCTCCCTTGTTGGACCCGCCTCCTACGAAGTGAACCGCCGCGCGCGGTTGGTCAAGACCGGCGTCACGCCGGGCGCGCGCGGTGACGGCACAGCATCCGCCCACGCTCGCCGAACTCGAGGCGCTCGCCGCGCGGGCCCTCGGCGTCATCCCGCGCCGGTTGAAGCGGCATTTGGGGCCGGTGGTGATCCGGGTCGAGGACTTCCCCGACGCCGAGACCGAAGCGGAGATGGAGCTGGAGAGCCCGTTCGACCTCTTGGGGCTCTACCGCGGGGTGGCGCTGCCGTGGAAGAGTGTCAGCGATCCGCGGCCCCAACTCGACATGATCTTCCTCTACCGCCGGTCGATCCTCGACTATTGGTGCGAGACCGGCGAGGAGCTGTTCGCCGTGGTCCGCCATGTGCTGATCCACGAGATCGGCCATCATTTCGGGTTCAGCGACGCCGATATGGAGCGGATCGAGAATTCGCCCTGAGGGTATCGCCCGACTGCGGTCGGCCGGGCGCTGCGGCGCGGGATGCCCTCGAGGTATGCCGGCGCGCAGCACAGCATCCGGGCCGCCGACGCGCAATGGCTGGGCAAAGCGAATGCTCGGTCGGGGATGAAGGATGCGCGGTTGTGGGAGCCGAGTGGCACGCGACCCTATCGAGCCGCGGCGGCACCGATTGGCGTCGCACCGCGCCGGCGCGTGAGCCGCCGCGAGTGATGTTCCATGCACTGCGCCATAAGGCTGGCGTCGAACCGGGTGTCGATTTCTGGTTTTGTTCTCTCTCCCGAGCGTCGAATTGACTCGCCGGCGACCGAACATTAGAACTGACGCGGCATACGCCGTGCACCCGCTCATCGGTGGAGGGGTGGCCGAGTGGCTGAAGGCGGCGGTTTGCTAAACCGTTATACGGTTAACACTGTATCGTGGGTTCGAATCCCATCCCCTCCGCCACCCTGTTGATTTTCCCGAGAAAATGGTTGTTCAGTGCTCGTTGTCGACGATGATCCGATCGTCGCAGCGGGGACCGCGGCAATGCTGGAGGATCTGGGCCACCAGGCGATCGAGGCCGGCTCCGCGGAGAGCGTCCTGGAGGTGTTGAGCTCGCAATCCGACATCGATTTTGTCATCACCGATCACGCGATGCCGGGGATGACCAACACCGAGCTGGCGGAGCGGATCCGCCACAACTGGCCGAGTGTTCCCGTCGTGCTGGCGAGCGGGTACAAGGAGGTTCCGGGAGACGAATTAGGCCTGCCGCGGCTGTCAAAGCCCTATCGCCAGGAAGAACGGGTCCGGCTCCTGGTCAGCCTGGTCGGTGTCGAAGCGCCTCCCCTTTCCGCGCTGCGTCCCGGCGACGACCGGGACCGTCTAACCGGTTGACCGAACGGCGGGATCGCGGCCGCGCGCCACCGTTTGGCCGGTTTCGGCCCGGCGCAACGCATCGCCAAGCACGAAGGCGCGCCGCCTCCACTGCGCGCTCGTCCCGCCCGTAGACTACAGATGGTCCACGCCGTCGTCGCCATGCTGTTCATCGCCGCCATGCTCGCGCACATCTATATTGGGGGGCGATCGGCATGGAAGGCGCCTTCGAGGCGATGGGTACCGGCGGTGTGGACTTCAACTGGGCCAGGGAACACCACGCCCTTTGGCTCGAAGAAGAGAGTGCGCCAGACGCGGCAAATCCGGCGCGGGCGCAGCCATCGCCAACACCGGGGGAATAACCCGGACGACGCGCTGGAGGCATCCGACGGGGCCTACACCTCGCGCGCGAGGTGAACGGAGGCGGCGTCGAATTCAGCCTCGGCGGCGACGCCCACTACGTAACCACCGCCGCGGACCTCCCGGCTCATGACGTAAGCGGCGAGTTCGAAGCCGCAATCCAGGCTCACCTTGGTCAACGGGCCGAGATTGGTGATCGCGGCGATGCGGCCGGGAAGCCGGTTCACGCCGGGCGCGTCGTTTGTCGGTTGCGTCCCAGCCAGCCGCAGCGTCACGTTTTCGGCTCTGATGCAGGCGACGACAGCCTCGCCGATGCGGTCTTCGGCGGAACAGCGGGCGTAGATGATCCGGTCGGCGACCGCGATCCGCAACACGTCACCGATGCGGCATTCGATCCGCCCGCTCAGCACGTTTTCGAACCCGACAAATCGCGCGACAAAGGCATTGACCGGCCGCTCGAAGACATCGGCGGCGCTGTCTTCCTGGACGATGCGACCTTCGTTGATCACGGCAAGTCTGTCGGCGAGCGCGAGCGCGTCGGTGTAATCGTGCGTCACGAAGATCGCCGGGATGCCGGCGCTCCGCACGAAATTGGCGAGATCGAGGCGCAGCTGCTCGCGCGTCTTCGCATCGAGGGCGGAAAACGGCTCGTCGAACAGCAAAAGGTCAGGACAGGTGGCGAAGGCCCGCGCCAGGCTCACCCGCTGCTGCTCGCCGGCGCTCAAACTGCCGGGCTTGCGATTGGCGAGCGGTAGAACCCCGAAATACCCGAGTAAATCGGACACATCGCCGATCGGTACGCGGGCGCCGCCAGGCAGCGGCTCAGGGCGCCGGCGCAGGCCGATCGCGACGTTCTCCCTGACCGTGAGATGGGGGAAAAGGCTGAAATTCTGGAATACCAGCCCGACCCGGCGCCGCTCCGGCGGCAGGTTTGTGACATCGCGGCCGCCGATCACGATCCGCCCGGCGCTCGGGCGATGAAACCCGGCGATCGTCTCCA
>DASYZD010000159.1:0-7970 GCA_035946655.1 Allostellaceae bacterium | reverse complement strand
CGCACCTTGATGCTGGCGCCGCTGCCCAGTTCCACGAGGCGGCTATAGGGCCCGATATGCGCGGCGATCTCGCCGGCATAGCGGTCGAGAATCGCGATCTCGGTGCGGGTCAGATAGTATTCGGGCAGCCGGCAGATCGCTTCGAACAGCGCCGAACCGCGCGCGTCGTAGAAGAATTTGCAGGGGAGCGATTTCGGCGCTCCCCTGAGCCCGGCGAATACGGCGTCGCGAAAGCTCTCTTCGCTCGGCGCCAGGTCATGAAAGGCAAAGTCGCCGCCATCCATATTCAGGCGTCCTCCGCCAGGCGCAATCCCGAGAAGGCCCAGCGCGCCGACGGTGGGAAGAAATTGCGGTAGGTGATGCGAATGTGGTCGGCCGGCGTCACCGCCGCACCGCCGCGCAGCACCATCTGGTTCGACATGAACTTGCCGTTGTACTCGCCGATCGCGCCGGCGACCGGGCGGAAGCGCGGATAGGCGATATACGGGCTCGCCGTCCACTCCCAAACGTCGCCGATCATCTGGCGCGCCCCCGCTGTGTCGGCCGCGCGGGAAGGAGCGGGACAGGGATGGAAATGGCCACTGTCGGCGAGGTTGCCGGCGAGTGGTGCGCCATCATCAACCCCGGGGCTCGAGGGTGCCGCGGCGACCTCCCATTCGGCCTCGGTCGGCAGCCGCTTCCCGGCCCAGCGGGCAAAGGCGTCCGCTTCGTAGAAGCTGACATGACAGACAGGCTCCGCAGGTTCGATCCGGCGCTCGCCCGAGAGGGTGAAGAGGCGCCACTCGCCCTCCTCGCCCCGCCAATAAAGCGGCGCCTGCCAGCCCTGCAGCTGGACCGTCGCCCAGCCATCCGACAGCCAGAATTCGGGTCGACGATACCCGCCGTCGGCGATGAATTCGCGATATTCGCCGCAGGAGACCGGGTGGCTGGCAAGGCGGAACGGGTCGAGCCAGACCTTGTGACGCGGCCCCTCGTTATCGAAGGCGAAGCCCGGGCCGGCATGGCCGATCTCGCAGAGGCCACCGGCGAACTGGGTCCACCCCGGTGCCGGCGCCTCGTTCGGCAACGCATAGGGACGCGGCGCCTGGTATGACGGCAGCAGCGGATTGACCGAAAAGACGTGCTTGATGTCCATCAGGATCAGCTCCTGATGCTGCTGTTCGTGATGAAGGCCGAGCTCCAATCGGGGCGCCACCCCGCCCCAGACCGAAGCGCCCGCCTGCTCGATCAGGCGGAGCATCGCCGTCGTGACGTGGTCGCGATAGGCGCCGACTGCATCGACCGTCGGGCGCGACAGGAGGCCGCGCTCGGGGCGCGGGTGGCGCGGCCCCACCGCCTCGTAATAGGAGTTGAACAGATAGGCGAAGGCCGGATCGAAAACCCGATAGTGGGGATCGAACGGGCCCAGGATGAAGGTCTCGAAAAACCAGCTGGTGTGCGCCAGGTGCCACTTGGTTGGGCTGGCGTCGGGCATCGACTGGATCGCCTGGTCCTCCGGCGAGAGGTTGGCGGCGAGCGACTCGGTCTGGCGGCGAATGGCGTCGAACCGGTCACGCACCACATCGCGGTCGCCGAGGTGTACCGGTTGCTGAACGGCTGTATCGAACAATGGGGCTCCCCCGTTGGTATTGTCTCCCGCTAAACACCCTACCGACGGCTTTGTCTCCGTCCCACGCTGCGCTGCCGCGCCGCGGCGCATGACATATGATGGTTAACGCGGCCCTGTAAACCTTCGCGTCGCAAGAGAGGGCTATTCGAGATAGCGCCCGCGGAGATGGCGCTCGAAGGCGGCGGTACCGAGCGGCGCGCCGGTGGCCCGTTCGACGAGTTCGGCGGTCGACAGGAGCGACCCTTGGCCATGGACATTTTGGCGCAGCCACGCAAAGAGCGGTGCGAACTCGCCGCACCCGATCCCCTCGGCGAGGCCGGGGATCGCGGCGCGCGCGGCGGCAAAGAGCTGGGCGGCGATCAATGCGCCCAGCGTATAGGTCGGGAAATATCCCCAGTTGCCGTCATACCAGTGAATATCCTGCAGTACGCCGTCGCGATCGGACCCGGGCACGACGCCGATCAGCGCCTTCAGCCCATCGGCCCAGGCGCCGGGCAAGTCGCGCGGCTTCAAGTCGCCGGCGATCATCGCCCGCTCCAACTGGTAGCGCAGGATGACGTGAGCCGGGTAGGTGACTTCGTCCGCGTCGACCCGGATCGGGCCGGGGCGCACCAGGGTCTGCCGGCGATGGAACGCCTCGGGTTCCCACGCCTCGGGCTCGCCGCCGAAGATCGACTGCAACAGCGGGCCGGCGAAGGCGGCAAAGGCGCGGCTGCGACAGACCTGCATTTCGAGGAACAGCGATTGGCTTTCATGCATCGCCATGCCGCGCGCCGCGCCGACCGGCTGGCGCCGCCATGCGGGCGGCAGACCCCTTTTGTAGAGGGCATGCCCGCTCTCGTGCAGCGTCCCCATCAATGATTTCGAGAAGTCCGCCTCGTCGTAGCGGGTCGTCAGCCGCACGTCGTCCGCGGTGCCGCCGCAGAACGGGTGGGCGCTTTCATCGAGCCGGCCATGCGCGAAATCGAACCCGATCGCCGCCATCAGCGCCATCGCGGCACGGCGCTGGGTGGCAACCGGGAAGGGTCCATGCGGCGCCGGGGATGCTGGTCGCGTCGCCTGGCGGGCGAGCGCCGCATTGAGCAGTTCGGGCAGAAAGGCGGCGATTTCGCCGAACAGGCGGTCGATGAGCGCG
Source organism: Allostellaceae bacterium (assembly GCA_035946655.1). GTDB lineage: Bacteria > Pseudomonadota > Alphaproteobacteria > ATCC43930 > CGMCC-115725 > DATARH01. The sequence goes on along the minus strand of DASYZD010000159.1, from coordinate 5,226 downwards.
ACACTGCCGCCCGGCTCGTATTGGTCGAGGAGTGCCTCGTAAGGCGTGGTGCCGAAGGCTTCGGCCTTGGCGGCGGCGACCTCGCGGGTCAGCTCGAGAACCCGCTCGAGCCCGGCCAACGCAGCGGCGAAATCATCGGCCGGGCGCGCCGCTCGCCACACGGCTTCCGAGGCCGAGCAGGCGCGCGAGCGAGCCTCGATCAGATCGTCCGGGACGGCGGCGGCGTGGCGCCAGCGCCGCTTCATCTCATAGAGATTGGCGCGCTGCCAGGCGTCGAGCGAATTGTCTTCGGCCTTGGCCGCGGCGAGGAGGTCGGCGATCTCGGGTGCGGTGAGCTGCTGATGGGCGATGACCCGGAGCGTCGCGAGCTGCTCGGAGCGTCCCGCCGCGCCGCCCAACGGCATCATCGCGGCGGCGTCCCAATGCAGGACCGCGATCGCTTCCTCGACCGCGCCGAGGCGGGCGAAACGCGCTTCAAGTTCGAGGTATGCGCTCATCGTCCCGGTTATCACCACCGCTGCGTTGCGACAGGACATAAATCACGAACGCCGCGACGGCGAGCGAAAACCAGGTGATCGCGTATTGCAGGTGATGGTTGGGTAAGGCCGGCAGGGTGAGGCCGCCTTTCGGCCAGCCGCCGGGGTTGGGCGTCGCGTCGGCGTCGATATAGAAGGGCGCCACAGTGGCGAGCCTGTCGGCCGCCGCCATCGCCGCCAGATCGATCCAAAACCAATCACCCTGGGCCGAGCGGTTGTCGGGCACGAACCAATTCGGCTTTTGCGGCGGCGGCAGGCGCAACAACCCGACGATATGGACTTTCCCGGAGAGTTCGCCGGCGTCGCGCTTTGCCGGATCCTTGAGGGCGGTCGGGACAAACCCGCGGTTGACGAAGAGGATGCGGCCGTCCGCCTCGCGCAGCGGGGTCAACACGTCAAAACCGGCCGCGCCCTTTGGCCCGATCGCGTTGAGCATGATTTCCTTGTCGTTGAGGAAGGCACCCTCGGCGACGACCGGGTGAAGTGCGAGCTTGCGCGCCTCGCCCAGGATCCGCGGCAGGGCGACCGGGGCGTGGGTCAGCGCCGCCGCGCGCTCGGCGATCAGGCCGCGTTTCCATTCCAGGCGCTGGAGCTGCCACACCCCAAGCGCGGCGCACAGAAAAACGATTGGGATCGTGATCAGCGTCGGCGCGCGGTGCGGGCGAAACCCGCGCATCACCGTGCGTCAGGTCGGGGGGGCGAATTCAAGAGATCGTGCCGGTATTGCAGCGCGATCATGCCGGCCTTCAAGGGTCGCAGCAAAAGGATCCCGCCCGCCAGGATAAGCGGCGTCCACAACACGATGTGAACCCAGATCGGCGGCGCGAATTTGATCTCGACCAGGGCCGCGAGCCCTACGACGATCAACCCGAGAAAAAAAATCACGAAGACCGCCGGGCCGTCCGCCGCATCCTCGCCGGAAAAATCGAGCCCGCAGCTGAGGCAGGCCGGGCGCACCGTCAAGAGGCCGGTGAACAATCGCCCCTCGCCGCAGCGCGGGCACCGGCAGCCGAGCGCGGCCCGGGCCACCGACACCGGGGCAAAATGCCGCCGATCACCCGTCATACCGCCATCACGCCACCGGATGGGGATCGCGTCATTTACTCGCCGAGCGGCAGGGCGCCGCCCATGCCCCACCAGTAGAGGCACACGAACAGGAACAGCCAGACGACGTCGACGAAATGCCAATACCAGGCGGCCGCCTCCAACCCGAAATGGTGGGTCGGCGTGAAGTGGCCTTGCGTCGCGCGCCACAGGCACACCGCCAGGAAGGTCGTCCCGATGATGACGTGGAACCCATGGAAGCCGGTCGCCATGAAGAATGTCGAGGGATAGATCCCGCCGGTGAAGTGGAAGGCGGCGTGGCTGTATTCGTAAGCCTGGACCGAGGTGAACGAGAGACCGAGGAGCACGGTCACGATGAGCCCCTGGATGAGGCCCTTCTGGTTGCCTTCCAGGAGCGAGTGATGCGCCCAGGTGACCGTCGTCCCGGATAACAGCAGAATCAGCGTATTGAGGAACGGGAATTCGAACGGGTCGAACGGGTGAACGCCCTTTGGCGGCCAGACGCCCCCGACCGGGAAGAGGCTGGAAGAAAAGAACGCCCAGAAGAACGCCGCGAAGAACATCACCTCCGAGGCGATGAACAGCGCCATGCCGTAACGCAGGCCGAGTTGAACGACCGGATTGTGATAACCCTGGAAGGTCGCCTCGCGAATGACGTCGCGCCACCACACCGCCATCGTCAGGGGCACGGCGATAAATCCGAATACCATCAGGGCGACGCCGTGGCCGTGCATGAAGAGGACCCCGCCCGTCGCGAGGAGGCCGGCCGCTGTCGCGCCGACGATTGGCCACGGGCTCGGATCGCCGAGGTGGTAGGGGTGCTTGGGCTCGCCATGGGCATGCCCAGGGGCGGCGGCGTGGGGGTCATGGGCGTGAGTGTCGGTCATGTCTGTCAAGATCGCTCTGTTGGTCGCTCAATTGACTACCCGGGCCCGCGCCGGGGCCGGCTCGGGTGGGTTGGCCGACGCAGCCGGGGCGCCGGATTCGGGCGCCCGGTACATCGTATAGGACAAGGTTATCGTGCGCACTTCGCGCGTGTTGGGATCATCGAGGACGCCCGGATCGACAAAGAAGGTGACCCCCAGATCACGGCTCTCGCCGGGCAGGAGGCGCTGCTTTGTAAAACAGAAGCATTGCAGCTTGTCGAAATAGATCCCGACCTTGGTCGGCGTGACATTGTCGATGGCCGACCCGGTCAGCGTCTCGGCGCTCTGGTTGACGGCGCGGAAGAAGACTTCGCGCTGGTCGCCCGGATGAACCCGCAATTCGGGCGTCACCGGACGGAATTCCCACTGGAGGTCGGGCGCGATCTCGGCATTGAAGCGCACGGTAATGACGGCGTCGGCGACCTCCTTGGGCGCGTTGGCGGCGCGCTGCGTCGTCCCGCCGAACCCGGTAGCCGCGCAAAACATCCGGTAGAGCGGCACCGAGGCAAACGACAGACCGACCATCCCGGCCACCACCCCGGCGAGCGCGAGCGCTGTCACCCCATTATGGCGGCGAGGGTTGGGCCCGGCCATCGCGCCTAGCCCCCGCTGATCCGCACGATGGTGATGACGTAAAACAGCGCCACCAACGCGAGGAGGAGCGCAAGGAGCGCGCGGTTGCGCCCCCGCATCCGGCGCTCGCGCTCGTTGGTCCCGTTGGCATCCATGACGGCGCCGGCGGTCAAAGGCCACCCGCGCCGATACGGTCGGCCAAGAGCGCGGTGAAGATCAGGAACAGATAGAGGAGCGAGAACGCGAACATCTGCCGCGCGGCTCGCGCGGTATCGTCGCGCCACACCCGTATCGCGGTGGCGGTAAAGAGGAGGCTGAGCGCGCCGGCGCCGACTGCGTAGGCCGGGCCGGCGAGCCCCAGGAGCCACGGCGTGACGCTCGTCGGCCACAGCATCAGCGTATAAATCAGCATCTGGCGCTTGGTTTCGCGCGCCCCGGCGACGACCGGCAGCATCGGCACCCCGGCGGCGGCGTATTCCTCGGCGCGGTAGAGCGACAGCGCCCAGAAATGCGGCGGTGTCCAGAAAAAGATGATGGCGAAGAGCGCGACGGCCCCCCAGCCAACCCCGCCCGTGACCGCGGCCCAGCCAATCAGCGGCGGCAAAGCGCCCGCCGCTCCGCCGATCACGATGTTCTGGGGTGTCCGGCGTTTCAGCCAGATCGTATAGACGAAAACGTAGAAGGCGATGGTCAGCGCCAATAGTTGCGCGGCCACCCAGTTGACCGCCAACCCCATGACCACAACCGAGCCGACTGCCAGCACGATTCCGAAACCCAAGGCCTCGCCCGGCATCATCCGCCCGGCCGGCAAGGGCCGCATCGCGGTCCGCGGCATCACAGCATCGATGTCGCGGTCGTACCACATGTTGATGGCGCCGGACGCGCCCGCCCCCACCGCGACGCACAGCACCGCAACCATGGCGAGCACCGGATGCAGGTGCCCGGGCGCCAGGACGAGCCCGACAAAGCCGGTGAAGACGACCAGCGACATGACCCGGGGCTTCAGGATCTGGACGTAGTCGCCGACTGCGGCTCCGGCGTAGGGAGCGACGGAGGTTGAGGGAATTTCGCTCACCTCGATGCCCGCCGGGTGCGCGCGCCGCCCGCCCTAATGGGCCGCCGAGGCGATCACCGGCAGCTCGTCATAGCTGTGGAACGGCGGCGGCGAGGAGACCGTCCATTCCAGCGTCGTCGCCCCCTCGCCCCAGTAATTGGCGCCGACCCGTCGCCCGGCAAGGAAGGTGTGGAACACAATGAACACGAAAAACAAGGTCGAGCCGTAGGAGATGAAGGCGCCGATCGACGACACGAAGTTCCAGCCCGCGAAGGCGTCCGGATAGTCGGAAATGCGCCGCGGCATGCCGGCCAGCCCGAGGAAATGCTGCGGGAAGAAACACAAATTGACGCCGATGAAAGTGGTCCAGAAATGGATCCTGCCAAACGTTTCGTTGTACTGGTGGCCCGACATCTTGCCGATCCAATAATAGAATCCGGCAAACAGTCCGAACACCGCGCCGAGCGACAGCACGTAATGGAAATGCGCGACGACGTAATAGGTGTTGTGCAGGGCATAATCGACGCCGGCATTGGCGAGAACGACGCCGGTTACGCCGCCGAGCGTGAACAGGAAGATGAAGCCGATCGCCCACAGCATCGGGGTCTTGAACTCGATGGAGCCACCCCACATCGTGGCGATCCACGAGAATATTTTCACGCCGGTCGGCACCGCGATGACCATCGTCGCCGCGGTGAAATAGGCGCGGGTGTCAACGTTGATCCCGGTGGTGAACATGTGGTGCGCCCACACGACAAAGCCGATCCCGCCGATCGAGACCATCGCGTAGGCCATGCCGAGATACCCGAACACTGGCTTCTTCGAGAAGGTCGAGACGATCTGCGACACCATGCCGAACGCCGGCAGGATCATGATGTAAACTTCGGGATGCCCGAAGAACCAGAAAAGGTGCAGGAAGAGGAGGGGATCGCCGCCGCCCGCCGGATTGAAGAAGGTGGTGCCGAAATTGCGGTCGGTCAACAGCATCGTGATGGCGCCGGCCAACACCGGCAACGCCAGGAGCAGGAGGAATGCGGTCACGAGGATCGACCACACGAACAGCGGCATCCGG
>DASYZD010000158.1:0-11861 GCA_035946655.1 Allostellaceae bacterium | reverse complement strand
ATAGTTCAGTCCCACCTTCTCGCCGTTCGACTTGACCAGCCAGGTCGTCACCAGCTGGCCGTTGGGATTGGCCGCCGGGGTGGGATCGACCTCGAAACGCTCGCCGCCATAATCGTCGAAGCGGTTGGCGTAGGTCGAAATCGAGTAGCGCGCGAACACGGCGTTGAGGCGCTGCTGCTGATCGGGGGCGAGCCCGGTCCAGCCCGGCCCGACCGCGATCCGGGTCATCAGCCCGAGGTCGAAGGCCTCTTCGATCGCCGGGGCAAGGCGGCTGTAGCGCTGGTCGAAGGAGAGGTGCTTGGCCTCTTTCATGACCGCCAAGAGGGTCGCGTAGAACCGCTCGATCGTCCCCGGCGCGGTACTCGGATCGGCGGCCGATGCGGTGCGCGGCAGGGCCAAGATCGCCACCGGCAACCCCAGGAAAAGGCGTCGAGAAAATGGCATGAACGGCCCGTCGAATGGTGTCGTGCGAGCGTTAGTGATAGCAAACCGGCCGATCCCGCGCAGTGCAAATTCGCCGCGGCGTCGGCCGCTGCGGTCGCCGCCGCCCGCCGCGGCATTGCGCGCGCTACGCGAATCGTGGCAGGGATAGGCGCGGTGGATGGCCGGGCAGCGGCGGCCGCGCCCGACGGCGTCCCCGGCGGCGTCCCCGAGGCAGTGAGGCAAGACGATGCGAGTGGTGCTGGCCCAACCCCGAGGATTTTGCGCCGGTGTCGAGCGGGCGATCGAGATCGTCGAGCGCGCGCTCGAAAAATACGGTCCGCCGATCTACGTCCGTCACGAGATCGTGCACAACCGCCATGTCGTCGAACGGCTGCGCGCGAAGGGCGCCCAGTTTGTCGACGAGATCGACGAGGTGCCGCCGGGATCGGTGACGATCTTCAGCGCCCATGGCGTCGCCAGCGAGATCGAGCGGCGGGCGGGTGAGCGCGGGCTGCCGGTGATCGACGCCACCTGCCCGCTTGTCTCCAAGGTCCATATCGAGGGTCAGCGCTATGCCAACCAGGGGCGCGAGATCATCCTCATCGGGCATGCCGGCCACCCCGAGATCCAGGGCACGATGGGACGAATCACCGGCCGGGTTCACCTGATCTCGCGACCCGAGGAGGTTGCCAGATTGACGGTCGGCGACCCCGACAAGCTCGCCTTCATCACCCAGACGACGCTGAGCGTCGACGATACCCGCGCCGTCATCGAGGCGCTGAAGGGGCGGTTTCCCTCGATCGTCGGACCCGATACCAAGGATATCTGCTACGCCACGCAGAACCGCCAGCGGGCGGCCAGGGAACTGGCCAAGATCGTCGATGTTGTTCTCGTTGTCGGCGCACCGAACAGCTCGAACTCGAACCGGCTGCGCGAGATCGCCGCCGAATGCGGGGTGCCGAGCTATCTGATCGAGGACGCCCGCGCGCTCGATCCCGCCTGGTTGAAGGGCGCCGCCTCGGTCGGGATCACGGCCGGCGCCTCGGCGCCGGATGCGCTCGTCGAGCAATTGATCGCGCGGCTGCGCGAGATGACCGAAATCGAGGAAGAGGAACTCCCGGGGGTCACCGAGAATGTCCGCTTCCGCATGCCCTCGCAACTCGCCGACAGTCCCGCGCGCGGCTGATCGCGGCTATAGATCACCTCGTTTGATAAGGATTCGCCTTGGCCATCCCGCTGCACCAGAAGATCCGAGTCGGCGCCTATATTGTCGGGCGCCACCTGCGCCGCGTCCCGCGCTACCCGCTCGTCTTGATGCTGGAACCGCTGTTTCGCTGCAACCTCGCCTGCGCCGGCTGCGGCAAGATCGATTATCCGGACGCGATCCTCAACCAGCGGCTCAGCGTTGATCAATGCCTGGAAGCCGTCGATGAATGCGGCGCGCCGATCGTCGTTGTCGCCGGCGGCGAGCCGCTCCTGCATCACGAGATCGATGAGATCGTCACCGGGATCATCGCCCGCAAAAAGTTCGTCTATCTGTGCACCAACGCGCTTCTGATCGAGAAAAAGATCGATCTGTTCAAGCCGAACCCGTTCTTCGCCTGGACGATTCACCTCGATGGCGACCAAGAGGACCATGACCGCTCGGTATGCCAAACCGGCGTCTACGACCGTGCGGTCGAGGCGCTCCGGCTCGCCAAGTCGCGCGGGTTTCGCGTCAATATCAACGCGACCCTCTTCGATAACGCCGAACCCGAGCGGATCGGGAATTTTTTCGACGCGATCACCGCGATGGGAGTCGACGGGATCACGGTGTCGCCGGGCTATGCCTATGAGCGGGCGCCCGACCAGGCGCATTTCCTCAACCGCCGACGCACCAAGGAATTGTTCCGCGAGATCTTCAAGCGCGACACCAAGGGCCAAGGCGGGCGCCGCTGGTCATTCAACCAGTCCGGCCTCTTCCTCGATTTTCTGGCGGGCAACCAGTCCTATCACTGCACCCCGTGGGGCAACCCGACGCGCAACTATTTCGGCTGGCAGCGCCCCTGTTATCTGCTCGGCGAAGGCTATGCCAAGACCTTCAAGGAGCTGATGGAGGAGACCGATTGGGACGCCTACGGCACGGGCAACTACGAAAAATGCGCCGATTGCATGGTGCATAGCGGGTACGAGGCCACCGCCGTCGTCGATTCGGTCCATCACCCGCTGAAGGCGGCGATTGCCAGCCTGCGCGGCGTGCGGACGACGGGTGAGATGGCGCCGGAAATCCCGCTCGATCGGCAGCGCCCGGCCGAATACGTCTTTTCCCGCCATGTCGAAGAGGCGGTGGCCCGCCTCGACGTGGCCGGGCCCGGGCTAGGCCGCGGCAAACGCCTCGCGCAGGGCGCGCGCCGGGCCGGTTAGCGCGCTCAAGGCGCGGCGGGTTTCGCGGGCGAGGCAGAAGAGCGCGCCGATTTGCTGCGGCCGGCGCAGGACAGCGCCGAGCACCCGGATGAGGGCGGGCGTGCCGTCATGCGCGAGCGGCACCAGCGCCGCGGAGGGCAGTTGCCGGGTCGCGGGGTCGGCGATCGTGCGCAGTACCACAAAGGGTATACCGGCAGCGTCGGCGGCCCGGGCGACGATCGCGCTTTCCAAATCGACCGCCAGCGCGCCGGTGTCGCGCCACGCCTGCGCCTTCCCCGCTTCGGTCGAGAGGATAGTGCGGGCGCCATAGACCGGACCCTCGGCGGCGCCGATCCGGCGCGCCAGATCGCTGACCTGGCGATGGAACGCTTGGTGCGGACGCCAGCGGCAATCCTCGGCAACGACCTCGGCCGACAGGACGACGTCGCCCGGCCGCAAATGCGGTGCGAGGCCCCCGGCAATGCCAAAGCTGATCAGGCATTTCGCATGACGCACCGCGGCTTCGACGAGCGCGGTCGTGCGGCGCGGGTCGCCGGCGCCGACGATGACCTCGAACCCGGCCGCACGGGCGATCTGCGCCTCGGCGGCGAGCCCGGAGGTGCACAGCACCGGCGTCAACGTGCGCATGCGCAGCCCCCGCTGCGGAACCCGGCAATCTGCCGCCCCACTCGCTCGCATGCCTACGCGAGCGGCGGCCGCATGGCCAGCGAAAAAGACGCGCGCCGCCCGCGACGCTCCGGTGTAGGCTCGCCGCGCCCCCGAATTGCGGGCGGTGCATAGGGTTTGGAGGATTGATATGCCTGATAGCGGCGACCAGATGGAGGGTGCCGGGGCCAGCCGGCAGGGCGGGATCGTCTTTACCGATTGCGCGTTGACCAGAAGCGTCAGTGCCGGCGCCAGCGCCTCCTCCGGAGGCGGCTCGGCCGCACGCGCCCATGCACACCCGCGCTGGGAGGTCGTAATCGCCGGCAAGCGGGTGAAGACCGTAGACGTCCACGCCCATTGCGTCGTGCCCGACGCCGCGAAAGTCATCAATCACCCACTCGAAGCGCCGGGGCTCCTGTGGACGAATGTCGGGGAGCGCCTGGCCGAGATGGACCGCTCCGGGGTCGACGTTGAGGCGCTCAGCATCAACCCGTTCTGGTACCGTGCCGAGCGCGATGCGGCGGCCGAGCTGATCCGCCTCAACAACGAGGCCTTGGCACAGTTCTGCGCCGGCCATCCCGACCGCTTTGTCGCCTTCGCGACCGCGGCGATCCAGCATCCCGACCTCGCCGCGAGCCAAGTCGAGCATGCGGTGAAAAATCTCGGCTTCCGCGGCGTCGGCGTCGGCGGTAGCGTCGCGGGCGACGAATTGGCCAATCCCAAATTCCACCCGTTCTGGGCCAAGTGCGAAGAATTGGGTGTCCTCGTCTTCATGCACCCGCTCGGCACCCGCGAATTGGAGCCGAGCGGCAGGCTCGCCGGTTCGGGCCTCCTCACTAACACGATCGGCAATCCGCTAGAGACCACGATCGCGCTGTCGCACCTGATTTTCGAGGGAACGCTCGACCGCTTCCCGGGCCTCAAGATCTGCGCCGCGCATGGCGGCGGCTTCCTGCCCAGCTACGCCAACCGCTCGGACGCCGTCATCAAGACCTTCCCCGACCGGGTCGGTCCGTTGCCGAAAAAGCCGCCGACCGCCTACATCCGCGACGGCCAGCTCTATTTCGATTCGATCATGTTTACCGGCGAAGGGATGCGCCACCTGATCGCCGACGCCGGGATCGACCACGTCGTCCTCGGCACCGACTACCCGTTCCCGTGGAACACCGACCCGGTCGACCACATCCTGGCGATCCCCGGATTGAGCGACGCCGACAAGATCAAGATCCTCGGCGCCACCGCTGCGAAACTCCTGGGGATCGAAGGGTAGCGTTTCAAGTCGTCGCCCCCGCGAAAGCGGGGGTCCAGGGCAACCGGCATTGTCCACGCCCTCCGGGATGCCCGCTTTCGCGGGCACGACGGTGTGATTATTCGCCGCGCAGCGCCCGCCAGATCCGTTCCGGCGTCGCGGGGCCGGTGAAATCGCCGGCGCCGGCGCCCGCCAGCGCGTCGCGGATGGCGTTGCCGACAGCGGGGAACCCGGCGACCGCGCCGGCTTCGCCGCAGCCCTTGACGCCCAGTGGGTTGGTCGTGCACCGCGTCGGGTTGAAGGCGAGTTCGAAGGCCGGCAGATCGTCGGCGCGCGGCAGCGCGTAATCCATCAACGAGCCGGCGAGGAGCTGGCCCGAGGCGGCGTCATAATGGGCGCGCTCCAGGAGCGCCTGGCCGGCGCCTTGGGCGATCGCGCCATGCACCTGGCCGGACGCCACCATCGGGTTGACGATGACGCCATAATCATCGACCGCGCCGTAGCGCACGAGGCGCACGTGGCCGGTTTCGCGCTCGATCTCGATTTCGGCGACATGGGTCCCGTTGGGGAAGGTCATCCATTCGCGGGTCCAGGCGTAATAGGTGTCGAGCGGCGCCCCGGCATCGCGCGCGATCCGCGCCAACTCGAGGAGCCCCACCCGCCGGTCGGTGCCGGTCACCACGAAATCGCCGCCCTCAAAGCGGATGTCGGCTGCGGCCGCTTCGAGCACCTCGGCGGCGACGTGCGTGCCCTTCTCGATGATGATCTCGGCGGCGCGAAAGATCGCGGTGCCGCCCATATAGGTCGCGCGCGAGCTGCCGTGTCCGCCGCCCATCGGGATGAGGTCGGTGTCGCCCTGGACAAGATGAATCCGTTCGTCCGGCACGCCGAGGCGGTCGGCGAGGATCTGCGGAAAGGTCGTCTCGTGGCCCTGCCCGATCGTTTGGGTGCCGGTGATCAGCGCGACGTTTCCGTCCGGGTCGAAGCGGATATCGACATTTTCCGAAGGCGCGCCCCCGGTGCCCTTGATGTGGTAGGCAAAACCGAGCCCGCGCAACTGCCCGCCCGCTTCGCTGGCGCGGCGGCGCTCGGCGAAGCCGGCGACATCGGCAGCGGCCAGCGCCTTGTCGAAGGTTTCGGGAAAGGCGCCGCTGTCGATCCTATTGCCGACGGCGTTGGTCATCGGCATCGCCGCTGCGGGAACGAGGTTGCGCCGGCGCAGCTCGGCCCGGTCAAAGCCGGTGTGGCGCGCTGCCGCGTCGATCAGCCGCTCGATGATGTTGTTGGCTTCGCCATAGCCCGGACCGCGCAGGACGCCGATCGGCGCGGTGTTGGTGTAGACTGCGGAGATATGCAAAGCGATCACCGGGATGCAGTAGACGGTGCCCGGCAGGAAGGCATACTGGAAGGCCTGGACGCCGGCGCCGCCCGCTAGGTAGGCGCCGAGATCGGCGAGGCTGGCGACCCGCAGCGCCAGGAACCGCCCGTCGCCGTCAAGCGCCAGTGCCGCCTCGGCCTGCTGGCCGCGCCCCTGGTGGTCGGCGAGAAAGACCTCGCTGCGGCTGGCGATCCATTTGACCGGGCGGGCGACCCGCTTTGCCGCCCACGGGATCAGCACGTGCTCGGGGTAGATGAAGTTCTTCGCGCCAAAGCCGCCGCCGACATCGGGGGCGATAAAGCGCACCCGCTCCGGCTCGACGCCGAGGGCGCTGGCGGCGCGATCGCGGGTGGCGTGGATGCTTTGCGCCGAAACATAGGCGCTGTAGCGGCCGGCGCCGGGATCGTAGAGCCCGACGACGCCGCGCGGCTCGATCGGGTTGGTGACGACCCGGTGGTTGTCAATATCGAGGCGCACGACATGGGTAGCGGCGACGAAGGCGGCGGCGACGGCGCCCTCGTCCCCGGTCTGCCACTCGAAACACAGATTGCCAGGTGCGGCGCCCGCAATTTGGGGGGCGCCGGCGGCGCGGGCGGCGGCCAGCGCAGTCACCGCCGGCAACGGCGCATAATCGACCGCGACATGCTCGGCGGCGTCCTGCGCCTTGTCACGGGTCTCGGCAACGATCAGCGCGACCGGCTCGCCGACATAAGAGACCTTGCCGTCGGCGAGCAGCGGCTGCGGGACAAACCGGAACCGCTCTCCGGTGTGGACATTACTATCGGGCACCGGCGACAGCGGCTTCAGTCCATCGGTGCGGGCGTCGGCGGCGGTCAATACCGCCAGCACCCCGGGCATGGCGCGCGCCGCCTGCGTGTCGATCGCGAGAAGCCGCGCATGGGCATGCGGCGAGCGCAGCACGGTCGCGTACGCCAGCCCGTCGAAGGCGAGATCGTCGAGATAGCGCCCCTGTCCGGTGAGGAACCGCCGGTCCTCGCGCCGTTTGGGTGCATCGCCGATGCCGGACCGGGTGGTCAGGTCTGCCAATAGAATATCCTGGGATCAGAAGACGACCGCTGTCAGCCCCTCACCCTCCCGCTTCGCGGGTCCCTCCCTCTCCCCGCCTGCGGGGAGAGGGAGGGGGTGAGGGGTGTCTTTGCTGTTTATGGCCGCACCACCGGGCCGCGGGTGTCGGGGACGGTCGCCGATTTTTCCTTCCAGTCCTTCGACCACGGCGTCAACGGCCGCGGCACCGCGACCCCGTCAACCCGGATCTCGTCCACCAGTTCGTTGAAGAACGAGAGATGGCCCTTGATCTTCGGGCATTCGGCGATCGGCGCTGGATAGCTCCACACGATATCAGGGAAGAGTTCGTCGCCGATCTTGGCCGACCAGTACCTCGCCTTGCCCTTGTAGGGGCAGGCGGTGGTCTTGTCGCTCGGCACCAGGAGGTCCATCCGCACATCCTCGGGCGGGATGTAGTAGCGGGTCGGCAGCCGCGTCTCGAACAGGAACCGCGCGCGCTTGGTGTCGGCGATAACCTCGCCGCCAAGGATCAGCTGGACATGGCGCGAGGAAAGGATGGCGTCGACCCGCTTATAGGGGTCGCGCGGGTGGACGAAGATCTCCTCGTCCTCCTCGTACCAGCCGTCGACGCGGTCCCAGTAGAACGCGACGAAATCCTTCAATGCCGGCACCTCGTCATAGGGGTCGGGATAGCCCCAGACGGCATTTTCCGATGATTTGTCGCCGACCCGGATGGTCCAGTACGACGCCTTGCCCTTATAGGGACAGAAGGTGTGATGGTCGGTCGGCACCAGCTTGTCCATGCGCACGTCCGCGCGCGGGAAATAATAGACCGGCAGGTGCCGCGTCTCGAACAGGAGGTGCGCGTTCGCGCTGTCGGCGATCCACTCGCCGTTGAACTTGACGCGCACCCGCCGGGGTGAAGCTTCGAGCGTCACCTTGTAATCGGGGTTGGTATTGTACCCGCTCTCGCGCCCGTCAATCACGCTCGTCATGATCGCCTCCTCGTCCTCTCGACCCCGAATGTGCCATAGTATCCCGGAACACCCTGAGAGCTTACCCCGAAAGGAGCGGGCGATGGAACGGGAAGGCGGGTGCGCCTGCGGCGCCATACGGTATCGGCTGACCGAGGAGCCCCTCATCGTCAACGCCTGCCACTGCCGCGACTGCCAGCGCGTGACCGGCGCCGCCTTTGCCGTCAACATCTGGATCGAGCGGCGCTTTGTCGAAGCCGACCACGCGCGGCTGCGCTCGGTCAGGCTGACCGCCGGCAGCGGCAAGCCGCACGAAATCTTCAGCTGCCCCGAGTGCGGCACCGCGCTCTACAGCAAATACCACGCCGCGCCGGGGGACACGGTGCTGTTGCGCTCGGGGACGCTCGACCGTCCCGAGGAGATCGCGCCCGACGTCCATATCTTCACCCGCAGCAAGCGCCCTTGGGTGCCCCTTCCCGAGGGCGTCCCGGCGTTCGAGACGTTCTACAAAATCGCCGAATTATGGCCGGAAGCGAGCCGCGAGCGGCTGCGCCGCAACATCGCCGGCGAGAGCTGAAGGGGCTGTGGGCTTCCGCCAGCGACGGAGAGGATGCGATGCAGATTGTCGACGCGCAGATTCACCTGTGGGGAACCGGGTTGCCGAGCAACCTGTCGCATCGCCAGGTGACGCATTTCACCCCGGCGGAGGCGATCCCGCTGATGGACGAAGGCGGGGTCGACGCGGCGGTCATCCATCCGCCGGGGTGGGATCCGGGGTCGACCGAGATGGCGCTAAAGGCGGTCAAAGACTACCCCGGGCGGTTCGCGATCATGGGCGCGGTGCCGCTCGACCGGCCGGAGTCGCGGGGCCGCCTCGCCGGCTGGCGAACCCAACCGGGCATGCTCGGGCTGCGCTACGGATTTCTTACCGATCCCGCACGGCAATGGCTGAAGGACGGCACGATCGAGTGGCTGTGGATCGAAGCCGAAAAGGCCGGCGTGCCGATCGCGATGCTGGCGACCGACTCGCTCGTCGAGATCGGCCGGATCGCGGAGCGCCATCCGGGGCTGCGTCTCACGATCGATCATCTGGGCGGAAGGGGCGGCACCTCGACCCTGAAGGATGCCGCCGCGATGACCCACATGCCGGCGCTTTTGGCGCTGGCGAAATTCCCCAATGTGGCGGTCAAGGCGACCGGGGTTCCGCACTATTCGAGCGAGGCCTACCCCTATCCGGCGCTGCACACCTATCTGCGGCAGGTCTACGACGCGTTCGGTCCCAATCGCATGTTCTGGGGCACCGACATCTCCAAGATGCCATGCTCGTGGAAAGAATGCGTGACGATGTTCACCGAGGAATTGTCGTGGCTCAAAGGCCGCGACCTCGAACTCGTCATGGGCGAAGCGCTGTGCCAATGGTGGGGCTGGAACCGCGCGGCCTGAACCGGTGAGTTAGCGTAGGGCGGAACAGCGCAGCGCATCCCGCCAAGAACGCGGCGGATTACCCCTGGCTTCCGCTTCTGCCGGGGTCATCCGCCCTACTCCCGCGACCTCGACCGGGTTGAGTTGCTCCGAATGGCTCGGGGATCGCAGCCGAAGGCGCCGTCTGACTGCTCACGACTTCTATGGCGCAACGCGGGCCGGAATCTGCTGTAGTCCGCCGAACGACCCTCGGGGGAGGGAATGTTCGGCACAGCAAAGCATGTTCTGGCCGGTGCGATCCTGGCGCTATGGTCGGGCGCGGCGCTGGGGCAGAATTTCCTCTCGCAGGGCCCGGGACCTCGCTTCGGGCCGATCAATGCGGAACAGAGCGGCGATGCAACGCCCAACGGCTCCGAGGCCGGGGCGATCCAGGCGGTCCTGCCCGACCCGGCGCTCGGGCCCAATACGATCTTCGCCGGATCGACCAACGGGGGTATCTGGGTCACCAATAATGGCGGCGCGAAGTGGACGCCGCTGACAGATCATCAGGCTTCGCTCTCGATCGCCAACCTGACGCTCGATCCGACCGACACGACCGGCAAGACGGTCCTCGCCGGGATCGGCATCACCGACAACGGCGACTATGACCAGTTCAATACCCCCTTCCAGGGGAGGGGTGGGCGGCGCACCGGGCTGTTGTATACGACAGATGGTGGGGCGAGCTGGCGCGCGCTCGGCGGTGCGACGCTCGCTAACCAGAGCGTGATCGACGCGGCGGTGCGCGGCGACACGATCCTCGCGGCGACTTTCGAAGAGCAGGCAACCGCGACCATCAAGACCGCCGGGGGCGCACCCTATGGGCTTTACCGCAGCGTCAATCGCGGCGCCTCGTTCTCGCTGGTATCGGCCGGTTCGGGGCTACCCGCCGGCCCGGTGACTTCGCTGGTCGGCGACCCCGCCGACCCGTCGCGGTTCTATGCGGCCGTCACCTCGACAACGAATCCCCACCGGACCGGTGTCTATATCAGCAACAACGCCGGCGCCACCTGGGCGCCCGCATTTACCGCCCAGAACAGCCATGGGGCGATAGGCCCAACCACACAGACCGTCACCACCCTGGCGAGCGGACCCAACGGATCGATCGCGGTCGCTCTCACCAGCATATTTCCTGCGTTCCAGTTCAGTGTATTCGCCGGCTTGTTCCTGTCGCAGGATCGAGGTGCGACGTGGCATCGGCTCAACGCCGCCCCCGATGTCGTGCCGGGCGGGCAGGCCCCGGTCAATCTCCACATCGCGATCGATCCGACCAACCCCAACATTGTTTATATGACCGGCGACGCCTACCAGACCTGCGGCGGTAGCCCGCCGACCTCGGCATGCACGGTTCCGGCGTTTCGCGTGGTCTTCAACCCCTCGAACAACGGATCGAGCGCGGCGAGCCTGACCGTCGAGGGAACCGCGGCGCGGAACTTCAACAACGCCAATACCGCGCATGCCGACTCGCGGGCGCTGGCGTTCACGCCGGCCGGCGGGCTCATCATGACCGGCGATGGCGGGATCTATCTGCGCAACAACCCCAAGGGAAACGGCGCCTGGCGGGGGCTCAACGGCAATCTGGCGGCGTTCGAACCCTATGCCGTCGCCTACGACGCCAATAGTAAGCGCATTGCGCTCGCCGCCCAGGACGACGGCGTTTCGCTGCAGGCCGTTGCGGGCGCCCCGCTGTTCAAACCGATCAACTTCGGCGACGGGGCCAACGCGACAATCGACGATCGAACGCTGAAGGGCTTCAGCGCCGTCTATTCGAGTTCGCAGTCTCTAGGCGGTCTCAGCCGCATGATCATCAATTCGCAGGGCCAGGCGGTCAGTCCGTTTCCCGACCCGACAAACCCAGGCGGCGTACCGATAACCTGCAATGGCAAGGATTGTGGGACGGTTACCAACGCCAACTTCAGCAGCCCGATCGTCCTCAACCGGATCGATCCGAGCCGAATTGCGATCGGCGGCGGCTTCCATGTGTTTGTGACGCAGGATCCGTTGACCGGCGCCGATGGCGTCAACGCGAGGTCGGTCAAGCTGTCGCTCGTCAACGTTGGAATGGCCGGAGGGCCATCGGCGATCGCCTACGGCACGCGCGACAACACCAATGCGCTCCTCGTCGGCGGGATCAATACGGCCGCGTCAGGTCCGATCGGAGGGGTCTGGCGCAGCTCGACCGCCACACGCGACAGCCTTGCGCAGTTGACCAGTTACGCCGGCCTGACGCCCACCGGCGTCCTCTACGATCCACGGACGCAGGCGCGCTTCTTCGTCGCCGACAGCAGGAATTTGTGGGGGGTCG
>DASYZD010000157.1:0-8716 GCA_035946655.1 Allostellaceae bacterium | reverse complement strand
CATCACCCCACCCGCCGCATCGAGCCCAAAGGCCGAGCCGCCCGAGAGGACGATCGCATCAACTCGCTGCACGAGCGCGGCCGGATCGAGGAGCGCGATTTCGCGGCTGCCCGGTGCACCACCCCGCACATCGACGGCGGCGACCGCCGGCGCCTCGCACAAGAGGACCGTCGTCCCGGTGATGCCGGCCGGGTCTTCCGCCTGCCCGACGAGGAGGCCCGGCACGTCGGTGATCAAGTTGCGCGGGCCGGGCTCGGCCATCCCCTATTCCCCGCTGGATGCCGCAGCGTCGCCGCGCTCACCCGGCGGCGCCTATGGCTCGCGAATGGCCCCGGGGCATTCGAACAGGCTTCTCGGCCGTGCCCGCCGAAATGATCGGCATATTCAAAGACCTTCCGGACGGCGATTGTCTTAATAGCGCCCGCCGAGCTTCGCATGGTCCCAGGTGACGGTTTTGGTCGGGGTGATCTTGAGGGCGACGCGTTTGGGGGCGCTGCGGACGGCGCCCGCCGGGCGTTCGGTGGTGCGCCCGACGCCGAGCCAGCCGAGCACCTCAGCGACCCTGTCCGGCTCCTCGATCAGCTCGCAATGCCCGCGCACCATGACGCCCTTCAGCTCGGCGTAGGCGCGGCCGGTTTCCACCATGACGCCGACCTTGGGGTTGCGGCGGATGTTGAGGATTTTCTGCGCCTTGCCGTAGGAGGTCATGTAGTAGGCGCCATCGCGCACGACAAAATTCATCGCCACGATGTGCGGGAACCCGTGCTGGTCGAGCGTGGCAAGCGCCGCCTTCTTATTGTCGCGGAGGAACGCGGCCTCTTCTTCGGGCGTGAGGCGGATGTCCGGGCGGGGCACGGCGCCGGCCCCGATCTAATTAATGGCGGCCGCCGGCAACGGGCGCCGCCGCCATCGCCGTGAGCACCTTGTCCGGGCGGGTGAAGGCGAGGTATTCGGCGGCGAACTCCGGCGGCAGGATCTCCACCATCGTCTGGTTCTCGACCCAGACCTCGATCACGTGAAACGGGCCGCGGTTGCAGACAAAGCAGTCCCATCCGGCGCCGCGCGCAATCTCTTCGACCTTTTCCGCATCGGTCGAAACGCTGAGCGCGAAATGGGTCGAACCATAACCCCGGGCCGGCCGCTTGACGAACGTGCCGCCGGTGGTGCCGTTCGGCTCGAGCTCGGTGCCCGCCGGGTAAACTTCGACGCCCGAGCCGTGGTCGTCGAGCTGCAAGGCAAAAAAGCTTCCCGGGTTGGGCGGAAACGGCACCGCCCTGCCGCCCATCAATTCAGCCAGAACCCCGGCGGCGTGCCGGGGATCGCGCGCGGCGATCGAGAGATGATGAATCATGAGAGGCCTCCATATCGTATGGAAAAGGAATACCACGGCCGGCCCGCCCGCGCGATGCGCTTCCCGCGGTCCAGCGTAAGAGACCCCTCACCCTCACCCCAACCCTCTCCCCGCATGCGGGGAGAGGGTTGGGGTGAGGGGCCGCTAGCGCTTTATTGCAACCTTGCGACGCCGAGCGCGGCGCCGAAGCGCTGCGCGCAATCCTGCGGGTTGCCGTATTTGCGGTGGACGGCGGTGTGGTGGGCGCAGGCGAGCAGCAGGCGGTCGCGATCCCAGCCGCGGTTCTTGGCCCAATCCTCGAGGAGGACCTGGCCGATCTCCTGGTTGTGCGGGTCGTTGCCCATGCGGCAGGCGAGGAGCGCGAGATGCTGCACCAAGGGCTTCTGGTCAGCGCCGCTTGCGATATAGGCCTGGGTCCAGGCGGTACTGTCGGGGCCGTTGAGCGCGAGGACGGCGGCGTCGACCCGGTCGAGGATCTGCGCCGGCGTCAGCTTGTCGGCGCCGGGAGCGGCGCGGGCCGCATTGGGTTCGGCGTCGCCGATCCCCTTCTGGTGCCACGCCGCGCGATTGACGTAAGAGGCCGCGAGATAGAGCAGCTTAACCTGATGCTTGTGCGCGAAATTGTCGAAGAACCACGTCAGCGAGTTCAGGTACTCGAAGCTGTGCTGCGGCAACGAGAAATTGTTGACGCCCTGGGTTTCCAGGATCACCTGGGCCGAGGCCATCTGGAGGACGTCGAGGATGTGGCGCGGGCTCTTGCCCGCTTCGAGCATCTTCGAGATTAGTTCGAGGAACCCGGGCTCCGGTTCGCGGATCAGCGCGCGCTCGAGGTTTTGCGCTTCCTCGCGGCTCAACGGCTCCTTGTTGGTGGCGAGGATCGCGAGCTCGACTTCCGAGGCGCCGCCATAGGGAATCGCCGACACCGTCTGCTTTTCGAGGAAGATCTTGATGACGTTGCAGGCCATCTCGTAGGTCGAGTACCAGCGCGGGCCGACCGCGACGTCGAGCGCGCCGGCATAGACGACGTTGTGCGCGTTGTCCCAGCCGAGCGTATTGCCGAGATCGACCGTGGCGCGGGCGCGAAACGCCTTGTGGCCGGTCGTGTAGGAGCGGTTGTATAGGGCGCGATCCTGCACATCCATGAGCCCGGCGTGGCAGAGCTGGGCGAGGACGGCCGGACGCTCGTCGGGGTTCGCCATGAGGCCGAGAAAGACACGGTAGGCCTCGATGACGTTGCCGCGATGGACGAGGGTCATCCAATGGTCGAGGCGCTCCTGCAGCGGACCGTCGAGGTGTTCCGGTTCCTGGTCGGGCCAGACGATTTCCGGCTTGGGCGGCGGGCCGGGCGGCATCGACCAGCCGGGGGCGCGGGCGTAGTGGCCGGGCGCCTTCAGGATCTTCTGGTTCCAGATGTCGAGCCCGGTGGGGATGTACCAGATCGTCTGCGCCAAGGGCAGCGCGGCGCAATCCTCGGGCACCATGCGGGCCAGTTGCGTCGCCGCGCGGGCCGAGAGGAGGCAATGGTCATTGTTGACGAAGTTGACGTAGCCGTCGTCGATCCGCTCGTGATAGGGGACGTGCGTATAGGGCGCGTGGATGCGCACCGCCTCGGCGATCATCTCGGTCATCGGCCGGCGCTGGCGCACCAGATCGTAATAAACCTCGCTCGCTCCCACTTGGTCGCGCGCCAGGATGCGATCCTCGAGCTTTTCGTAAAGCGCCTGCGGCTTCGGCGCGTTGGTGATCGCACCCTGTACATCGTTAGGCATTCTCGTAAACTCCCGTCTGAACGCCGTTCACAATAGCCCCGATAATCCCGGCGCAGCAACGCCGCCGGCCCCTTGCGCGACGATTGGTCTGGCTGTCATGCGCGGTTCGTATGGCCGCGCCCGCCCCTCACCCTCCCACGCTCCGCGCGGGCCCCTCCCTCTCCCCGTAGACACGGGGAGAGGGTTGGGGTGAGGGGCCGGCATGGCGTCGAAATTGCGTCACCCGCGCACGTAGCTGCGGCATACGAGGCGCAACCGGTTGGTGATCTGGTCGCGCACGTGCTGCGGCATCGCGGTCGCTTCGCTCGCCCGCTTCCACTCGGGGGAGTCGGGAACCCCGGGCGACGCGAGATGGTAGAGCGCGAGGTATTTCGGGTTGCCGCCGCTTGTCCGGAACCGGCGCGCGCAGAGGACCCCGGGGACGCGGGCGAGGGCGGGGACGTGCTCGGTGTCGTACCAGGCGTTGAACGCGGTCTCGACCGCCGCGCCCGGGGTCATCCCGACGAGAAGAAGCCCGCCGGCATTGGCCGGCGCGATCGCGTCGCCCGGCAGGATCTGCTCTCCCTCAAAGCGCAAGTGGCGCTCGACCTTCCCCGTCACCCGCTTCGACCACGGCGACAAATTCTCGCCGCCGATCGCGCGGTAGGCCGCGCCCTGCAGCACGGCGACGTTGTCGAGATCATAGGTGGCGACCGACTGCTTCGGGTTGTCGGCGCCGATCCAGCGCTGCAGCGCGAGGAAGCCCGGCACGCGCGCCCGCTCCGGGATGTGCTCAAGGTCGTACCAGTCGTTGAACTCGTCGGTGGCGACATTGGTGAAATCCATCGCCGCGATCAGCGCACCCTTCGCCATGGCCGTTCTCCTTCTCGGCAATCGCCACGTTTCTACGCCAACAATTGAACCTCGCCCAGCCCGCTGTCATGCTGCACCCGCTCTGAGCGGAGAGGCACGGCACGATGAAGCTCCCGCAGACCGGCGGCTGCCAGTGCGGCATGCTGCGTTACGAGATCACCCAGGCCCCGCACCTGATGACGCTGTTGTCCCCGGGCGGGAGCGGTTGAGCATCGCAGAACCGGAGGAGCCGAGGGGATGCGGGCGGGGCGCCATATCGCTGCGTTGTGCTGCGCCGGGTCGGCGCTGTTGGCCGCCGGGTTCGTTCTCGGGCGAGAGAGCGCGCCCACGGACTATAAATCGGTCAGCGAGGAAGTCCTTGCCGCGATCGATCTCGCCCCGGAGGTCGACAGCGTCACCAATCGCGAACTGCGCCTCAGCCGGGCGGTGGTGATGCCCGGCGGCCATGTCGGTGTGCACAGCCACCAGGGCGACCCGACCATCGTCTACATGCTGAGCGGGATCCTCACCAACCACCATGACGACGGCACGACCGAAGAGTTCCGGCCCGGACAGGTCTTCGCCGAATTCGGTCCCCGCTCGCACTGGGTCGAAAATCAGGGCGCGACCCCGGCGATTTTTATCGTCGCCAACATTCATCGGCGGCAATAGCGGCCCAGCTTATTGGCGAGCATCGCGGCGGCGGGCGTGCCGGACGGCAAAAATCTCGACATCGCCAGCGCGCACCCGGTACGAGAGGATATAATCGCCAACGATCAGCCGGCGGGTCCCCGGGCTGAGGCCCGCGGCGCCCGCGTTCGGAAATTCAGACAAAAGCTGTTGGGCGCTTTCGAGCGCATCCAGAAAGCGCCGCGTCGCCGGCAGGCTGTATTCGGAGAGGTAGGCCGCGATCTCCTCGATTTCGACACCCGCGCGCGGCGACCGGAAAACGCGGGTCGTCATTTTTTGTCGGCGGTGTCGGCCTCGGCCCCCGCAATGATTTCCCTGACCCGGCGCATCGATTCCTCGAACGGAACGGTTTCGCCGCGGTCGAGCTCGGCCAGGCTCTCGATGTCCTCGGCGACCTCCGCGCCCTCGCCGTCCTCTAGGTACTGGCGCAAGGCGCGCAGCATGACCCACGAGCGCGGCCGGTCCAAGGCCGCGGCAAGCCGGTCGAACGCTTCGATGAGATCGCTCGGAACCCGCAGCGAAACGTGGGTCAACAGCCGATGATCGTCGGGCAAGGATGCCTCCTGTAGCACTCCGGAGCACATTGTAGCACGTCTGCGCCAAATGACAGCGAAGCGTCGCCCGGACCGATGACGCTACGGCGTCTCGGCGTAGAGCTTCAAATCGCCGACCAGGCCCTCGTCGCGCTCGATCGCGTAATCCGGCACCTGCAGCGGGCCCTTTTTTTCCTTGACGAGCAGCAGGTTGGGGTCGCTCGTCTCGAAGATCCGCAGGTGGCGCCCCTCGACGGCGATCTCGGCGAGCTTTACCGTAAGCGGCGCCGGATCGAAGCGGTCGCTGGCATCGACCAGCTCAACCAGACCCTCCGGCGTGATCCCGGCATCCTTCAGCCGCTGCCGGTGGGCGACCGCCTGCGCGGCCTTCTGTTGCGCTTCGGCTTTGCGAGCGCCGGCGGTCTCCGCGCGCTTCTTGCGCCAGTCCTCGTATTGCGGTGCGAGGCGCTGTAGCAGCGTGCGGATCGGCACGTCGCGGGTATCAATCCACTGTTTGGCGCGGGGCCAGTTCTGGACCAAGAAGCGTCGCACCGCATCGTTTGGCACCTCGCGGAGGCGCTCGTCGCGGATCGATGCGCCCCAGCGCTGTTCCTCGAGCGTGCCTCGCAGATCGGGCAATTGCCGCGGCGGAGCCGCTGCGGCCGGTCGCGGCATGGCCGCCGCCGCTGTCTTCAGATCGGTGCCGAGGTGCTGCTTGAGAGCAGTGAACTGTCGGCGATACTCCTCCTCCCACTCATCGGTATCGTCGCTCGGGACGACGCCGTACTTGTCGTGAAGGGCGCGTGAGGTCGCCTCGATCGCCGCCTCGCGGAGCGCGTGCAGATCCATCTTTCCTCCCGTCGCACTGATCGGCCTTCTAGGGGCGGACCATACATATTACCGAGTCCGGCGAACGCAGGAAACGGCCGCAGTCTACACCCTGGCGGCGCGGCGGCGGCGGACCAGCATGACCAAGAGAACGGCGCCCGCCGACGCAGCGGTGTACATCGCGAAGGCGTCGAGATAGCCGATCATCGCCGCCTGCCGGCCGATCTCCTTCGAAAGCCGCGCCAACCCCGCCAGCGTATCGATGCTCCACCCGCCCATCACCCAGGGCAAACTCAGCCGGTCGTTGAACGGCGAGATCATTTCCGAGAGGTGGCTGTAATTTTGCGCCGTCACTCGCACGATGTCGGCGACGCAGAGCGAAATGAAAAAGCTCGACCCGATGTTCCGCATCAGGTGGAAGACGGCCATCGCCTCGGGCCAGAACCGGCTCTCCAGCGTCGCGAAGCTGGCGATCGTCAGCGGCACCCAGATGACGCCGATGGCAATACCCTGGAGGATGCTGTTGGCGACGAGGATCTCCATCGACACATCGAGGTTGATGCTCATCAGCCACAGGCCTGAGATCACCTGGAGGCCGAAGCCGATGCTCATCCCGATGCGCGGGTCGAGCCGGCCGATGAACATCGCGACGAAAAACCCGATCGTCGCCCCGAGCCCGCGGGCCGCCAGCACCTGGCCGATCAACGTGTCGGGAAACCCGGCATGCTGCTGCAAGAGCGGCGGCAACAGCACCATCGGCGTCACGTTCAGCATGCCGAAGACGCCGACCAGTGCGAGGCCGAGCGCATAATTACGGTCGAGAAGGAGCCGAAGATTGAGGAATGGTCTCTGCGCGGTCAGGCTGTGCGCTAGGAAAATGTAGAAGGTGAAGCCCGCGGCGATCGTCTCGAGCCAGATTTCCGGCGATTCGTACCAGTCGAGCCGCTGGCCGCGCGACAGCACCAGCTGCAGGCAGGAGATAGCCGCAGAAAGGCTGAGAAAGCCAATCCAGTCGAGCCGCACGCCTTCGCGCGACGGGTCGGGCAGCATGCTGAGGCGAAGTCCGATGCAGGAGATGAGGCCCACCGGCACCAGCCCATAGAAGGCCCAGCGCCAGCTGTACATATCCGACATATAGCCGCCGAGCGCCGGGCCGATCACCGGGCCGACGACCACCGTCATGCCGTAGATCGACATGATCAGGCGATGCTGGCGGCGCGGGAACACATCAAACAGGATCGTCTGCGACAACGGCGTCACCGGCGCGCCGCTCGCCCCCTGCAAAATCCGCCACAAGACCAGGCTCTCAAGCGAATCGGCGGCGCCGCATAGGTAGGTGAACAGCGAAAAGAGGGCCATCGACCCGACCATCACACCGCGCCGGCCGAATCGGGCAACGAGCCACCCGGTCATCGGCGTCACGACCGCAGTCGCAAGGATGTTGAACGTCATCACCCAGGCGATCTCGTCCTGGGTCGCCGACATCGCCCCCTGCATCTGCGGCAAGAGCGTCGAGGCGATGAGGAGCGTCGTCGAATAGAGCGTCGAGCCGAGGATGATCGACAGCATGATCATGATCCGGCGCGCGAGCGTCGTCTGGGTTTCGGCAGCGTCCTCAGTCATGGTCGTGGGGTGTTCCAGGTTCACGCGTCGGGTTTGCCGCCGAACAAAAGGTATGCTAAGCAACCATAACCTAGACACCTAAATTGGGGAAACCCCCTTGTCTACCGACGACGAGCGCCATATCGGCTTTTTGATCTCCGATGTCGCGCGGCTCATGCGCACCGCCTTTGACCGGCGGGTCCGCCGGCTCGGCCTCACCCGGTCGCAATGGCTGGTGATCAATCGGCTCTATCGTCGGCCCGGCGCCACCCAGTCGGAGCTTGCCGAAATGCTGGAGGTCGAGAAGGCCACCGCCGGACGGATGGTCGACCGCATGGAAAAGAAGGGCTGGGTCGAGCGCCGTCCCGATGCCGCCGACCGTCGGGTCAATCGCCTGTTTCTGACCGCCGAATCGGATCTCATCCAGGTGCAACTGGCACAGATCGCCGACCGCACCGTCGACGACGCGCTGGCCTTGTTGTCGGCGCATGAGCGCGAACAATTTTCCGAGTGGATGCGGCGGGTGAAGCGCCAGCTCCAGGCGATGCTCGAGCCCGAGTTCGCCGGAGCAGCCGCGCCGGAAAAGGCACTCGCCTAATGATCCGGCCGCACCCAAAAATCGTTCGCCTTGCCCTCCTCGTCGTGGTGCCGTTCGCGCTGGCATTGGTCGGCGGCGCGGTATGGCTGCATGGCGGGCGCACGGTCGGCACCGACGACGCCTACGTCAAGGCCGACATTGCCCAGATCGCGCCGGAGGTCTCCGGACGGGTGGTCGAGGTCCTGGTGCACGACCAACAACCGGTCAAGGCTGGAGTGCCGCTGGTCAAGATCGATCCGGTGCCCTTCCAGCTCGCGCTCGACAAGGCCGAAGCCGAGCTGGACAACGCCCGCACCACCGTCGAAACGGCACGCGCGCGCTGGTCCGAGACGCAGAGCGAACTCGCCGAGGTCGACAGCCAGGCCGATTACCTGGCGCGGCAGGCGGCGCGCCAGCAGGCGCTGGCGGCGACCGGCGCGGCCTCGGTCACCAAGCTCGAAGAGGCGCAGAATGCCGCCGCCGTCGCCCGCGATCGCGTCGGCGTCGTCAAAAAACGCCTGGCGCGGATGCTGGC
>DASYZD010000156.1:0-3618 GCA_035946655.1 Allostellaceae bacterium | reverse complement strand
CCAAAGGTGATGGCCGTGCAGCGCGTCGATCAGCTGAGCAGTGATGCGCACACGGGCGCCGCCCTTTCGTACACTACCTTCGAGGACATAGCCTGCACCCAATTCACGGGCCACCTGTTTGATACCGACGGCCTTGCCCTTGTAGGCGAAGCACGAATTTCGCGCGATGACTGGAAACGTGCGCCAATGAGTCAGCGCGGTAATGAGGTCCTCCGTCAAACCGTCGGAGAAATACTCCTGCTCTGCATCGCCCGACATATTCTGGAATGGCAGAACAGCGATCGAAGGCTTGTCCGGGAGGGTCAGCGTCGAGGTGGCGGCCGGCGGCGCGGCCGGAGCGGCGTTGATGCGGATGCGGTGGGCGCGCACCGGCCGGGCGATGTTCTTGACCTGCTGCTCGCCTATATCCTCGAATGCGAAGGCGAGCTTGTCGCGCACTTGATCGCGCACCACGCGGCTGACGCAGATGCCGCCCGGTTCCGCAAGGGTTTCGAGGCGGGCAGCGACATTGACGCCATCGCCGAAGATGTCGTCACCATCGATGATGATGTCGCCAAGATTGATACCGATGCGTAATTCGAAGCGCGTTTCCGCCGGCACGTCGACGTTGCGTTCGCCCATCTCCCGCTGCACGTCGACCGCGCAGCGCACGGCGTCAACGACACTTGCGAACTCGACCAGAAGCCCATCGCCAGTGGTTTTGACAATGCGGCCGCGGTGTTCAGTGATCCTTGGATCGATCAATTCGCGCCGGATCGCTTTCAGCGCCGCAAGCGTGCCTTCCTCGTCGTTGCCCATCAGCCGCGAATAACCGACGACATCGGCGGCCAGGATGGCTGCGAGCCGTCGTTTGACCCGCTCTCCGCTCAAGGTTTCCTCCCTGCTGCGACCCCGACGAGCATACACCGCCGGTCAGCCTGAGGCCGACTTTGCTCCTTGGGCGAAAAGCGATCAACGATGCCGCGGGGCGGCTCGGGCCACCGCCATCAGGAGTTGCCAGGTCAGCCCGGGCGTGTCGAACGAAGAAGTCAAATCAGCGGCTCGACGGGCATATCCGAGTGGCCACTTCCTGGCCGACTGGATAACCCGCTGCCGAGATGATGAAAGTCTCCTGAGGGTCGCGTGCGGAAGCCTGAATGCAGTTGCTCAGAGGTCCGCTAACGGCGCGAAGGCGTCATCCGGCCCAGCCGACGGCAGCCGGCGGTCTTTCCGCACCAAGCAGAAACTCAGACCGCCGCAGCACCGATCGCGGGGGACTCTTGACGGGAATAGATAGCGAACATATATCCGGGGGCTCTCGCGACCAACACGCTCAGCGCCGCCGCGCCTTGCCGATGCCCAAAATCGCCGCCCGCCTGATCCGCCCTGTTATTCCCCTGTTATCCGAAGCAAGAATCTAGGAATTTCAATCACTTGCTCCTGATCTCTTTGGCACGGCGCGCGCGCAGCACGGTCGCTCAGCGGTGCGGGATGAGGCGCGTCACGTGCCCCATCTTGCGGCCGGGCGCGGCCTCGCTCTTGCCGTAGATGTGCAATTTCGCGAGCGGGTCGTTGAGCGAGTCGCGCCATTTCTCGATGTCTTGGCCGATCAGGTTCTTCATGATCGCGTCCGAATGGTGCTCGACCGAGCCCAATGGCAGCCCGCAGATCGCCCGCACGAGCTGCTCGAACTGGCTGGTAAAACAGGCGTCGATCGTCCAGTGGCCGGAGTTGTGCGGCCGCGGCGCCAGCTCGTTGACCAAGAGATCCCCCTCCTGGGTCACGAACATCTCGACCGCCAGCACGCCGACGAGATCGAGCTTTTCGGCGACGTGGCGGGCGATCGCCTCGGCCCGCATCGCGGTTTCCGGCGGGATCCGCGCCGGCGCGATCGTCGTGTCGAGGATGTGCGCGACATGCTGGTTCTCGACCGGCGGGTAGGCCGCCGAGGCGCCGCTCTCCGCGCGCGCCACGACGACCAAGACCTCGCAGGTGAAATCGACATAGCTTTCGAGGATGCCGGCCTCGCCGCCCATCCGCTCCCAGGCGTCTTCCGGCTTGGTGTCGGGCCCCAGCATGACCTGGCCCTTGCCGTCATAGCCGAGGCGCACGCTCTTCAACACGGCCGGCCGGTTGAAGTCGCGCATCGCCCGCGACAGCGCCAGCGGGTCGGAGACCTCGCGGTAGAGCGTCGTCGCGATGTCGATCGAGCGCAGGAAATCCTTTTCCTTGAGGCGGTCCTGGCTGATTTCGAGGATTTCCGGGCGCGGCAGCACCGGTTTCCTCAGCGAAACCGCGCGCGCCGCCTCGGCCGGGATGTTCTCGAACTCGAAGGTCGCGATGTCGATCGCGGCGGCAAAGGCGTCGAGCGCCGCGCGGTCGGTGAACTCGCCGATCGTGGCGCGGTCGCAGACCTGCGCCGCCGGGCTCTCCCTTTCGCTCGCGAAGACGTGGCAGCGATAGCCGAGCCGGGCCGCCGCGACCGCCGTCATGCGGCCGAGCTGGCCGCCGCCGAGAATGCCGATCGTCGAGCCGGGCGGCAGCGTCATGCGCGGTCCGGGCGCTCGGCGACGGCCTGCGTCTGGCGCTGCCGCCAGTCGGCGAGGGCGGCGGCGGCGGCCTTGTCGGAGAGCCCGAGGATAGCGGCCGCGAAAAGCGCCGCGTTTATCGCCCCCGAGCGGCCGATGGCAAAGGTCGCGACCGGGACGCCCCCCGGCATCTGCACGATCGAGAGGAGGCTGTCCATGCCTTTCAAGGCTTGGCTCTCGATCGGCACGCCCAAGACCGGCAGCGGCGTGAGGGCGGCGGTCATGCCGGGCAGGTGCGCCGCGCCGCCGGCCCCGGCGATGATCACCTTGAGGCCGCGCGATGCCGCGGTGCGGGCGTATTCATAGAGCCGCTCGGGCGTGCGGTGCGCCGAGACGATGCGCGTTTCATGCCCGATGCCGAGCCGGTCGAGGGTCTGCGCGGCATGCTGCATCGTCTCCCAATCTGATTGGCTTCCCATGATGATGCCGACCGCCCGACCCGGTTCGCTCATGCCGCTCCTTCCCGACCTGCGCGCAAGGGGGCGCATTATAGGGTCGAGGCGAGCCGGCACAAGCCGCGCCGGGCGGCGAAGCCGGATCGAAAATTCTCCGGATCATCCGCCCACTCTCGTCACGCCGGCGAAGGCCGGCATCCACGGTAGCCCTCGGTCCCGGCCTGCGAGCGTGTGACGGCACCGAAAATGTGGGCTGCGGGCTCGGCATCGCGTCCTTCGAGACGGCGCTACGCACCTCCTCAGGATGACGTACTTCATTGATGGCATTAAGAAAAGCTGTCATCCTGAGGAGCGCCCGCAGGGCGCGTCTCGAAGGACGCACGACGCCGATCCCAGCAGCCCGGCAAAAGATTCACACTCTCCTGCGCCGGGACGACGAAATGGTCGGGCTAGGCGATGATGTCGGGCAGCAGCTGGCTCTCGATCTTCGAGATCTGGTCTTTCAGCGCCAGCTTGCGCTTTTTGAGGCGCTGCAGCTTGAGCTGGTCGAAGGGCGCCTGCTCGGCCAGCCGCGCGATCACCTCGTCGAGGTCGCGATGCTCGGTCTTGAGCGCGGCGAGCCTTGCTTTCAGGGCTTCGACGTCGAGATCCATGGC
>DASYZD010000155.1:0-2489 GCA_035946655.1 Allostellaceae bacterium | reverse complement strand
CGCCAGGCGACGATGCTGGCCGCCGACGAGCCGGGTCTGGTTGCGGGTCTCCTCTTGTTCTCCTACCCGCTGCACCCGCCCGGCAAGCCCGAGCGGCTGCGCACCGAGCACTTTTCGCGCCTCGGCGTCCCCGCCCTATTCGTGCACGGCACCGCCGATCCGTTCGGCTCGATCGCCGAACTGCGCCAGGCGGTGAGGACCATCCCGGCACCCACCGAGGTCCTGGCGATCGAGGGAGCCGGCCACGATCTCAGACGCGGGCGGTTTGATCTGGGCGCCGTCGTCGCCGCCGCGCGCAGCCAGCTCGGCGTGACGTGACGCCGCTCACGCGTGTAGCCGACGCGTCCGCAATCGCTGACGTCGTAGCCGCCGAACTCGTGCGTGGGCTGCTGGAATCCGGGGGTGCGGGCGAAGGCGAGGAGCGCCTGGATCGGCGGCTCGAAATAATCGCGCCGCCGCATCGCCAGTGACTTTCGCACTTTCGTAAATTAATGCACTGATAAACCAACTGCCTCGGGAGGAGCCGTTGACGCATCCGGTACGTGCCTTTGCCCTCATCGGTTGCATCCTGCTGCTCGTGGCTGGTTCCGGCGACGCGGCGGAGCGGCAAACGCTGACGATATTCGCCGCCGGGACGCTCGCGGTGCCGTTCAAGGCGCTCGACGAGAATTTCCAGCGCCAGCACCCGTCCGTCACCGTGCAGCCGATCTTCGGCGGCAGCGTCATGATGGCCAAACGATTGACCGAGCTGCACCAGCCCGCCGACCTGATCGCCGTCGCCGATTACAGCGTCATCCCCAAATATCTCTACGGGCAAGGCGGCGCCCCGCGTTATGCCGACTGGTTCATCGGTTTCGCGCGGAACGCCGTTACCTTCGTCTACACCGACAAAAGCAAATATGCCGCCGAGATCACGCCGGCCAATTGGTACCGGGTGCTGGCGCGGCCGGGGGTCGAGATCGGCCGATCCGATCCCGACACCGACCCGTCGGGGTATCAGACCGTCCAAATGCTGAACCTCGCCGAGAAATTCTACGATTCCCCCGGTCTGGCCGCCCGGATCCTCGCCAACGCGCCGCGCACCAACATGCGCGACACCGAAACGGCGCTGATTTCGGCGCTCGAGCTCGGACAGATCGATTATCTCGCGATCTACCGGTCCGACGCGCTGCAGCACCACTTCCACCATCTCGATCTGCCGGCGAAAATCGATTTGAGCGACGCCAACGAGGCAACCTTCTATGCGACCGGGGTCGCGCACACCAAGAACGGCGACCTCAGGGGGAAGCCGATCGTCTACGCCGTGACGATCCCGCGGAATGCGGAACACCGCGACTTGGCGGAGGCCTATCTGCAGCTGCTGCTCGGGCCCGAAGGGCAGGCCGTCATCGCCGGGAACGGCTTTGGCGCGATCACGCCGGCCTACGTCGCCAACCAGGACGCGGTGCCCGCGCCGTTGCGCGCAGAGCTGACGCCCTGGCCCGGCTCGTGACGGCGATCGGATTGTGCGAGCGCACTCCGCCCGTCGCCCGGACACGCTGCTGCTCATCTTCTGGCTGATCGGGAGCCTGCTCGCCGGATTCATTCTGTTGCCGCTGATCGGTCTTGGCGCGACGCAAACCGGTGCGAGCCTTCTGCACGTCGCGCAAATGCCCGAAATCTGGCAGGCGATCCGGCTCAGCGTCGAAGCCTCGATGATTACCGTCACCATCGCGGCAATCGCCGGGGTGCCGCTCGCCTACGGCCTGGCGCGCACCGAGTGGCCGGGGAAGGGCGTCCTCGGCGCGATCATCGATCTGCCGATCGCGGTGCCGCACACGGTCTCAGGGATCGCGCTCCTCATCGTGTTCGGTCGGGAGGGCGTTCTGGGCGCGCCGGCCGGCGCCCTCCTCGGGCTCAAATTCTGGGGCACCATTGCCGGGATCGTCGCGGCGATGCTGTTTGTCTCGGCGCCCTACGCCGTCAATGCCGCCCGCATCGGCTTCGAAGCGGTCGATCCGCGGCTGGAGAAAGTCGCACGGACGCTGGGCCTCGGGCCATGGCGGACTTTTTTCGCGATCACGCTGCCGCTCGCCTGGCGCGGGATCGCGATCGGCCTCACCCTCACTTTCGCGCGATCGATCAGCGAATTCGGCGCCGTCGTCATCATCGCCTATTACCCGATGACGGCGCCGGTGGAGATCTATGATCTCTTCCTGCGCTTCGGCCTCGGCGATGCCGCGGGCGCCGCGGTCTTGCTGTTGAGCGTCGCACTGACCCTCTTCATCCTGTTTCGTTGGCTCGCTTACGGTTCTGGCGCGTCTCCCCGAATCGGAAGATGAGCGCACCGGCTGTCGCGGTCGAAGGGCTGTCGCTGAGGCTTGGCGCATTCGCGCTGCGCGATCTCGGGGTGAGGCTCGGATCGGGCGAGGTGCTCGTGCTGCTCGGTCCCAATGGCGCCGGAAAATCGGTGACCTTGGAGACGATCGCCGGGTTTCATCGCCCGAGCG
>DASYZD010000154.1:0-3548 GCA_035946655.1 Allostellaceae bacterium | reverse complement strand
AGCACCGCCTCGGCAAGGCTGACCGGCAGCTCGAGATGGATGTTCTGCCCGTCTCGGCGGAACAGCGGGTGCGGCATGACATGTACCTCGATCCGCGCGTCCCCGGTCGGCCCTCCGCCAAAACCGGGCTCGCCTTTGCCTTTCAGGCGCAGCACCTGGCCGTCCTCGATCCCCGGCGGGATCGTCACATCGAGCCAATCGTCGGGCGAGAGAGCGATCCGGTGCTTTCCGCCAGCCGCCGCCTCGACGAACTCGACATTCAGCGAATAGCGGCGGTCGGCCCCGCGCATCGCAAAGCCGCGCCCGCCGGCTTGTCCGCGCCGCCCTCGGCCGAATGCCGCAAACAGATCCTCGAGGTCGCCCAGATCCATCTCGCCCGAGGGATGATACTTCCACCCCTCCGCGCCTTCGGCGAAACCGCGATAGGCGCCGTGCGGGGCGCGCTCGGCGCCGCTCTCGTCGATCTCGCCGCGGTCGTAGCGGGTTCGCTTCTCCGGGTCCGAGAGCAAATCGTAAGCCGCGGACACCGTCTTGAACCGCGCCTCGGCCGCGGGTTTGCCGGGGTTGAGATCGGGGTGCAGCTCCTTCGCCAGCTTGCGATAGGCCTTGCGGATTTCTTCCGCGCTGGCGCCGGGCTTGACGCCGAGCACCTCGTAAGGCGTCTCCTTAGCCATCCTCTGTCAGCGCTCGCCTGTTTCTCCCGGCGCCGAACCCAGCGCCTCGATGCGGACATCGACCGTACGCTCCCCGCCCTGCCGGTCGACCGTCAGCGCGACGGCGGTGCCCATCCGAACGAGGCCGATGCGGTTGCGCAGATCGGTGCCGCTGGTGACGGGCGAACCGTCGATGGCGACGATCAAATCATCGCGCCTGAGGCCGGCCGCAGCCGCCGGCGAACCCGGTTCGACCCGAGCGATGAGCGCCCCCACGCTGCGCCGGGTCCCGAGGGAGCGCGCCAAGTCCGGGGTCAGGTCCTCGATGACGACCCCGATTCGGCCGCGCTTGACGGTGCCGTAGCGGGTCAGCTGGTCCATCGCCGCGCGCGCCATGTTGATTGGGACGGCAAAGCCGATGCCGATATTGCCGCCGCCCGGCGCCAGGATCGCGGTGTTGATCCCGACGAGCCGGCCGCGCAAATCGACGAGCGCGCCGCCCGAGTTGCCGGGGTTGATCGAGGCGTCGGTCTGGATGAAATCCTCGTAGCCCTCGATGCCCAGCCCGCTGCGGCCGAGCGCACTGACGATGCCAGAGGTCACGGTCTGGCCGAGGCCGAACGGGTTGCCGATCGCCAGCACGAAATCGCCGACCTCGAGCCGGTCGGAATTGCCGAGCGGCACCGCGGTGAGGTTGCCGCCGGCGATCCGCAGCACGGCGATGTCGGTCTGCGGGTCGCGCCCGACGAGCCGCGCCTGGAACTGCCGGTTGTCCTTGGTCGTCACTTTGATGCTGGTCGCGTGTTCGACGACATGGTTGTTGGTCAGGATGTAGCCGTGCGCGGCATCGACGATGACGCCCGACCCGACGGCCTGCATCTCGCGTTCGACCGGCTCGTCCTTCAGGTTGAAGAACCGCCGGAAGAGCGGGTCGCGCAACAGCGGATTTTCTTCCCGTACCCGCCCGTGCACCGAGATGCCGACGACCCCGGGCGTGATCGCCCGCAGCATCGGAGCGAGCGTATGCAGCGGCGCCAGCGCCTCGGGAATCGGCGCGCCCGCGCGCGCGTAATCCGCGCCGCTCACGCCGAGGACAATCCCGCCGGCGACGACCAGCACTGCGAGGAGCCGTTTCATCGTTCGAGCAACCTTGAGAAGCCGCGTCTGCCCGCGCCGTGTGTCTGCGGCATCAACTCCGCTCGCCACTATCCTAACCCTCGGCGCGATCGCTTCAAGGGAGCCTGCGAGGCTTCCCCCGACGGGCTTGGCAGCAGTCGCGGCGCCCGGCTGCTAAGTCATTGGTAAATAAAGTATTTCTTCGTTGCCAGAGGATCATTGTCGGGCCATGCTGTTGACGTCGTTGGAGTGTAACTGACGGAAGAGGGCAAAAGTGAGCGAATTGGCCCCGCAATTGCGCGATTACCGGCTGACGACGGCGGAGATCATCTATCATCTCCCCGATCACCCGAGCCTGTTGCAGAGCTTCGTGTGGCAGCATCTCGACATCGCCCCGGAATATCCGAGGCTGCGAAAATTCCTCGAATTCTGGAGCAACAGCATCGAGGGCAGGCTGCATTCCGTGCGGGTCGGGCAGAAGACGCTGATCGGCCCCGCCAAGTTCTGCAACGTCGCCGTGTCGACGAGCCTGCACTGACGAGCGCGTGACCGGCCGAAGCGCCGCTTTGCGCGCGGCGATCGGCCGCCGCGCCGGGCGGCTTGCGCGCCGGCCGCCGCGGCATCATGTTGCCGGCAATGACGAGCGTTCGCGAACGGGCGGCACTCTCGGCGGGCGATCTCGTGGCGGCGCGTAAGAGCGCGGCGCGCGGCAACGAACGGGCGGTCGCTGCCTGGCTCTTCACCTGTTGCGCCCTTATCTTTCTCGTTGTCATCGTGGGTGGGATCACCCGCCTGACGCAATCCGGCCTTTCGATCACCGATTGGGACCCGATCATCGGCGTCCTGCCGCCGCTGTCGTACGCCGCCTGGCAGACGGCCTTCGCGCAATACAAATCGATTGCTCAGTATCGCCTCATCCATTTCGGGATGACGCTCGGCGCCTTCAAAACCATCTTCCTGTGGGAGTATGCGCATCGCCTGCTGGCGCGCCTCGCCGGCCTCCTCTATGGCCTGCCGTTTCTCTATTTTCTGTGGCGCGGAAGACTGCCGTGGCGGCTCGTTCCGCCGCTCGCCGGCATTCTCGGCCTCGGCTTCTGCCAGGGCCTGCTCGGCTGGTACATGGTCGAGAGCGGGCTCGCCGGACGGGCCGACGTAAGTCAATACCGGCTCGCCGCCCACCTCGCGCTGGCGCTCCTGATCTATGCCGCGATCCTCTGGGTCGCGCTCGGGCTCGTTCGCGCGCCGGCCGAGGGGTTCGATCCCGGGCCGTCGTGGCGGCGCGCCGCCGAGGGCGTCGTCGCCCTCGTCGCGTTGACGATCACCGCCGGCGCCTTCGTCGCCGGGCTGCACGCCGGGCTCGTCTACAACAGCTTCCCGCTGATGGACGGCCGGCTCGTGCCGCAGAGCTATGCGACGCTTCATCCGTTCGCGCGCAACTGGTTTGAGAATGTCGCGGCGGTGCAGTTCGATCACCGCCTGCTGGCGACAGCGGCCGTCGCCGCTATTCTCCTGTTGTGGACCCGTGGATTGCGCGCGGCGCTGCCACGTCCGGCTCGCAACGCCTTGCATCTTCTTCTCGTTGCGGTTCTCGTGCAGGCGGGGCTCGGCATATCGACGCTTCTCCTCGTCGTGCCGGTACCGCTCGCGGTCGCCCACCAAGCGGGGGCGGTCGTGCTGCTCACCGCCGCGATCCTGTCGCGCCATGCGCTTTCCCGGCCGGCGTGATTGGACGGCAGGCTCGCCGCGGCCATATAATCCGCGCGCGATGCGGGAGAAGAC
>DASYZD010000153.1:0-7986 GCA_035946655.1 Allostellaceae bacterium | reverse complement strand
GGGGGAGCCCAGATGCGCCAGCACCGATCCGTCGCAGTAGGTCACCAGGCCATGGATGATCGATTGCGGATGGACGACGATGTCGATCCGCTCGGGAGCGAGCTGAAAGAGGTGGTGCGCCTCGATCAGCTCGAGCCCCTTGTTCATCAAGGTTGCCGAGTCGACGGAAATTTTCGCGCCCATGCGCCAGGTGGGGTGCGCCACCGCCTGGGCCGGGGTCGCCTCGCGCATGGCGGCGCGGCTCTTCTCGCGAAAGGGGCCGCCGCTACACGTCAGGGTGATCTTCTCGATTCCTTCGACCCGGCTGAAATCAAAGCATTGCCAGATCGCATTATGCTCGCTGTCGACCGGCAGAAGGGTCGCGCCGTGCGCGGCGACCTCGCGCATGAAGAGGCTGCCGGCGCAGACCAGCACCTCCTTGTTGGCGAAGGCGACGATGCGCCCCTGGCGGACCGCCGCGAGGGTCGGTTCGAGGCCGGCGGCGCCGACGATCCCGGCCATGACCCAATCGGCCGGCCGCTCGGCGGCCTCGACCACCGCGGTCCGGCCGCAGGCGGTCTCGATCCCGCTGCCCGAAAGCGCCTCCTTCAGCGCCGGGTAATCCGCCGGATCGGCGATTGCCGCAAAGCGCGCCTCGAGCGCCTTGGCCTGCTCGGCCAGCAATGCCGCGTTGTGGTTGGCGGTCAACGCTTCGACGGTGAAGGCGTCGCGGTTGCGCATGAGGAGGTCGACCGTGCTCTGGCCGATCGACCCGGTCGAACCGAGGATCGACACCCGCCGCGGCCGCCCGGAACTTTGAGCGAAGTCGCCGGCGAGCCGCGTGTCAGCCAGGGTCGCCCCGGTTATCGCCATGTCAGCACGCTGCCGCCACCGGTCAGGGTCAAGAGCGCCACCGCCGGGATGACGGCCAGAAGGCCATCGAGCCGGTCAAGCAGGCCGCCATGCCCAGGAATGAGGCCGCTCGAGTCCTTCACACCGAACCTTCGCTTGGCCACGGACTCCGCAAGATCGCCGAACTGCTCGACAATCGCAAGCCCCGCGCTGACCAGCATCAGCGGCAGGACGGCGGAGATGCCGAGGGCGCGCGCGGTGCCCCACCCGGCGAGCGCAGCGCAGCCCGCCCCGCCGATCAGCCCCGCCCAGGTCTTGCCCGGGCTCCACTGCGGCGCGAGGCGCGGCCCGCCGATCCGACGGCCGATCGCATAGGCGCCGATATCGGTGGACCAGACGACCGCGAAGATCCACAGCACGGTGCGGGGGCCGATGCGGTCGGGCCGCGCCAGCCACAGCAAAAGGACGCACGGCAACGCGATCCACAGCGCCCCCAAGGCGAGCCAGCGCGGCGCGCCGCCCGGCTCGCGCTGCGCGATCCCGAAGGCGATCGCTGCGCCGGCGAGGCTGACCCCGATCGCCAGCGTGATCCCGGCCGCCGCTTCGGCTGCGACGGCGCCCACAACGGCGCCGATCAGCACAACGCCGCTCGCCCCCAACCGGCCGCCACGGCACAGCCGGGCCCATTCCCAGGCCATCAGCGCACCGGCGATTGCGGTGACGATCGGCAGCCAGGGCGAGCCGAACCATGCGACGGCGATAGCAACGGGCGCCAGTACCAGCGCCGAGAGCGTGCGCAGTCCGAGCGAGCCTGTGGTCGCCCGGTCAGCGGGAACCAACCGAGGCCCCGTAACGGCGCTCGCGGCCGCAATAGTCGGCGATCGCCTGCTCGAGGTCGCTGCGCCCAAAATCCGGCCACAGCGTCTTGGTGAAGACCAATTCGGCGTACGCGCATTGCCATAACAGGAAGTTGCTGATGCGCTGTTCGCCGCTCGTGCGGATCAACAAATCGGGGTCCGGCAGGTCTGCGGTGAACAGATGGCGCGCGATCAGTTCTTCGTCGATCTCCCCGACGTCGAGACTCCCAGCGGCCACCTTGACGGCGATCGCCCGCGTCGCCGCGACGATCTCCGCGCGCCCGCCATAGGACAGCGCGACCGTCAGGTTGATCGCGCCATTCTCGCGGGTCAGCGCCTCGGCATTGGCGATCAGGGTGACCAAATCAGCCGACAGCCGGCCGATCTCGCCGATCACCCTGAGGCGGACGCCGTTCTTGTGCAGTTCGGCGATCTCGCCGTGCAGGTAATGGCGCAACAGCCCCATCAATTCACCGACTTCATCGCGCGGGCGCTTCCAGTTTTCCGACGAAAACCCGAACAGCGTCAGATAGGGAATTGCGAGCTCACTCGCCGCGATCAGCGTGCGGCGCACCGCTTCCACCCCGCGCCGGTGGCCAGCGATGCGCGGCAGGCCGCGGGCCTTCGCCCAGCGGCCATTCCCATCCATGATAATCGCAATGTGCCGCGGCGGCAGGCGCGGCAAGGGTGCGGCGAAACTCATCAGACCTGCAGGATATCCGAGTCTTTGTTCGCGAGCGTCTCGTCGATCTTCTTGATGTGCTCGTCGGTGAGAAGCTGGACGTCCTTTTCCACCTTACGGTGCTCGTCCTGCGAGATCTCGCCGTCTTTTTCAAGGCGGCGCAGCGCCTCGATCCCGTCGCGTCGCACATGGCGCACCGCAATGCGGGCGTCCTCGGCGTATTTGGCCGCGACGCGGGTCAGTTCGCGGCGCCGCTCCTCGTTGAGTTCGGGGATCGGCACGCGCATGACCTGGCCCTCGGTCTGTGGATTGAGCCCGAGGCCGGCTTCGCGGATCGCCCGGTCGACCGCCTTGACGACGCCCCGGTCCCACACCTGGACCGTGATCATCCGCGGCTCGGGCACGTTGATGCTGGCAACCTGGTTGAGCGGCACCGTGCCGCCATAGGCATTGACCATGATCGGTTCCAGAAGGCTCGCCGAGGCCCGGCCGGTGCGCAGCCCGCCGAACTCCTTGTGCAGCACCTCGATGGCGCCGTCCATGCGGCGGCGGATGTCCTTCAGTAATTCGTCTTGCGCCATGGCCTACGGCTCCCTCGCGCTCTTCTCTTCCCTGGTCGGGAGGGGGTTATGACAAATCCTCGATGATCGTGTAGCGCCCCTTGCCCTGGACGACCTGAGCAAACCCGCGGCTCTCGAAAATCGAGAAGACGAGGATCGGGATGCGGTTCTCCCGCGCCAGCGAGATCGCCGAGGCATCCATCACCTGCAGGTCGCGCGCCAGGACCTCACGGTAATCGAGCCGCTCGAAGCGATGCGCCCCGGCCACCCGCTGCGGGTCGGCATCATAGACCCCGTCGACCTTGGTCGCCTTCAGGAGGGCGTCGCAGCCCATCTCCGAAGCGCGCAGCGCCGCCGCGGTATCGGTGGTGAAGAACGGATTGCCGGTTCCGGCGGCGAAGATCACCACCCGGCCCTTCTCCAGATGGCGGATTGCCCGCCGGCGGATATAGGGCTCACACACCGCCTGCATCGAAATCGCCGACTGCACCCTCGTCGCGACGCCGCGGCGCTCGAGCTCGTTCTGCATCGCCAGCGAATTTATCACCGTCGCCAGCATCCCCATGTAGTCACCCGAGGCGCGTTCCATGCCGACCGCCGCCCCCGACAGCCCGCGGAAGATATTGCCGCCGCCGATGACCAGGCACAATTCGACACCCAGCTCGTGGACCGACCGGATTTCGCCGGCGATGCGCTCGATCATCAAGGGATCGAGGCCGTAATCGCGCTCGCCCATCAAGGCTTCGCCCGACACCTTTAGGAGGACACGGCGATACTTGAGATCGGCTGGCATTCGTCCTCGGTCCGTCCGGCTCCGCTCCCGGTCCTGCGGATGCCCCAAGACTACACCAAACCGCGCGCGGCGGGGCCATCCGATTTCGCGTCGGCGATCAACTAGCGGGCCTCGTCGCTCCGTCCCCGAGCCGGCCGGCCCCGCGGTCACCCGCCCCCGGCACAGAGATGTCGAGCCAGCCTTGTGCGGTGACCCTCGCCCGGTCGCCGGGGCGGAGCAGCACCGTCGTCGTCGGCGATTCGATGATCGCCGGACCGGCGATGGCCTGGGCCGGGGCGAGCCTGTCGAAGCGATAGACCGGCGCGGCGACCCAATCGTCGAGGTAGATCCGCCGCGCGCCGGCGGGCGGGGCGGGCGGCGCCGGGGTCAGGTCGGGCTCTTGCGGCAAATCCTCGAGGAGGCCGGAAACGGCGACCCGGGCATTGACGAGGACGCATTCCTGGTCGGGCATCGCATAGGTGTAGAGTGCCGCGTGGCGGCGGTGGAAGAGCGCGACGATTTGCGGCAGCGGGTCGGCAACCGACCAATCGACCCCGTCGAGTGGCACGGTGATCTCGAACACCTGTTCGCCATAGCGCATATCGACCGCACGAGCGGTCGTCGCCGGCCCGGCGAAACCTGCGCCGGACCCTGATCCGGGGGAGGCGCGCAGGCGGGCCAGCCCTTCGGCCTCCATGTCGGCGAAGAGGCGCGTCAACGCGGCGCCGTCGAGGGCGCGCGCGTCACCGATATGGGTGCGCCCGATCTCGAAGCGCAGATCGGTCGCCAGCATGCCCCAGGCCGACAACACCGCGGCGATCCGGGGCACGATGACCCGTTTGAGGTCGAGCTGGCGGGCGATCTCGGTGGCGTGCAGCCCGGCTGCGCCGCCGAAGGCAAAAAGGGCGAAGCGCCGCGGATCGACGCCGCGCCGCACCGAGGCCAGCCGCACACCCTCGGCCATCGTCGTGTTGACGATGCGGTGGATGCCGCGCGCTGCCGCCAATCGGGCGATGCCGAGCGCGGCGGCGATATGGTCAACCGCACGTTCGGCCGGGACGGGATCGAGCCTCCGGTCGCCGCCGAGAAAATTCGCCGGATCGAGATAGCCGAGCACGAGGTTGGCATCGGTGACGGTCGCCTCGGTGCCGCCCAGGTCGTAAGAGGCCGGGCCCGGCACCGCGCCGGCGCTTTCGGGCCCGACATGGAGGATGCCGCCCGCATCGACCCGGGCGATCGAGCCGCCGCCGGCGCCGACACTGGTGATGTCGAGGGAATTGAGGGCGATCTGGTGGCCGCCCACCCGGCGGTTCATGACGAGCGCCGCGATGCCGTCGGCGACCAGGCTGATATCGGTCGAGGTGCCGCCCATGTCGAACGGGATCAGGTTGTGTTCGCCGAGGAGGCGGGCCGCATAGACGCTGCCGGCGACCCCGCCGGCCGGTCCCGACAATACCCCGCCGGCCGCGAGCCGGCCCGCTTCGACGATCGGCGCGACCCCGCCATGCGACTGGATGATGAGAGTGGGCCCCTGGTAGCCCGCGTCGCCCAGCCGCGCTTCGAGCCGCGTCAGGTAGCGCGACAATACCGGTCCGACATAGGCGTTGATGACCGTCGTCGAGACCCGCTCGAACTCCTTGATCTGCGGCAGCACATCGGAGGATAGCGAGACGTAGACCCCGGGCAGCGCGCGCTCCAGCGCCGCGCGCGTCACCCTTTCGTGGGCGGGGTCGCGCCAGGCGTGCAGGTAACAGACCGCGACCGCTTCGACCCGCTCCCGACGCATGACGGCGATCGCGTCATCGAGCGAACCCGGATCGATCGGGGTATCGACGCGGCCATCGGCGCGCATCCGCTCGGTGACGCCGAGGCGCAGGTGGCGCGGCACCAGCGGCTCGGGCGGAGGCATGCGCAGATTGTAGCGCTCGTCCTTCAATCCCTCGCGCATCTCGATGACGTCGCGATGGCCCGCGGTGGTGAGGAGGCCGGTCTTGGCGCCCTTGCGCTCGAGCAGCGCATTGGTCGCGACCGTGGTGCCGTGGACGATGCGCTCGGTCGCCACGAGCAGCGCGCCGCGTTCGAGGCCGAGCCGTCCGGCCAGTTGTGCAAGGCCATCAAGGACGCCGCGCGAGGGGTCATTCGGGGTCGAGGGCACTTTCGCCAGTACCGTCGCCCCGCCCGCGTCGATCGCGACGAGATCGGTGAACGTCCCTCCGACATCGATCCCGATCCGGTACATGGCCCCTATCCTCACCCTCTCCCGCAAGCGGGGGAGGGAATGACGCACAGCGCTCGTCATCGCGTCACAAAGCCGTTTTCGACATCGCGCGCCGCGGCCGCCGGGTCGCGGCGGGAGGGGTCGCCCCAGCCGCCGCCGCCGCCCGACTGGAGGACGAGCCGGTCACCGGGCCGGATCGTGAGGCCGGTTTCCTTGGTGCGGATCGCACGCGGCTCGTTGTTGCCGGAATGGAGCGCATAGCAGTGCGTCGCGCCATCCTCGCCGCCGAGGATGCCGCAGGCGCCGTGCCGCACTCCCTCGCCGGCGGTGTTGCCGCTCGCCGGTTCGGCGGTCTCGACCACCATCTCGACGATCCCGCCGGGGCCGCCGCGAAACTCGCCCGCGCCGCCCGAATCGGGGCGGAATTCGTGCGTCTTGAAAAACAAGGGGAAGCGCACCTCGGTGACTTCGAGGCTGCCGAACTTGATGCCGCCGGCCGAGTGCCACTCGCCGGCGCCTGGCCAGCCGTCGCTCTTGGCCGAGGCGCCACCGCCCGGACGCCCCTGAAAGAAATGCCAGAGGAACGGGCGCTTGTTACGCGGGTCCTTGCCCTGGATCGCGATGCGGAAGCGCCGCCCCCAGCCGGCCATCGCGCGCTCCGGGCAGGCCGGCGCCAACGCTTTCACGATCGCCTCGATGATCTCCTGGCCGCAATGGCTGGTGCACAGAGTGAGCGGCAGGCCCTCGCTCGCCCAGACGATGCTGCCGGGCCGGGCGATCAGCTCGATTAGCCGAAACGTGCCGTCGTTTTTCGGCGTGTCGGGGTCGATGAGGAACGACAGCGCGACGACGACGGCGGAATAGGTGTTGGCGTAAGAGGAATTGATGAAGCTCTGCACTTCGTCGTGCGAATCGGAAAGGTCGATTGTGAGGTTGCTGCCGGATTTGGTGACCGTCGCGCGAATGTGGATGTCCTCGTTGCCGCGCCCGTCATCGTCGAGCAGCGCTTCGCCCTTGTAGACCCCGTCCGGCCACTGGGCGATGACCGCCCGGGTCTGGCGTTCGGCGCCGTCGAGTACCGCTTCGATCGCCTGATGTGTCACCGCCCAGCCGAATTCCTCGGCGAGCGCGAGAAAACGTCGTTCGCCTGCATGCGCCGAGCCGATCATCGCCGCCAGATCGCCCTGGAAATCGCGCGGGTGGCGCACGTTGGTCGCGATCATCTTGAGGACGTCGCGGCGAACCTCGCCCCGGTCGTAGAGCTTCAATGGCGTGATGCGGATGCCTTCCTGCCAGATGTCGGTCGCCGCCGCGTTGTAGGCGCCGTGCGTCGCGCCGCCGATATCGCTTTGGTGCGCCCGGTTGATCGACCAGAAGCGCGGCTGTTCAGCTCCCTCGGGACCCTCGAAAATCGGCACGAAAGCGGTGAGGTCCGGCAGATGGTTGCCGCCGTGATAGGGGTCGTTGAGCAGGAATACG
The DNA here is from genome assembly GCA_035946655.1 of Allostellaceae bacterium. Lineage (GTDB taxonomy): Bacteria > Pseudomonadota > Alphaproteobacteria > ATCC43930 > CGMCC-115725 > DATARH01. The sequence goes on along the minus strand of DASYZD010000153.1, from coordinate 587 downwards.
TCGCCCGGATGGATCTCGCCGCGGAAAAACTCGGTTACCGCGCGGGCGGCGAACGGGAGCGCTCCGACATGGATCGGCACGTGTTCGGCCTGGGCGATGAGGCGGCCGCTGAGGTCGCAAATCGCGGTCGAGAAATCACGGCTCGAATTGAGGATCTGCGAATAAGAGGTGCGCAGCATCGCTTCGCCCATCTCTTCGACGATGGCGCGCAGACGGTGCTGGATCACCGAGACGACGACCGGATCGATCTGGGCAGACAATGCGGGGGCCTCCGCGAGCTTGTGCCCTCGGAAGATCGCCTGTTCGGCGGCAATTGTCACGGCGCGCCGACGGCGGCCTGATCCCGCCGCGGCTTTTTGAGGAGGAGGGTGAAGCCGGCGATCGTCAACTCGGCGTCCGAGCGCGCCTGGAATTCGCGATCGAGCGCCGCCCGCGGCGTCGGCAATGCGGCCCAGCGCAGGATGTGGGTCGTCGACACGGTAAAACCGGCCGCTTCGGCGATTTGGCAAATCTGCGAAGCGGAAAGGCGATTGGTGTAGAACCCGCTGCGCGACACCACGCGCCACTCCCAGAAGCGATGGGAGAAC
>DASYZD010000152.1:0-4811 GCA_035946655.1 Allostellaceae bacterium | reverse complement strand
CGAGATGAACGAGAACGCGACCACCTCGACGAGGCCGCGCTCGGCAAGCGTGCGGCGCACCAGCTCGAGCCGTCGGCGCAGCGGATCGATGGCCGGGCGGGAGACGATCGTGTCGCGCGGCAGCGGCGCCGCCGGGATGTGGTCGTAACCCTTGACCCGCAGCACCTCTTCGACAAGGTCGGCCTCGCCCTCGATGTCTCCGCGCCAGGGGGGCGGCGACACCGTGAGTCTGCCGTCACCCCGGGTGGCCGCGGCGACGGTACAGCCTAAGGCTTCGAGGATGGCGCGACTCTCGTCGGGCGGAACATGCAGTCCGCCGAGCCCCGACAGCCGCTCGGGGCGCAGCACGTAGTCGCGCCGCCATGAGGGTTCGGCGCCCGCCGCGACGATCTCGGAGGGCTCCCCGCCGCACAGTTCGAGGATTAGGCGAGTGGCAATTTCGAGGCCCGGCCCGACAAACGCCGGGTCGACGCCGCGCTCGAAGCGGTAGCGCGCATCGCTGGCGATATCGAGGCGGCGCCCGGTCGCGGCGGTACGGACCGGATCAAAGAGAGCGGCCTCGATAAAGACTTCAGTCGTCGCCTCGGTGCATCCGGCGGCTTCGCCGCCGATCACCCCGCCGAGGCTCTGGACGCCGGCCGGGTCGGCGATTGCGGTGATTTCCGGGTCGAGCTCGTACTCGCGTCCGTTGAGCGCGAGCAGCCTTTCGCCGGGGCGGGCGAAGCGCACCGTCAGGTCGCCCGCGAGCTTGCCGGCGTCAAAGACATGCAGCGGCCGGTTTAGGTCGAAGGTCACGAAGTTGGTGATGTCGACCAGCGTCGAGATCGGTCGCAAGCCGATCGATGCGAGGCGATCACGCAGCCATTGCGGGCTTGGCCCATTGCGCAACCCGCGGATATGGCGGCCGAGAAACAATGGACAGGCGACCGGGTCCTCAAGATGAACCGAGACCGGCGACACAAAGCGGCCCTCGACCGGGGTCGCATCGAGTGGCTTGAGCTCGCCCAGGCCCGCCGCCGCAAGGTCGCGCGCGATGCCGCGCACCCCGAGGCAATCAGCCCGGTTCGGCGTCACCTTGAGATCGATGACCGGGTCGTCGAGGCCCAAGAGGGCGGCGTAGCTGGTGCCGACCGGCGCGTTCGCCGGGAGTTCGATGATGCCGGAATGATCCTCGCCCTGCGCCAGCTCGGCCATCGACATCAGCATGCCCTTGGAGGCAACGCCGCGGATCGCGCTTTCAGTGAGGACCGCGCCGGTTTTCGGGATGCGCACGCCGGCCGGGCCAAACACGCCTTTCATCCCGGCGCGCGCGTTGGGGGCGCCGCACACCACCTGGATCTCGACCGTGCCATTGTCGACGACGCAGACGCGGAGGCGGTCGGCGTTGGGGTGCGGCTCGGCCGAGACCACGCGGGCGACGACAAAGCCCTGGAGTGCGGCGGCGCGGTCCTCGACGCTTTCGACATCATGGCCGAGCATGATCAGCCGCTCGGCGATTGCCGCGACCGGCGCCGCGGTGTCGAGATGGGTTTTGAGCCACGACAGCGTCGTCTTCATGCCGCCGCGCCCCCGGAAAGGGCGCCGCGCACCGGCGAGGGAATATCGAGCGGCAGAAAGCCGTAATGCCGCAGCCAGCGCAGATCGGCATCGTAAAAGGTGCGCAGATCGGGGATGCCGTATTTCAGCATCGCCACGCGCTCGATCCCCATGCCGAAGGCGAACCCCTGATACTCGGCGGGATCGATGCCGCAATTCTCTAGCACTTTGGGATGGACCATGCCGGACCCGAGGATTTCGAGCCAGTCGCCGCCGGCGCCGATCTTCAGTTCGCCGCCGGCGCGCGAGCAGCCGATATCGACTTCGGCCGAGGGTTCGGTGAACGGGAAGTAGCTCGGGCGGAAGCGCACCGGAAGATCATCGACGGCGAAGAAGGCGCGGCAGAACTCGATGAGGCAGCCCTTCAGGTGCCCCATATGGCTGGTGCGGTCGATGACCAGCCCCTCGACCTGGTGGAACATCGGCGAGTGGGTGGCATCGTGGTCGCAGCGGAAGGTGCGCCCCGGCACGATGATGCGCAGCGGCGGCTTTTGCGACTGCATCGCGCGGATCTGCACGGGCGATGTATGGGTGCGCAGGACCAGCCGCGAGCCGTCCGGGCGCTCTGGCAGGTAGAACGTGTCGTGTTCCTGGCGCGCGGGGTGGTCCGGTGGGATGTTGAGCGCGGTGAAATTGTGGAAATCATCTTCGATGTGCGGTCCCTCGGCGACGATAAAACCCATCTCGCCGAAGATCGCGATGATCTCGTCGATGGTCTGGGTGATCGGATGGATGGCGCCGGTACCGCCGCTCGGCACCGGCAGGGTCACATCGGCGCGCTCGCCGGCGAGGCGATTGGCGAGCGCGGTGCGGCGCAATTCGGTGGCCCGGGTCTCAACGGCGTCGGTGAAGTGATCTTTCAGAATATTGAGGTGGTTGCCAAGCAGTGGGCGTTGCTCCGGGGCTAGCTGACCAAGGCGGCGCATCATCTCGGTAAAGCGGCCGCGGCGCCCTAAATATCGGACGCGCACTTCCTCGAGGGCCTCCGGTGAGGTCACAGCCTCTATCTCTGCGTAAGCAGTGTCGATTAATACGTTGGCATCTTCTACCGACCGATTGATATCGACCATTACGAGGCTTCCTGAGGGGGCTTGGTAAGATGAAAAGGGGCCGATCGCCGCGGCCCCCTTTTGTCGTCGAGTCACGATTTCGCGGGGCCTCAGCCGAAGTGACCCCGGCTAAATCGCTCGCTCGGATTACGGTCCATGATGACCATCTTCCACCCAATCGTCATGGCCGGGCTTGCCCCGGCCATCCACGTCTTCCTCGCCTAAGTTATTGCTCGTGGATGACCGGGACAAGCCCGGTCATGACGAGGTTTGAGGCTAGGCCGCCGCCGGCTGCGCCTGATCGAGCGCCGACTTGGCGCTGGCGACGATCGCGGTAAAGGCCTCGGGTTCGCGGATCGCCAGATCGGACAGGACCTTGCGGTCGATGTCGATCCCGGCCAGCTTGACCCCGTGCATGAACTCTGAATAGGTCAGCCCGTGTTCGCGTGCGCCGGCGTTGATGCGCTGGATCCACAAGCCGCGGAAATCGCGCTTTTTGTTGCGGCGGTCGCGATAGGCGTAGCGCAGCCCCTTCTCGACCTTTTCGAGCGCGATCCGGTAGGCCGTGCTGGCGCGCCCGCGATACCCGCGGGCAAGCCCCAGCACCTTCTTGTGCCGGGCATGCGTGGTAACCCCACGTTTGACCCTCGCCATGGCTCAGCTCCGAAGATAGGGCATATAGGTTAGGACGAGCTTGGCGTCGCCCGGCTGCAAGGTCACCGTGCCGCGGGCGTGGCGCTTCATCTGCTTGGGTTTGCTGATCAGCCGATGGCGTTTGTGCGCGACGTTCATTCTGATCTTGCCGCTGGCGGTGCGGCTGAACCGCTTCTTCGCACCGCTCTTGGTTTTCAGCTTGGGCATTTTCGTGTCCTTTGAGGCGGCGGGTTATAGCGATGGCGTCGAGTGAAAGCAAGCCGCCGGCGTCCTCAGACCGTGGCTTCTGCCAGCCGGCGGCGGACCATGGTTCGGAATACCGCATATTGCAGCGCGAAGGCGGCGAGTTTGGCGCCGATCGCGCCGACCGAGATGAACCAGACCCAGAGCGCCATGTCGCCGTAAGCGGCAAACCCGAGATTGGCGACACCGATCGCAGCGAGCAATCCCGCCCAGGCATAGCCGGCGGCGATCGGCACGCTCTCCGGCAGGTTCTGGGTCACGATCTCCGGCAGATAGCGGAGCATCCAGCCGCGTCGCAGCATGATGGCGGCGACGGCGAAGTGGCCGATACTCGGCTTCACCATCATAAAGCGTGGGCTTTGCGTCAGGATCGTCGCGGCGCCGAGCACCACGACGAGCCCGAGGATCAGCCATTGCATCGGCTCGATCGGGCGCCCGGCGAGCTTCATGCGGCCAAGCTGTGCGAGGCCGACCAGCATGGCGATCACCGCCGCCGCGATGATGTTGCCCGACACGGCGTAGACGGCGAAGAACACGATCGCCGACAGGAGATCGTTGGCCAGATGGGAAAGCGCCTGTTTCATTGGGATGTGTCCTCTGCCGTTGAGCAGCCATCGCCGCCGCCGGGCGCCAGGAGGGTTTCGAGATGGGCGACGTAATCGAAGAGCGCCTAGCGCCCGCCGTCCGGGGATGCAAACGGGCGCAAGCGCAGAAACCGTGGCGACCCCGCGGCGGGCTACAGCACCGCGACCGCCTCGATTTCGATCAGGAAGTCGGGGTGCGCGAGGCCAGCGACCGCGACGAGCGTTCTGGCCGGCGAGCGGGCGCCGAGCACCTCCTGGCGGATCGGCACCAGGTCGGCGCGGTGGCGAATGTCGGTGAGGTAGGTGTTGATCTTGACGATGTTGGCGACGGTGCCGCCGCCGGCCTCGACCTGGGCCTTCACGGCTTCGAGGCAGGCCCGCGCCTGCGCCTTGAAATCGCCGGGATGGGCGACCCCGCCATCGGCGGTGTAGTCGACCTGTCCGGCGAGAAACAGCATCGTCTGCGCGCCCGACACCTTGACCGCCTGAGCATAACCCGGCGGGTCGTAGACACTCTTTGCCGCATAGGGTTGGATCGTCGCCATCTGTTCCTCCTATGATGATTGTCCAGCAGGGATGTGGCCGTGCTGGAACTGGAATGCGGCGAAGTCTTTGAAGATCCGGCCATTTTTGAGGGTGTCGTAGATGATCGCGAGGAGTTTGCGGGCGGTGGCGATGATCGCCT
>DASYZD010000151.1:0-11650 GCA_035946655.1 Allostellaceae bacterium | reverse complement strand
GCGGTCGAACGGATCGACGAGATGACCGCGACCCAGCGCGTCGAGCAGATGCTGGCGGCCTGAACCTGGGGCCGGGCGAATAAATCCGCGGCCGGAGCGCGGGCCGGTGCAGGGGTGCGACGCAGACGAGAAATTCGCCCGATTGCGCAAGGGGCGGCGGATTTGGGCGGTAGCCTCGATTCATGGCGAGGTGGAGCGACTGGGCCGCGTGCATGACCGCATCGCCGAGCGGTTCGGCGACGGCGACCGGATCGTCTATCTGGGGAATTACCTGGGCCGCGGCAGCGCGGTCGCCGCGACGATTGACGAGTTGCTCGACTTTCGCCGCCGCGTCCTCGCGCGGCCGCTCAGTTTTGCCTGCGACGCGGTATTCCTGCGCGGCGCGCAGGAAGAGATGTGGCAAAAGCTGCTGCAGCTGCAATTTGCCGCCAATCCCGGTGACGTCCTCGCCTGGATGGTACGCGAGGGCGTCGAGGCGACGGTGCGCGCCTATGGCGGGGAGTTGCGGCAAGGCTTCGCGGCCAGCCGTGACGGGCCGCAGACGATCACAAGGTGGACCAGCGCCTTGCGCAGCGCGATGAATGCCGCGCCGGGCCACCGGATGCTGCTCGGCACTCTGCGCCATGCCGCGGTGAGCGACGACGAGCGGTTGCTGTTTGTCCATGCCGGGGTCGATGCGGCGCGTCCGCTCGCGCTCCAGGGCGACGCCTTCTGGTGGGGCGGGCGCGACATCCTCGACCTTGCGGCGCCGTTCAACGGCTTTCTCCGGGTAATCCGCGGCTTCGACCGACAACAACGCGGCCTGGTCGAGCGGGAATTCGCGGTCTCGCTCGACGCCGGCGCCGGCCGCGGCGGCCCGCTAATGGCCGCCGCCTTCGCCCCCGACGGCGCCGTCCTGGAGTTGCTGGAGGGTTGAGCCGGCCGACGCCCGGGGGCCGGGCCGGCCTTCAGATTGCCGTATAGCCGCCGTCGACCAGGAGGTCGCTGCCGGTGACAAAGCTCGCCGCGTCGCTGGCGAGGAAAACGGCGGCGCCGGCGATCTCGTCGGGGCGGCCGAGGCGGCCGGTGAGGTGCTTTGGCCCGATCGCTGAGCGCGCGGCGCCGAACGAGCCATAGCGGTTGAGCGTCCGCTGGGTCTCGACCGCGCCGGGCGACAAGGTGTTGACCCGCACGTTCTGCGCGGCATGGTCGATTGCCATGACCTTGGCGAGCTGGATGAGGGCGCCCTTGGTTGCGCAATAGGCGGCGCGTCCGGCGCTGCCGACGCGGCCCAATTGCGAGGCGATAAAGATGATCGAGCCGCCGCCGCCGGAGATCATCGCGGGTAGTGCCGCGCGGCTCAAGAGAAACGCGCCGGTCAGGTTGATGTCGAGCACCTGTTGCCAATCGGCGGGGCTGATCTCGGTGATCGGGCCGCTCCGATCGTGCGGCGCGGCGCCGCTGACCAGAACGTCAAGCCGGCCAAATTCCTGGTGAGCCGCCAGGACGGCGGCGCGGGTCTGGCTTTCGCTGGTGACGTTGCAGGCCTGGCCCAGCGCGCGACCGCCAGCTTCGGCAACGAGCCGCGCGGTTTCCGCGGCGGCGGCAGGGTCGATGTCGACGCAGGCGACCGAAGCGCCCTCGCTGGCGAAAGCCACCGCGATCGCCCGGCAGATGCCGCCGCCGGCGCCGGCGATCAGCGCCGCCCTGCCGGCGAGCTGCACGCGCCCCCTCCCCTCCTCACAGCATCACCGTACCGCCATCGACCGCGATCGTCTGTCCGGTGACAAACCCGCTGGCGTCGGAAATGAGCCACATCACGGTACCGACCAGATCGGCCGGCATCAAGTTGCGCTGGATCGTCTGGCCGGATTTGATCGTGTCGAGCGCGCGCTCCATCCGCTCCCCGAAAAATTCGGCCGTGCCCTCGGTGATGACCGCGCTCGGCGCCAGCGCGTTGACCCGGATGCGGTCGCGGCCGAGTTCGCGCGCCAGCCCTCGTGTCAGCCCGATGACCGCGGCCTTCGAGGTCGTGTAATGGAGGCCGAAGGGCATCCCGTAGGTGGCGGCGAGCGAGGCGATGTTGACGATGCTGCCGCCGCCCGACTCTTGCACGATCCGCTGGCGCATCGCCGGCACCGCCGCCTTACAGCAGTTCCAGATCCCCTTGACGTTGACCGCCATCGCGGCGTCCCACTCCGCCTCCTCGATCCGATCGAAGCGGCCGCCATGCAGGGCGCCATAGAGCGCGGCGTTGTTGATCAGTGCGTCGATCTGGCCGAAGGCCTCGAGCCCCGCCGCGACCGCTGCGTCGGCGGAGCCCGGGTCGGTGACGTCGAGCCGGGCGGCGATGCCTTGGCCCCCGTGCGCCGTGACCAGCTCCAGCGTCGCGGCGCAATCATTGATGTCGGCGGCGATCACCCGGGCGCCGGCGGCGGCAAGGCTCTTCGCAAATTCCTGGCCGAGGCCGCGGGCCGCTCCGGTGACCAGTACAACCTTGTCCCGAACGTCCATCTCTACCTCCCGAAACCAACCCCGGGCCGACCCCCCGGGCCCCTCACCAGGTTCGCTACCGCAGGAGGGTGAGGGGCGATCTCAGAGGATTTGGTCGGTGCGCGGATCGATCAGATGCATGTGGTTGAGGTCGGCGACGAGCGGCATGATCTCGCCGGCCTTGCCGGCCCCGGTCGGATTGACGCGGCCGCACACCTCGACCCCATTGACGATGAAGTAGACCATCGTTTCCATCCCCATCGGCTCGACCACATCGAGCTGAACCTCGAAGTTGGCGCGGCCGGGCGGCAGAGTGCCGCGTTTTTCGATGATGTCTTCCGGGCGCAGGCCGAAAATCAACTCCTCACCAAGATGCGAGCGGTAACGCGCCACGCGCTCGGCGGGAACCGGAAGGCTCAGCGTGTCCGACAGGCTGATCGTCAGGCCGCCATTGTTCTCGACCAGCCGGCAGGAGAGGAAATTCATCGCCGGCGAACCGATGAACCCGGCGACGAAGCGGGTTACTGGGCGATGGTAGACCTCGTCCGGGGTGCCGATCTGCTCGATCCGCCCGGCATTCATCACGACGACGCGGTCGGCCAGCGTCATCGCCTCGATCTGGTCGTGGGTGACGTAGACGGTGGTCGTGGTGACTTTCTGATGGACCTTTTTGATTTCGGTGCGCATCTGGACGCGCAGTTTGGCGTCGAGGTTCGACAAGGGCTCGTCGAACAGAAACACCTTGGGATTGCGCACGATGGCGCGGCCCATCGCCACGCGCTGGCGTTGGCCGCCCGAGAGCTGCTTCGGCTGGCGTGCGAGGAGGTCGGTGATGTCGAGGATGCCCGCGGCATATTCGACGCGCTCCTTGATTTCGGCCTTCGGAAATTTCCGCAGGCGCAGGCCGAACGACATGTTCTCGAACACCGTCATGTGCGGGTAGAGCGCGTAGTTCTGGAACACCATCGCAATGTCGCGGTCCTTCGGCGGCACGTCGTTGACCAGCTGGTCGCCGATATAGATCTCGCCCGAGGTCGCTTCTTCCAGCCCGGCAATCATCCTCAGGGTGGTGGTTTTGCCGCAGCCTGATGGGCCGACCAGCACCACGAATTCGCGGTCGGCGATGTCGAGGTCGATCCCCTGGACCGCCGCGGTCTTGTCGAAGCTCTTGACGACCTTACGCAGCGCGACTTGCGCCATGGTTTCTGACCCCTTGGTCGGTGTTAGCCGGTTTGGCAAGCATTGCCGCCACTCTACCTCAGCGGTGCGAAAATGCCCCAGCGATTTTGTCGCGCTTACTGTATGTCGGCTGTGGTGCCGGTCGTCGGGCTGAATATCCCGGCATCGTCTTCGCCGATACTGCGCCGGCGCTCCAGTTCCTGGGCGTAGCGGCGCAGGGCGTAAGCCTCGCTGACATAGCCGACGACCTGGCGCCGCTCGGCATTGTCGACAACCGGCAGGCTCTCCTGCGCCGCCCGGCTGAAACGCACCAGGGCGGTGCGCAGATCGTCGCCGGGCAAGAGGAAGACAACGGGTCCGGAAACCAGTTCGCCAATCGTATCGGCTTTCTGGGCGGTGCCCGGACGACCGGCCTCCACCGGGTCGATCGTGCCGCACAACCGGCCGCTGCCATCGACTGCGAAGACCTGCTTGGTGCTGCCCGGCGGAAATCGCCGGAGGAGCTCGGCGATCGACTGGTCGGCCGCGATCACCGCCGGGTCGCGGCGCATCATTGGTCCGATCTTGATTTCGTCCAGCCACCCGATGTCTTGCGGACTGCGGATCTTCAGCCCGCGCAAATGGAACCGCCAAGTTGCGAATGAATAGCCGAACCAGTGGCGCACCGAGAAAGCCGCGATGACGACGCCGGCCATGACGCCGATCGTCGCTGAAAAATCGCCGGTCGTCTCCAGAACCAGCATGATCATCGTTACCGGCGCGCCGACGATCGCGGCCGCCACCGCGCCCATCCCGACCAGCGCGTAGAGCACCGGATCGGGGGCCATAGCGGGGGCGAGGTGCGCCAAAAGCTCGGCGACAAAAGTACCGAACAAGCTGCCGATAAACAGCGAGGTGCTGAACAGGCCGCCGCGAAAGCCCGATCCGATCGAGATCGCCGAGCCGAGCGTCTTGGCTGCCATCAGCGCCGCCGCCAGCGGCAACTCGTAACCTGAATGGAGCTCGCGCAGAATGGCGCCATGGCCGCTGCCGAGGATTTGCGGAAGCGGGACGGCGAGGCACCCGAGGATGGCACCGCCAAGCGCCGGGCGCGCCCAGCGCGGGACCGCGAGCCGGCGGAACACCGCTTCGGTTCCGGTCACCCCCTTCATCACCAGAACGCCGACCCCGGCCGCCGCCAGGCCCATCACCACGAACGCGATATAATCGGAGGCGGCCAGATCGAGGTGGCGATAGACGACAAAGATCGGGTTGCCGCCGTTCAATCCGCGTACGATCAGCGCGCCGACCAACGCCGCTATGCCAATCGGCGCCAGGGTTTGCAGCGTATAGCTGCCGACAATCAGCTCGAAGGCGTAAAATGCGCCGGCGAGCGGAGCGTTGAACGCGGCGGCGATCGCTCCGGCGGCGCCGCAGCCGACGAGCGTTCGTACGTCGTCGCGACGCAGGCCGAGCCGCCGGCCGAGGCGCGAGCCCATCGCGGCGCCGAGCTGGGTGTAGGCCGCTTCGAGCCCAACCGAGGCGCCAAAGCCGCCCGACAACAGGGTCACCCCGACCAGGCCGACGCTGTCGCCGAGCGCCATCCGGCCGCCGAACAGTGCGTTCGCCTCGATCGCGTCGACCACCTGGCGCGGGCGCCAGCGGCGCAATAGCGCGGTAGTGCCGCCGACGAGAACGCCGCCGACGACTGGCATCGTCAGCACCCGCAACGGCGGCAAGTCGGCGACGTCGCTGAGATGGCCGTTGGCGGACAGGCCAAAGGCCAGCCAATGCAGCCCGACGAGCACGGCATCGGTAACGACCACACCGAGCCCGGCGAGAGCCCCGGCACAGATCGCGAGCAGGATCAGAAAGAGGTCGCTGTCGCGCAACCGCGGCTCGGCGGCGTTTGTCGGCCGCTCGTCGGCGTTGATGTCGTCGTCGGTTGATGTCAGATCGGCCACCGCGAGGCCATAAGCGAGCCGGCGGCTCGTGGCAAGCGGCGCGTTAGCGTTCGGTGAGTTTCAACTCGATCCGGCGATTATGGCGAAACGCCGCTTCGGTGTTTCCGGGGTCGATCGGCTGCGTGTCGGCGAATCCGGCGGCGGCGAGCCGGTTGGCCGGGATGCCTTGGGCGATCGCATAGCGCACCACCGAGATCGCGCGTGCCGTCGACAGCTCCCAGTTCGAGGGAAACTCGGCGTTATTGATCGGCCGCCGGTCGGTGTGTCCGTCAATCCGAAGAACCCAGTTGATGTCCGACGGGATCTTCGCCGAAATTTCCTGCAGCGCGGCGATCACCGGGTCGAGCCGCTGTTTGGCGTCATCCGCAAGTTCGGCGCTGCCCGGCGCGAACAGCACCTCGGACTGGAACACAAAGCGATCGCCGACGATGCGGATATCGGGGCGAGTGCCGATGATCTCGCGCAACCGTCCGAAAAACTCCGAGCGGTAGCGGGCCAGCTCCTGCACCTTGCTGGCGAGCGCCAGATTGAGCCGGCGCCCGAGGTCGGCAATCTGGGTCTGCTGGTCCTTGGCCTTGGCTTCGGAGAGGTCGAGCGCGGCGGAGATCTGGGCCAGCTGCTCGCGTAAGGCGGCGATTGACGCGGTAAGCTGCTCGACCTGCACGCGGGCCGCGGCGCTGGTCTGCTGCTCGGCGGCGAGCGCCTTCTCGGCCGCTTCGGCGCGCGCCAGGAGCGCGTTGCCTTCCCCCTCTTTGGCCTTCAACTGGGCGGCGAGACTGGCGCTGCTGGCGCGCAGATCGGCGTTGGTGGTCCGCTCCAACGCCAATAGATCGCCGAGCTCGCTGACCTGCTGCTGCAGCTCCTTCAATGCCTTGTCGCGCCCGCTCAGAGCGTCGGCGAGAAAGAACTGGCCGGCGGTGAACACCAACAGAATGAAGATGATCACCATCAGCAATTGCGCCAGAGCATCGACAAAGCCCGGCCAGATGTCGATGCTGGAGCGCCGCGAGCGGCGGCTGGCTAGAGCCATGATCGTGGCTGCATGCCGGTCAGCGGCCGCCCTCCTCGGCCAGGGCGGCGATGGTGCGGGCGAGGAGCCGGATCTCGCCGCGCAGCTCCTGCACGCTCTGCGTCCGGCCCTCGGCGACATCCTCGGTCAGCCGCGCCATGTAGGCTTCGATGTTGCGCAAATGGGTGCGCAAGACATCGTCCTGTCCCAACGAGTTTTCGGCAACCGTGGCGAGCCGGGTCAGGGACGGCTTCAGCTCCATCTGGTTCTCCGCCAGCCGCTCCATCAGCGTTTGCCCGGCCTTCATGTGGTCGCCGAGGGTGCCGAGGCGGTCGGTGAGGCCGGTGAGCGTGGTGTTCGCGGCGATCCGGCCCTCTTCGCTGCGAGTGAGGATCCGCTGGAGGTTTTCCAGGCTGTCCGCGGTCTGCTCCATCAGCGCATAGAGATAGGCCGGCATCGAACCCTCGCCGCCATCGCCGAGCGGGCCCGAGGACAGCCTCGTATAGGTCGACAGCCACTCCTCCAGATCATTGTAGAAGCGGTTTTGCGCCTGCCCGGCCTGCAGATCGAGAAAGCCGAGAACGAGGCTCCCGGCGAGACCGAACAGGGACGAGCTGAACGCCGTCGCCATCCCGTGCAGCGGCGATTCGAGCCCGGATTTCAGATTGGCGAAGGCGCGGGTCAGGTCGTTTGCCTCGACATTGAGCGCGCCGATGACATCGCCGACCGAGCGGACCGTTTCCAACAGTCCGTAAAATGTTCCGAGGAGACCGAGAAACACCAGGACCCCGATCAGATAGCGCGAGGTCTCGCGCGCTTCGTCGAGCCGCGAGGCGATGCCGTCGAGGAGCGTCTGCAGCGAGGTCGCCGACAGGCTGACCCGACTGCTTTGGCGGCGGCCGAGCATCCGCGCCATCGGGGCCAAGAGCCGCGGCGCAGGGCCGGGCGGCGCGGTCAGATCGCGATCCGCCAGGCGCTCGCGAAAGCTGTCGATCCACTGGCTCGCCGGTCCGAGCAGCCATACCTGGCGAAAAATATAGACGGTGCCAGCAACGAGTATGCCGAGGATGACGCCATTGACCGCCGGGTTGCCCATGAAGAAGGTGCGCAGCGGACCGCTCAGCGCATAGGCGAGCCCCGCCACCGCCAACAGAAAGACGAACATGCGCACCAAGAAGCGGTGCGGGCCGGGCATACCGCGCCGCTCGGGCTGCGCTGGCGCAGCGTCACGCTCAGCCATGAGGGTCCTGAAGCGGTGTCGCATATCGCGCGCGCCCCGGGGCCGGGCTGGTGCGCGGCTGCCGGACGAGCGCTACCTCCATTCGCGGATCATCCTCCTCCATGCGCGGCCGGGGACACGCGCGCCGATCTCGCAAAGAGCCGGCTGAAGGTAGCCGATGGCGATCGACGAGGACACCCAAATCTGCGTGCCACGACTGCGCCGGCTTCGCCGTTAGATCGCAGCCGGGGCGGCCCGCATCGCCTCCTTGATCAGCGCGGCGAGCGGCAGATGGAGGTGGCCGTTGGCGGCGAGCACGTCGCCCTTCGTCATCATCGCCTGGCCGCCGGAGAGGTCGCTGACAAAGCCGCCCGCCTCGCGCACCAAGAGGAGCCCGGCGGCGATATCCCAGGGCGACAGTCCCACCTCCCAGTAGCCGTCATAGCGCCCGGCCGCGACATAGGCGAGGTCGAGGGCGGCCGCGCCGAGCCGGCGCACCCCGCTGGTCGCCGCCGCGACCCGGGCCAGCGTCGCGAAGTAGGCCGGCTGATCGCCGCGCCCGCCGAACGGGATGCCGGTCGCGATCAGAGCGTCGCCCAGCTTGCGCCGCGCTGACACCCTGAGGCGGCGGTCGTTGAGATAGGCGCCGACGCCCTTCTCGGCCCAGAACATCTCGTCCCGGGTCGGCTCGTAGACGATCCCGGCGATGATCTCGCCATCGCGTTCCAATGCGATCGAGATCGCGAAATGGGGGATCCCGTGAAGGAAATTGGTGGTGCCGTCGAGCGGGTCAACGATCCAGCGGTGGTGCGGGTCGGTTCCCTCGGTGGCGCCGCCTTCCTCGAACAACAGCGCGTAGCCGGGGCGCGCGCGCAAAAGCTCGGTTTTCAGCATGCGCTCGGCGCGCAGATCGGCGGTCGAGACGAAGTCGCCCGGCCCCTTGACCGAGACCTGCAGCTGCTCGACCTCGCCGAAATCGCGATTGAGCCCGCGCGCCGCCTTGAGCGCGGCATTGGCCATGACATTGATAACCGGCGAACGAACCGCCACGATTGCTGTGCTCAGTCCTTCGCCCGCTCGACGTAGGTGGCGTCGGCGGTGTTGACGACGATGCGGGTGCCGGCCTCGATAAACGGCGGGATCATCACGCGGCGGCCGTTTTCGAGCTTGCCGGGCTTGTAGGAGGAGGAAGCAGTCTGGCCGCGCACCACCGGATCGGCTTCGACGACCTGCATGACGACGCTCGGCGGTATCTCCACCGACAGCGGCGTTCCCTCATAGAGCATGACCTTGCACACCATGCCGTCTTTGAGGAAATCGGCCGGATCGCCGATCAGCTCGCGCGGGACGCTGACCTGCTCGTAGCTGTCGTTATCCATCAGGGTCGCGTCGTCGCCTTCCATATAGAGAAACTGCATCTCCTTTTCGTCGAGCCGCACGCGCTCGACGGTCTCCTGGGTGCGAAACCGTTCGTTTAGCTTGTTGCCGCCGCGCAAATCCCTGAGCTCGACCTGGGCGAAGGCGCCCCCCTTGCCGGGCTGCACCAGCTCGCGCTTGACGACGAGCCACAGCTTGTTCTGATGCTCGAGGACATTGCCGGGTTTGAGATCGATGGCGTGTATCTTCATGGCTGCCGTCTCGCCGCAGAAATTAGGGATTTGCCGGGTTTCCTACCAGCTTGCCAACACCGCGGGAAGCGGAATGCGCCAGAGGTCGGGGATCGGGAGGAGCGGATGACGCCGCCGTGGTGGCGACCCGACCGCCTGGCACAGCGCCGCGCCAACCTTGCCACGCGCGCGCGCATTCTCGGCGCGGTGCGCGATTTCTTCGGCAACGCCGGATATCTCGAGGTCGACACCCCGGCCTTGCAGGTGAGCCCCGGGCTCGAACCGCATCTGAAGGCCTTCGCGACCCTGCTGCACGACCCGCAGAGCGGCGGCGCCCAGCCGCGCTATCTCCATACCTCGCCCGAATTCGCGATGAAGAAACTGGTGGCCGGCGGGATGCCGCGGATCTGGCAACTGGCGCACGCCTATCGCGACGGCGAACGCAGCGCGACGCACCATCCCGAGTTCGCGATGCTCGAATGGTACCGCGCGGGCGCCTCCTACCACGACCTGATGGCGGAGTGCGAAACGTTGTTGCGCGCCGTCCAGACCGCTTGCGGCGCCGACGCGCTGCGCTGGCAGGGGCGTAGCGCCGATGCACGGGCGCCGTGGCAGCGCCTCCCCCTCGCCGACGCCTTTGAGCGGCACACCGGGATCGACCTCCTGGCGACGGCCCCGCAACCGGAGCGGCCTGATACGGGATTGCTCGCCGCGGCGGCGGCACGGATCGGCATCGCAGCGCACCCGGGAGACGATTGGGAGAGCCTGTTCTTTCGCATATTTCTCGAATGCATCGAGCCGAATCTCGGGATCGGCGCGCCGACCATCCTTTACGACTACCCGCTGGCGCTGGCCGCGCTGGCGCGCCGCAAGCCCGCCGACCCGCGCCTTGCCGAGCGCTTCGAAGTCTACGTGTGCGGCCTCGAACTCGCCAACGCATTCGGCGAATTGACCGATGCGGACGAGCAGCGCCGCCGCTTTCAAGCCGACCAGGCGAGGAAGCAGGCGCTCTACGGCGAAGCTTATCCGATCGACGAGGATTGTCTGGCGGCGCTCGAACATGGGCTGCCGGGATGCGCCGGGATCGCCCTCGGCTTCGACCGGCTCGTCATGCTGGCGACCGGCGCCGACCACATCGAAAAAGTGCTGTGGGCCCCGGTGGCGTGACGGCCATCCTCATCAGGGCAGCAATTCGGGCAGCGTGCGGATGATGCGGTCGGGGCGGATCGGCGACCCCGGCGGGAGGCCCACCCCGTAGCCGTCATACCAGATCGCGTAAATGCCGAGGCGCTGTGGCGCGACGACCTCCCATTCGAGATTGTCGCCGACCATCCAGGTCTCGTGTGCCGCGACGTCCAATGATTGGAGGGCGTGGGCGTAGGCGGCGTCCTCGGGCTTGCCGAAGCCGTGTTCGCCCTCGATCTGGATGTGGTCGAAACGGTGCTCCAGGGCAAAGCGCCTGACCTTGGCGCGCTGCGGTGCGGCGGCGCCATTGGTGACGAGCGCGAGCTTGACGCCCAATTCCTTCAGGCGGTCGAGCGTTTCGTGGGCGCCGGGGAACATGCTCAATTCGGCGTGCTGGAGCTCGTTGAAGCGGTCGGCAATCGCGTCGCAAATTTCACCGGGCGGCGGCTTGTGGCCGCGCGCGGCGGTCAATTCGGCAAAGGCGCTGGCGACGATGTGGCGGCGCGCTTCCCCGATGCGGTGGCGCCAGTGCTTGTGCCGCATCTCGTCGGCCCAGAGGTATTTGGAGTAGGCCTGCATCGCCTCGATGACATCCTCGGGCGGGTGGGGCGCGAGATGCTCGGCGAACTCGGCGATGACGCGCTTCCACTGTCCGGGCGCTCGGCCGAACGCCGAGAGGATCGTGTCGTCGAGATCGAAGAGAATGGCGCGCGGCAGGGTGTTCATAAGGGGAACATAGTTCGGAATGGCGCCGCTCTCAATCCGCAAGGCGGGCGGAGGTTGACGATCGAGGGGCACAAGGCCATCTTAGCTAGATTAGCTAGAGGCAGGCCACGATGAGCGAAATCGTCAACATGCATCAGGCCAAGACATCCTTGTCGCGGCTGGTCGCGCGGGCGCTTGAGGGCGAAGAGATCGTCATCGCGCGCAACGGCGAGCCGCTCGTCAAACTCGTGCCCATCCCCAAGGAACCCAAGCCGCGTGTACCGGGGCGATACAAAGGCAAGATCTGGATCGCCGCCAATTGTTTCGATCC
>DASYZD010000150.1:0-26951 GCA_035946655.1 Allostellaceae bacterium | reverse complement strand
AAAGCAAAGGCACCCGCAGTTCGATGCCGGGAACGCCGTTGGCGGTGTCCTTGAAGGTCGTCTTGTCGCCTTTCGGCAGCTTGCCGGTTTCGTCGTAGCGATAGGGCGCGTGGTCGGAGGAAAACACCTGGAAGGTGCCGTTAGCAAGGCCGCGCCACACCGCTTCTTGGCCCGCTTTATCGCGCGGCGGCGGGCTGCAGCAGAATTTCGTGCCTTCGAGGTCCATCGAAATGTCGTCGGCGGTCAGGAAGAGGTATTGCGGGCAGGTCTCGCCGTAGATCTTGAGGCCCTTCGTCTGGGCGTCGCGGATGACATCGATCGCTTCGGCGGCAGAGACGTGGACGATCAGGATCGGCACGTCGAGGAGTTCGGACAGGGCGACGGCCCGGTTGGTCGCCTCGCCCTCGGCGATCCTGGCGTGCGAGACCGCGTGGTAGCGCGGCTGCGACAGCCCTTTTTCGAGGAGCCGGTCGGCAAGCCATTGGATCATGTCGTGGTTCTCGGCATGGACCATGACAAAGGCGCCCTCGGCCCGGGCCAAAGCGAGGATGTCGAGCATCTGGCGGTCGTCGAGGCGCAAGAGGTCATAGGTCATGTAGACCTTGAACGAGGTGTAGCCGTCGCGGATCAACGCCGGCAATTCCTGGCCCAACACCTGCTCGGAGGGATCGGAGATGATCAGGTGGAACGCGTAGTCGATGACCGCCTTGGGGCGGGCGGCGTCGTGATATTCCGCGACCACCTGGCGGAGCGACTGGCCGCGATGCTGGGCGGCAAAGGGAATGACGCAAGTCGTGCCGCCGAACGCAGCGGAAACCGTGGCGCTATAGAAATCGTCGGCGCACATCATGCCGCCCGAGGAGCGCTGCTCGATATGGCAATGGCTGTCGATCGCACCGGGCAGGACGAGGTGCCCCGACGCGTCGATCTCCCGCGCCCCCGCCGCAAGCCCGCGCCCCAGGGCGGCAACGATGCCGTTTTTGACCCCGACGTCGCAGCGCGTCGTATCGGCAGCGGTCGCCACCGTGCCGTTGCGGATCACGAGATCAAAGTCGGCCATCGCTCTTCCCTCTGCTTGTCGCCAGCGGCGAACATGACGCAGAAAATACGCCGCGCGCGCCCCGAGTGCACCCGTCATTCCCGCGCAAGCGGGAACCCAGTGCCACCGTATCGTCGCTTGCCCCTGGATGCCCGATTTCGCGGGTACGACGGATCAGTGATAGTTGCGTTCCAGGGCCCGTCGCGTCAGCATCGCGCGATGTCACTTCTCACGACCGGTCTGGATAGGATCGCGGCGTCAGAGCGGCGCACGATGGGGGTCGGTTGCGGCGCGCATGTGCTGCATGACGGCTATACCGACCTCCTCTACGTGCTCTTGCCGCTGTGGCAGGTCGAATTCGGCCTCGGCTACGCCGCGGTCGGCGCCTTGCGGGCGTTGTACTACGGCTCGATGGCGGCATTGCAGATGCCATCCGGCTGGCTCGCCCTGCGCATCGGCGGTCCGCTGCTGCTCGGGATCGGCACTGCGCTCGCCGGTGTCGGGTTTCTGATCGCCGGGGCGAGCACCGGCTTTCCCCTGTTGGTCGTGGCGCTGATCGTCGGCGGCGCCGGATCGAGCGTGCAGCATCCGATCAGCGCCCATCTCGTGGCTGAGGCCTTTGCCGGACCACGCTCGCGCAGCGCTCTCGCCGCCTACAATTTCTCCGGCGACCTCGGCAAGATGGCGTTTCCGGCGGCAACCGCCGGGCTGTTGATGATATTGCCGTGGCGCGCGACGACCACCGTCATCGGGGTGGTTGGTCTGGCCGCGGCCGCGGGGATCCTCAGCGTGCGCGGCCTTTCCGGCCGGTCGGCGAGCCTCACTCCCTCGGACCAGGCCGAGACCGCAAGCAGGCCCAAGCCGGTCGGGCGCGGGTTTCCGCTGCTCTTGGCGATCGCGATGATCGATAGCGCGACGCGGATGGGCTTTCTGACGTTTCTGCCGTTCCTGTTGAAGATGAAGGGCGCCGATCTGCCGCTGATCGGCACCGCGCTCACCCTCGTCTTCACCGGCGGCGCCGCCGGCAAGCTGGTCTGCGGCTGGCTCGGCATGCGGCTGGGCATGGTGCGGGCGACGATTTTGACCGAGGGATTGACCGCCGCCCTTATCCTGATGCTGCTGCCGCTGCCGCTGGTCCCGGGCCTCATGCTGCTGCCGCTGATCGGGGTCGCGCTCAACGGTACCTCGTCGGTGCTCTACGGCACGGTTCCCGAGCTTGTCGCCCCCGAGCGCCGGCAGCGCGCGTTCAGCATCTTCTATACCGGCGGCGCCGGCGCCGGCGCGCTGGCGCCGGTGCTCTACGGCCTCGTTAGCGACCTCATCGATGTCCCGGTCATGATGATCCTGATCGCAGCCGTCGTGCTGATCACCCTGCCGCTGACTTGGGCGCTGCGCCCGGCGTTGCGCAAAATCTCGGCACCGGGCTGAGCGGACCCTCGACAATCCGGCCGGTGTTTGTATACTTGGTCCCGAACAAAGAGGGAACACAGTGAGGACCCCGTCACCATGACCGAGTTGGCACCGCAACGCGAGACGGCTGCGCAATCCTATCGGCGGCGGGTGCTGGTCGCGGTGCCGCCGGGCGGGTTCGGTCCGCACCTCGCGGCAATGCGCGCCTGGCTCGACAAGAATTGCGGCCGGATGGGCTGGGCGTCCGCCCCGGCCGGGTTCGACGGCGTGGGCAACGACGCCGTCGCGTTCTATTTCGCCGATGAGGCTGATGCCGGCGCCTTTGTAGACCGGTTCTGCTGCGGCTATCGCACCCCGGTCGCGATGACGGCGCCGCGATGATGCTGCGGAGGTGACTCCGGCCGACTGGGCCGGGTTGGCCGCGACCAGCTTTGCCGCGGCGCTCTTACAGGCGGCCAACGGGTTCGGCTTCGCGGTGCTCGCCGCGCCGTTTTTTCTGCTGTTCGCCGAGCCCGGTGCCGCAATCCAGCTTGTCATCATCGTCACCCTGGCGCTGTCGGTCGTCGTGCTGCCCGGGGTGCAGCATATGGTGCAAAAGCGGCTGTTGCTGCGCCTGGCGCTGGGTAGTCTGGCCGGGCTTCCGGTGGGTCTGTTGGCCTTTAATCTGGCCGATCCGTTGCTGGTACGCGGCGCTGTCGGCGTGCTGATCGTGGTGTTCGCCGGCGTTTTGGCGACCAACCATTGGCGCCGGCGCGGGGCCGCCTTTGCGTTGTCGACGGGCGGCGATCTCGCCACCGGCGCGATTTCGGGGGTCGCCACCGCGCTCGTCGGCATGGC
This sequence comes from Allostellaceae bacterium, assembly GCA_035946655.1. Lineage (GTDB taxonomy): Bacteria > Pseudomonadota > Alphaproteobacteria > ATCC43930 > CGMCC-115725 > DATARH01. Next base: position 23,665 of record DASYZD010000150.1, on the reverse strand, counting down.
CGGGCCGCCGGTGCTGATCTATCTGATGCTGGCCGGCGCCCCGCCGCGGGCGGTGCGCGCAACATTGCTGACGTTTTTCGCGCTGGTGTATGCGGCGACGCTCCTCGCGCATGTCGCCACGATCGGGGTGCCGCGCGCGACCTGGTTCGCAGCGGCGAGCCTCATCCCGATCACCTGGGCCGGCGGTTTCGTCGGCCGCTGGGTCGCCGGCCGACTCGGCAACGAAGTCGCCGCCGGCCTGGCGATCCTGGTGCTGGGCGCTGCCGGCCTCTATACCCTCGCCGCGGCCGCCCGGGTCGCGCTATAACCGCTCATTCCACCCAAGGATCGATGCCGATGCCCATCATCGAGGAAATTCACGCCGGTCACGACGAGCTGACTTCTTGGCGCCGCGACATTCACGCCCACCCGGAATTGGGGTTCGAGGAGAGCCGCACCTCCGATCTCGTCGCCGAGAAGCTCGCCGCCTTCGGTATCGAGGTGCATCGCGGCATGGCCAAGACCGGGGTCGTTGGGCGTCTGCGGGTCGGCAACTCGCCGCGCACGATCGGGCTCAGAGCCGATATGGATTGCCTGCCGATCCAGGAGGCCAACAGTTTCGCCCATCGCTCGCAAAACGCCGGCCGGATGCATGCCTGCGGCCATGATGGCCACACCGCGATGCTGTTGGGCGCGGCCCGCCATCTGGCGCGGACCCGGGCCTTCGACGGCACCGTGCATTTCATCTTTCAGCCGGCCGAAGAGGGGCTGGGCGGCGGCGCGGCGATGGTCAAGGACGGGCTCTTCGACGAGTTTCCGTGCGACGCGATCTTCGGCATGCACAACCGCCCGGGGCTGGCCATCGGCAAGTTCCAGATCCGCCCGGGGGCGATGATGGCGGGTGGTGCCTTTTTCGATATCGCGATCCACGGCAAGGGCGCCCACGGCGCGCGGCCCGAAGCCGGGGTCGACCCGGTGCTGGTCGGCAGCCACATCACAACGGCGCTGCAATCGATCGTCGCGCGCAATGTGCGGGCGGTCGATACCGTCGTCGTCAGCGTCACTCAGATCCATGGCGGTGACGCCTATAACGTCATCCCCGAGCGCGCCGTCTTGCGCGGCACGGTGCGCTGCTTCAGCAAGGCGACGATGGACTTGGTCGAGGCGCGGATGCGGGCCCTCGCCGAGGGCATCGCCGGCGGTTTCGGCGCAACCGCAAGCCTCGATTTCCGCCGGCTGTTCCCGCCGCTGGTCAACCATGCCGACGAGACCCGCTTTATCGCCGACACCGCCGCGGAACTGGTCGGCGAAGACAATGTCAACCGCCACGGCAACCTCGTGATGGCGTCGGAGGATTTCTCCTACATGCTGGAGCGGGTGCCCGGCGCCTATATCCAGATCGGCAATGGCGACGGCGAAGGCGGCTGCGAAGTGCACAACCCCGGCTACGATTTCAACGACGCGGCCTTGCCCTACGGCGCCGCCCTCTTCGTCCGCCTCGCCGAGCGGCGATTGGCGCGGATGGCTGGCGAATAGGACCAAACCGAGTTGCACCCAGGCGGAGTCGGCAATGGCCGAGATCGCGCATCGCTTTATCGAGACCAACGGAATTCGCCTGCATGTGGCGGAGGCCGGCACGGGACCACTGGTTATTCTCTGTCACGGCTTTCCCGAATCCTGGTACTCGTGGCGTCATCAACTCCAGGCGCTGGCCGAGGCCGGGTTTCATGCCGTGGCGCCGGACATGCGCGGTTACGGCCAGACCGACCGGCCCGAGGCAATCGACCAGTACACGCTGCTGCATCTGGTCGGCGACATGGTCGGGCTGGTCGCTGCGCTCGGCGCCGACAGCGCCGTCATCGCCGGGCATGATTGGGGCGCGCCGGTCGCCTGGCACGCCGCACAGCTGCGGCCGGACCGGTTCCGCGGCGTCATCGGGCTCAGCGTGCCGTTCCGTCGGCGCGGCGTGTCGCGGCCGACGACGGTCATGCCGCAGACCCGGGACGCTGTGTTTTACCAGCTTTATTTCCAGGAGCCCGGTGTTGCCGAGGCGGAATACGACCGCAACGTGCACGCGGTCTTCCGCGTTGGCATGATCGGGATTTCCGGCGATGCGCCGGCGGGCGGGCGACCCTTCGGTATGGTCCCGCGCCAGGGCGAGCCATTCCGCTGGAACGCTGATCCGCCGCCGCTCCCCGCTTGGCTCAGCGAGGCCGACATCGATTTCTATACCGGTGAATTCACCCGAACGGGTTTTCGCGGCGGGCTCAACTGGTATCGCAACATCGACCGCAATTGGGAACTGCTGGTGCCGTTCGACGGGTTGCGGGTGGCTGTTCCGGCACTCTACGTCACCGGTGATCGTGACCCGGTAATGCGCTTTCCCGGGATGGACCGACACGTCGCGGATTTGGCGACGCTCGTTCCCAAGCTGCGCCGGACAATCACGCTGCCGGGGTGCGGCCACTGGACCCAGCAGGAGCGCCCGGCCGAGGTCAATGCGGCGATCATCGACTTCCTGCGCAGATTTTAGCTCCGGCCGGTCAAGGCAGGGCAGCGGTCCGCCACTTCCGTCTTGCGCTTGGGTGCCGGGCCGGGGCACCGTATCGGCAGATTGCGTTTCTCGGGAGGATGGCAATGGCTGAGATCGGCGTTGAGCTCGATTGTCTGGAAGGCGTCAAGGTGGTGGATTTCACCCAGTTCGAGGCGGGGCCGTCGTGCACCGAATCTCTGGCCTGGCTCGGCGCCGAGGTCGTCAAGATCGAGAACCCCTTGACCGGCGATCCCGGCCGCCGCCAGCAACCCGGCCAGCCCGATAACGATCCCTGGTATTTCCACCAGTTCAACGCCAACAAAAAGTCGCTGACGCTCAACCTCAAATCGCCGCGCGGCCTCGAAATCGTCAAGTCGCTGTTGAAGCAGGCCGATGTCACGGTCGAGAACATGGCGCCCGGCACGATCGAGCGGCTCGGGCTGAGCTATGACGAAGTAAAGAAAATCAACCCAGGCATCATCTATTGCCGGGTCAAGGGCTTCGGCACCGGGAGCCCGTATGAGCGATCGCTCGCCTTCGACATGATCGCGCAGGCCGCCGGCGGCACGTTCAGCGTCACCGGCGAAGCCGGCCAGCCGCCAACCAAGCCGGGCCCCTCGTTCGGCGACACCGGCACCGGCATGCTGATGGCGATCAGCATTCTGGGCGCGCTCTACAAGCGGCAGAAGACCGGTCAGGGCCGCCGCCTCGAAGTCGCCATGCAGGATGCGATGATCCATTACATGCGCGTCCCGTTCTCGCGCACCCAGCAGAGCGGCAAGGCGCAGGAGCGCAGCGGCTACAGCCACTCGGCCGCGGGCGGGCTCGTCCCGTCGGCGCTCTACCCGTGTAAGCCGGGCGGCCCCAATGATTACGTCTATGTGTTTTGCAGCCGGGCCAATGCCGACCATTGGCGCCGCCTGTTAAAGACGATCGGCCGCGAGGATCTGGTCGGCGACGCGCGCTATGACAGCGGGGCGGCGCGCAGCGAGCGCGCGGCGGAGGTTGATGAGTTGATCGCCACCTGGACCCGCCAGCACACCAAGGAAGAGGCGATGAAGATCATCGGCGCGGCCGGGGTGCCGGCGGGCGCCGTCTTCGACACGCTCGAACTGATGAACGACCCCTCGCTCGCCGAGCGCGGAATCATGCAGACGATCGAGCATCCGACGACCGGCAAAGTCAAGATGCCGGCCTGGCCGGTGCGCTTCGACGGCAGGCCGTCACGGGTCAAGCCGTCGCCGCTGTTGGGTCAGCACAGCGCCGACGTGCTCGGCTCCTGGCTCGGCATGAAGCAGCAGGAGATCGACGGGCTGAAGGCGGAGGGAATTGTTTGAGGCTCCCTCCGCCCCCAACCGGGGTGCATTGGCGCGTTGCGTCGTTCGAGATGCGCCTGCGGCGCTCCTCACGATGACGAGCGTTTTGATAGCGTCAAAGGCGGCCGTCATCCTGAGGTGCCTTGCAAAGCGAGGCCTCGAAGGACGCCATGCCGGTAGAGCCTTCGTTCAACAGCAGAGCCGCAAACATGAGTGAACCAAACCCCGAGCCAGCCGCCGCCAATGCCGCGATGCGGCGTTATTGGAACGAGGTCGCCGGGCCGCGCTGGGTCGGGCTCGGCGGCGCGCAGGAGGCGCGCAACGTCGAAGTTGCCCGGATGCTTCTCGAAGCGGCGGCAGTCCAGCCCGGCGAGCGCGTCCTCGATGTCGGCTGCGGCACCGGCGCCACCCTCATTCCGTTCGCCGCCGCGGTCGGGCCGCAGGGCCACGCCACCGGGGTCGACATCGCCGCGCCGATGCTGGAGCGCGCGCGCGAGCGGGTGGCCGAACAGGGGCTGACCAACGTCACTCTCTTGCAGGCCGATGCGCAGGTCCACGGTTTTGCGCCGGCGAGCTTTGATATGGTGACATCGCGTTTCGGCGTGATGTTTTTCGCCGATCCGACCGCGGCGTTCCGCAACCTCTATGGCGCGCTGCGCCCGGGCGGGCGGCTCTGCATGGCAGTGTGGGCGGCGGTGGCGGAAAACGTGCACCGCAGGATCCCGCTCGAGATCGCGGTGCGGCTCCTCGGTCCGCCCTCGCCCCAGCCACCCCATACGCCGGATGCGCAGGTGTTCGCCGACCTCGACTATTTTCGCGGCGTTCTCACCGCCGCCGGGTTCGCCGACATCGCCATCGAGCCGAAGCGCTTTCACGTCGTTGGCGCTTCGGTGTCGGGGATGGCGGACAATGTGGTACTGTTCGGCGCGATCCAGCGCCTCCTCGACGAGAAGCACGCCGACGCCGCGACCCGCCAGAGAATCGTCAAGGAAACCGAAGCCGCGTTTGCCGCCTATGCCACGCCCAGCGGCGAAATCCGCCTGCCCGGAACCTTCCTCCTGGCCACCGCGCGCCGGCCGACCTAGCGCACCCCGCACCCCGCTCGGCGCCCTTTAGCGAGAATCCATCCCGATGAGGATCGATCAAGCGGTCAATATCGAAGACCTGCACCAGATGGCGAAGCGCCGCCTGCCGAAGATCGCCTTCGACTTCATCGAGGGCGGCCTCGAGGACGAGCGCGGGCTCGAGCGCAATACCTCGGCCTTTCATAAGCATCAGTTGTTGCCGCGCTACCTCGTGGATGTGTCGACGCGCGACCAGTCGCAAACCGTTTTCGGCCACAAATTTTCGAGCCCATTCGGGATCTCGCCGACCGGCGGCGCCGGCCTCTTCCGCTACGGCGCCGATCTGATGCTGGCCGAGGCGGCGCACGAAGCCAACATCCCCTACATCATGTCGGGCGCCAGCAACGATTCGATCGAGGGCGCCGGGCGCGTCGCCGGCAGCAATGCCTGGTACCAGCTCTATGCCGCGAGGCAGCCCGAGATCAACGCCGACCTGATCAAGCGCACGACCGATGCCGGGCTCGGCGCCCTGGTCTTGACTGTCGACACACCGGTCGGGTCAAAGCGCGAGCGCAACATCCGGAACGGTTTTGCCAATATCCGCGGCGGCCTCTTTCAGGCGCTGAGCCTGAAGCCGGCGATCTTGATCGAGGCCTTAAGCCACCCCGGCTGGATCGTCGAATACCTGAAGCGCGGCGGCGGCACGCCGATGCTGCAGAACTGGCAGCCCTACGCGCCCGCCGGAGCAAGCGCCGAGGAAGTCTACAAGCATGCCTCTTCGGTGCGGCCGTTCAACGCGCAGACCTGGCGCGACCTGGAGAATTACCGCCGCCTCTTCCCGCGCACCCTGATCGTCAAGGGCATCATGAGCCCGGCCGACGCGCAGCGCGCGGTCGATGTGGGGTGCGACGGGATTCTCGTGTCCAACCATGGCGGGCGTCAGCTCGATCAGGCACCGGCCTCGCTCGACGTGTTGCCGGCGATCAAAGAGGCCGTCGGCGATAAGGTGACGATCCTCCTCGATAGCGGCGCGCGGCGCGGCGCCGACATCCTGATCGCCCTCTGCCTCGGCGCCGATTTCGTCTTTTTCGGCCGCCCGACGCTGTATGGCGCCGCGGCCGGCGGCCTGCCTGGCGTCAAGAAGGCGGTCGACATCTTCCGCGGCGAGATTGATCTCGTCATGGGCCAAATCGGCTGCCCCAGCCTCGATCAGCTCGGGCCCGATTTCCTGTGGCACGACGACTGGGCGCGCAACGCCTGATCGACCCGCATGGCGGCTGCCACGCCCTGAGGGATTGTCGCGGCCTCGGCGAATGGGCCATGCTGAAGCCAGAACCGGCACGTTTGTGAGCACCAGTCCGATGAGGATCGAAGACGCCGTCAACATCGAAGACCTGCACCAGATGGCGAAGCGCAAGCTTCCCAAGATCATGTTCGACTACATCGAGGGCGGGGTCGAGGACGAGCGCGGGCTGGCGCGCAATGGCGCCGCCTTTCACAAGCACCAGCTCTTGCCGCGCTATCTGGTCGACGTGTCGAAGCGCGACCAGACGCAGACCCTCTTCGGGCGCACCTATGCCAGCCCCTTCGGCATATCGCCGACCGGCGGGGTTGGGCTCTATCAGCGGCGCGGCGGCGAGATGCTGCTGGCCGAGGCCGCTGCCCAGGCCAACATCCCCTACATCATGTCGGGCGGCAGCAACGCCTCGATGGAGGAAGCCGCCCGCATCGCCCCGAACAACACCTGGTTCCAGATGTATGCCGCCAAGGATATGGCGGTCACCGACGCCCTGGTCGGCCGCGCCCGCGATAATGGGTTGGGCGCGCTGGTTCTCACGGTCGATGTGCCGGTGCATCCCAAGCGCGAGCGCAACTGGCGCAACGGATTTGCCAATGTCCGCGCGGGCGGCGTCTTGGAGGCGGCGATGAAGCTGAAGCCGTCAATCGTCCTCGAAGCGCTGAGCCACCCGAATTGGGTCTATGATTATGTCCGGCATGGCGGCGCGCCAACCCTCGGCAACTGGGTGCCGCACGCCGGCGACGGGGCGAGCACCGAAGAAGTGATCCGCTTCGGCCGCACCCAGACCCCGGCGGCGGCGCAGACCTGGAAGGATCTCGAACGCTATCGCCGGCTGTTCCCGCGCACCTTGATCGTCAAGGGGATCCTCAACCCCGCCGATGCGGTGCGCGCCGCCGAGATCGGCTGCGACGGCGTCATCGTGTCGAACCATGGGGGGCGCCAGCTCGACCAGGCGCCGGCTTCGCTCGACGCCTTGCCCGCAGTGAAGGCCGCCGTGGGCGACCGCATGACGGTGATGCTCGATAGCGGCGCGCGGCGCGGCGCCGACATCCTGATCGCGCTCTGCCTCGGCGCGCAGTTCTGCTTTTTCGGCCGGCCGACGCTATACGGCGCGGTCGCCGGCGGGCTCCCCGGGGTCAAGAAGGCGATCGATATCTTCCGCGGCGAGATTGACCTGGTGATGGGGCAGATCGGCTGCCCGAGCCTCAACGAGCTCGGCCCCGACTTCCTGTGGCACGACGACTGGCCGCGCAACGCCTAGGAAGATAGCCATCGAATAGCTATCTTCCGACGATGAGCACCCACAGCGTCGCCGAAGCGAAGAACCAGCTCTCGAAACTGATCGACCGCGCCTTGAAGGGCGAGGGGGTCGTCATCACCCGCCGCGGCCAGCCGGTGGTCGAGCTGAGGCCTGTCCGTCCCCCGCCACGCCCGATGACCGCCGCCGACATCGAGTGGCTGCGGGCGATGCGGACCCAACTCCCTGCGTGTAAGACGGACGCGGCGAGCCTCATCCGCCGGATGCGCGATGAGGAGTGTTAGCCATCAGCGTTTATCTTGACACAAACCTTGTTGCTGCCGTCCTCATCCCCGAACCGCTGAGCGACAGGGCTGAACGCTTCCTTGCGAGTTGTGAGGATCTGGTGGTGGTCAGCGATCTTGTGGCGGTTGAGTTTTCTTCACTCCTCGCTAGGCGGATTAGAACTCGCGAATTCACGGTCGATCAGGCACGGACAGCGTTAGCCAATTTCGACGCCTGGACGGATCGATTGGCGGAGCGCGCGGACATTCACGCATCCGACCTCAGTGTCGCGACTAGCTTTTTGCGGCGGCTCGACTTGCCGTTGCGGAGTCTTGACGCGATCCATATCGCGGCTGCACGCCGGATCGGCGCCACGCTCGTCACCTTCGATCGGCAAATGGAAGCGAGCGCCCGAGCGCTCGGCATGGCTGTTGCGACGCCCTGAGGGATTGCCGGGAGCGCCCGCAGTCAGCATTGTTGCCTCTCGATTCGGCACTTTTCAGCGAGGCTCCGACCCGATGAGGATCGACCAGGCCGTCAATATCGAAGATTTGCACCGCATGGCGAAACGGCGGCTGCCCAAGGTCGCCTTCGACTTCATCGAGGGCGGGCTCGAGGACGAGCGCGGGCTCGAGCGCAACACCGCGGCGTTTCACAAGCACCATCTCTTGCCACGCTATCTCGTCGATGTGTCCAAGCGCGACCAGTCGCAGACGATCTTCGGGCGCACCTATGCGAGCCCCTTCGGCATCTCGCCGACCGGCGGCGCCGGTCTCTTCCGCCGCGGCGCCGACATGATGCTGGCCGAAGCGGCGGCCGAGGCCAACATCCCCTACATCATGTCGGGGTCGAGCAACCAGTCCTTGGAGACCGCGGCGCGGGTCGCCCCCGACAATGCCTGGTACCAGCTCTACGCGGCGAAGGATGGCAAGATCTCGGAGGATCTGATCCGCCGAACCGCCGATGCCGGCCTCCAGGCGCTGGTGCTGACCGTCGATGTGCCGGTGCATTCGAAACGCGAGCGCAACATCCGGAACGGCTTTGCCAATATTCGCGGCAACTGGATGCGGGCGGCCCTGAGCCTCAAGCCGTCATTGCTCGCCGAGGCGCTGACCCATCCCGGCTGGGTCGCCGAATACATCCGCAACGGCGGCACTCCGGCGCTGGAAAACTGGCTGCCTTACGCAGGCACCGAGGCGACCCCCGAGGACACGGTCAAGTTCAACCGGGCGCAGGTCCCGGCGCATGCGCAGACCTGGCGCGAATTGGAGAAATACCGGCGCCTCTTTCCGCGCACCCTGATCGTCAAGGGGATCATGCACCCGGCCGATGCGGTGCGCGCCGCCGAACTCGGCTGCGAGGGGATCATTGTGTCCAACCATGGCGGGCGCCAGCTCGACCAGGCGCCGGCCTCGCTCGACGTCTTACCGGCTGTGAAGGCCGCGGTCGGCGACCGCATGACGGTGATGCTCGACAGCGGGGTGCGGCGCGGCGCCGACATCCTGATCGCGCTATGCCTCGGCGCCCAGTTCTGCTTCTTCGGCCGGCCGACCCTCTACGGCGCGGTCGCCGGCGGGCTCCCCGGCGTCAAGAAGGCGGTCGACATCTTCCGCGGCGAGATCGACCTCGTCATGGGCCAGATCGGCTGCCCGAGCCTCAGCGAGCTCGGCCCCGATTTCCTGTGGAACGACGAGTGGCCGCGCAACCAGTGAGGGCTCGCAATAGGCGACCCGCCGCTCAGCCGAGGGCGGCGCGGGCGTAGAGCCGGGTTGCGTTGTCCCACAGGAGCTTCTGCTTGCGCGGCTCGGCCATGCCCCAGCCGCGGACGATGCCGGCCGATTGCGGGAAGTGGCTTTCGCCGTGCGGGTAGTCGGAGGCGTACATCAAGACGTCATCGCCAAGAAGGTCGCAGACCGCGTTGGTCAACAGCGCCCCCTCGGGGATCTCGATCGACTGGAAATAGCGGCCGCTCGTCACGTATTCGCTCGGGCGATGCTTGAGCGCGGGGAGCGCCGCCTTGATCGTCTCGGCATGCTCGTCGAGCCGGGCGATCCAGAACGGCAGCCAGCCATGCCCGGCTTCGAGCGTGGCGATGCGCAATTTCGGGTGGCGGTCCATGACGCCGCTGCCGATCAGCGCGGCCATGTTGCGCATGCCGCACCAGGGATGCGCCGCCGAGCGCTGCAGCCACAGGTTGTCCCAGGTGTCGAGCCCGCCCGGCGCATAGGGCGGCATCACCGTAAAGGTGTGCAGCACGATCGCGAGGTCGAGTTCGGCCGCCGCGGCGTAGATCGGCTCCAACTCGGGGTGGTCGAGCGGCACCCCAAAAGGCGCATACACCATGACGCCCCAGGCCCAATCCGCGCGGCCGCACCGCCGCATCTCGGCGAGCGAGGCCGCGATATCGCGCGAGCCGGCGAGGATGACGCCGCCGAGCCGGCGCGGGAAGGCGCCGCAATAATCTGCCATCCAGCGGTGATAGGCGCGGTACATCGCCATTTCGAGTGCAACGTCGTCGCCCGCCGTCCAGGTGCCGAACCAGCCCGAGGGCAGCGTCAGGTTGACCTCGACCCCTTCCAAATCCATGTCGGCGATGCGCGCGGCTGGATCGGCATCGACCAGGGGCGAGGGCTGGCGCTGACGGGCGACGCCGGTAAACCCGGCCATGTAACCGCCCGGCGTCTCGTCCGGGGCCGCGGCGCCGAGCTTCCTAGAATAGCGGCGCTGGCCCTTCGTATAGGTGACATGCCCGTTGCGCCCGGTCGCGCGGTAGCGCTCCCATCCGGCGAGCCGGTCCTTCTCGGCGCGGCTCAGATAGCGGTCGAGGATCGCCGCGTCGGGGCCGACATGGGTGTCGCTATCGAAAATCCGGTATCCGTCGCGGGCCATCATTCCCTCCCGTATTTGTCGCGCGCCGCATCCGGCAGATAGCGCTCTTCGAGGAGGCGCTGTTTGGCGGCACCCTCGCCGTCCTCCGGCATTTCGGGGCTGGGATAGGGCCGGCCCGTGCGGCTGGCGACGAATTCGTCCCAGGCGGCGACGCCTTTCTCCTGGAACGCCGTCATGAAATCCCACAAGGCCGCCCACGTCACCTGGTGGGTGAAGCTCGGGTACCAGGCGATCGTGACCCCGAGGGCCAGATGCTCGTCGAGCCCGAGATAGCGCCCGAGTTTGCCCTTCATGAACGAGAACGGCCCCTCGACTGCCGCGCGGGCGGCCTTGATCTCGTCAACCGAATGCGGCGATTCGAGCTGCACCCAATCGACGCCGGCCGCTTCGCGATAGGCCTTGAGGCGCTGGAGCGCGTCGTCGAGCCCGCCATTGGCGGCATCGCGCGCGTAGCATTGCGCCATCACGACAAAGTCAGGGTCGAGTTCGTTTTTCATGTCGACCGCGGCGCGGTAACGCGCGATCGCCTGATCGAGCGGCACGACCTCGACCCCGGCATCCTGGGTCTTGCGCTTGCCCTCGATCGGCTGGTCGTCGATGCGGACCCCGGCGATGCCATGGCGGATGCATTCCCGCACCATGCGGCGCACCGCCATGATGCCGCCATGCCCGGTGTCGCCATCCATGATGACCGGGATTTTCACGCTGTCGGCGATCCAGCCGGCGATCTCGACGCATTCGGTGAGGGTCGCGGTGCCGACATCGGCGAGCCCGGTATAGGCGCCGACCACCCCGCCGGTGCCGACGAACAATGTTTCGCACCCGGCCCGTTCCATGATCCGCGCATGCGCCGCGGTCGGCGGGTGCAGGACGGCCAGCACCTTGCCCCGGCGGTGGATCAGCTGCTGCAGGCGGGCGCTCGGCGAGGGGTTCATGATCGAGGTCCCGAACTCAGGCGATGAAGCGGTCGATCTTGCGGTAGCGGAACAGCCACCGGCCGTTCACTTTGACCATCTGGTCGGCATAGGCGCCGCCTGATCCGATCTTCGGGCCCCCGGTGGAATTTTCCGGGCTGTTCTGCACCACGGTCCAGTTTGAACGCACCTCGGCCGTCTCGCCGCTGAGCGCGATTGCGATGTTGGTCACCAGATGCACCGCGCGTGGCCGGTTGTCGCCAGCCCGCACGCGGATGTCGCGCGCGTGGCCGGAGATTGCCGGGCGGCCGGTCGCCTTGCCGAACGCGGTGTCCCAGGTGCCGTCCTCGGTAAAGAGCGCTGCCATGTCGTCATAGCGTCCGCCGTCGAGCGCGAAGCAATATTCGGCCATCACCTCGCGGATGGCGTCCTTTTCCTCTGATATGGTCGGCATTTACCGGATCCTCCCAAAATGGCTCACGCCACACTGTAGCCGTTGCCCGGCGAAGACGGCTAGATTGCGCGTCCGCATCGTTGCTGAGCCTTCCAGGGAAACTAGCCATGGCTGCATCCGCCGCGAACCGGGTGGCGCTTTACGCCAGCATCGGGCCGGAGCTGACGCATTACGAGGTCGATGTCGAGGGTGCCGCCCTGACGCGGCAGGGCACGGTGTCGCTGCCGGCCAATGTGCACTACGCCTGGCCGCACGCCTCGCGCCGGTTTCTCTATGTCGCCTCGAGCGACAGTGCCTCGGGGGTCGGCGGGTTCGTCGGTCAAAATCACCATCTGACCGGGCTCAAGATCGATCCCACGAACGGCGCGCTCAGCCCGCATGGCGCGTCGGTGCCGCTGCCGACCCGCCCCATTCACATGACGACCGACATCCCGTCGGAATACATCCTGGTCGCGTTCAGTAATCCCAGCGGGCTCTGCGTCTACCGGATCAACCGCGACGGCACCCCGGGCCCCGAGGTGGGCCAGCCCGAGGCGGTCTTTCCCGGGATCTATGCGCACCAGGTCCGGGTGCGTCTCGACAACAGAAAGGTCATCCTCGTCTCGCGCGGCCACGACGCGGCGGGCGGCAAACCCGAAGAGCCGGGCGGTCTCCAGGTTTTCGACTTTGTCAACGGCCACCTGACCGCCCAGGTGTCGATCGCGCCCAATGGCGGCTATGGCTTCGGGCCGCGGCACCTCGATTTTCACCCGACCGAGCCCTGGGTCTATGTGTCCTTGGAGCGCCAGAACCGGCTCGACGTCTTCGCCTTTTACGACGAGACGCTGCTCGCGGTGCCGGTGTTTCAGAAGGGAACCCTCGCTGAGCCCGACAATATCCGCGGCCGGCAGGCGGTCGGCACCGTGCACGTCCATCCCAATGGCCGCTTTGTCTATGTCGCCAACCGCGCCTCCTCGACCACCGAGATCGCCGGGGAGCGGGTCTTTAGCGGTGGCGAAAACACCCTCGCGGTCTATCGGATTGATCCGCAGACCGGCGAACCGATCCCGATCCAGCACGTCGATACAAACGGCATCCATTGCCGCACCTTCCACATCGATCCATCCGGGCGGCTCCTCGTCGCGGCGCACATCATGGGGCTGCCGGTCAGGGACGGCGCCACGACCCGAATCGTCCCGGCCTGCCTGTCGCTGTTCCGCATCGCGGATGACGGCAAGCTCGATTTCGTGCGCAAATACGATGTCGATGTCGGCGACCGGACGATGTGGTGGATGGGCTTGGTCGGGTTGTAGGGGAGAAGAAGCCGTGGATGCAGCACCGGAGAACGACGTCTACGCGACCGCCAAGCGCGTGCTGCCCGGCGGCACCTTTGGCAATTTCCCGGCCGAAGTGGTGATCCGCGAGGGGAAGGGCGGCCGGGTGTGGGACGAGGAGGGGAGGGAATACGTCGATTTCCTCTTGGGCTCCGGGCCGATGCTGGTTGGTCACGCCCATCCCGAGGTGACCGAGGCGGCGCAGGCGCAGATCGCCCGGGGCACCACCTTCTTCGCCAACAACCGGCTCGGGATCGAGCTGGCCGAAACGATCGTGGACGCGGTGCCGTGCGCCGAGCAGGTGCGCTTTGTCTCCAGCGGGAGCGAAGCCGACCTCTACGCAATGCGCGCCGCCCGCGCCTACACCCGGCGCGACAAGATTTTGAAATTCGAGGGTGGCTATCACGGCATGAGCGATTATTCGCTGATGAGCCTGGCGCCAAAACGCTCGGGCAATTTCCCGGCGCCGGTGCCGGATTCGGCCGGGATCCCGAGAAGCGTGCGCGACGACATGCTGATCGCCCCGTTCAACGATGCCGACGCGGTCGCGAGCTTGGTGCACGATCACAAGGACGAACTGGCCGGGGTCATCGTCGAGCCGTTCCAGCGCATCATCCCGCCCGAGCCCGGCTTTCTCGCCGCGCTTCGCAAGATTACCAGCGACAATGGCATTCCGCTGATCTTCGACGAGGTGGTGACCGGCTTCCGCCTCGCTTACGGCGGCGCGCAGGAATATTACGGCGTGGTGCCCGATCTGTGCACCCTCGGCAAGGTGATCGGTGGCGGGTTTCCGCTGGCGGCGATCGCCGGGCGGGCCGAGATCATGGCGCATTTCGACAAGTCGAAGGTGGGGGACGAGAATTTCCTCGTGCAGATTGGCACCCTCTCGGGTAATCCCGTCGCGGCGGCGGCGGGCCTCGCGACCTTGGCGATTCTGAAGCGCCCCGGCGCCTACGAGCGGATCCACGCCACCGGCAAGGAACTGATGCGGGCGCTCGATGCGCTCTTGAAGGAGGCCGGGATACCGGCGCAGATCACCGGCGAGCCGCCGCTCTTCGATGTCGTCTTCAGCCCCGAGAAGGTGCGCGACTATCGCACCACGCTCGCGGGCGACGCTCAGCTGATGAGCCGGTTCAACGCCTTATTGCGCGAGCGCGGCATCCTCAAGGGCGAATCGAAATACTACATCTCGCTCGCCCACACCGCCGAGGATATCCAATTCGCCAAGGGGGCCTGGAGGGACGCCATCAAGGCGCTGTAGGCGTCACCAGGCGCTCGTGCCTCAGTCCGCGAAGAACACCAGGGTGCGCACCTCGATGCTCTCGCGCGCCGGGGCACCGGGCGGCGTTTCCGGGTCGTCGAAAGCGCCGTGGGCGGAGAAGCGCGCAGCGCCCAAGCAGGCCGAGTCGAAGCAGCGGATCAGCACGAACTCGTCGGCTTCCATCTTCGGGAAGTAATACCAGCGCTGATCGGGATTATAGGTAACCGCGTAGGTTTCGCCGGTGCGGTCGGGATAGCGCAAATCGGAGGCGACGAGGTTTTCTTCTGAGAGCGTCTGCGCGTCGCACAGCGCCAGCGGCGAGCGCAACAGCGGCCCGCGGATCGGCCGCCACAGATTGATCTCGGCGAAGCGGTGCTTCAAGAGTTCCTCGGCTTCCGCGCCCATCAAGTCGCGCACGCGCTGCGGCGCCGATTTTGCCGTGTAGTCGTTGTGGACCCGGCTGGCCGGCAGCTTGATCGGGTTGCCCTTGGCCGACAGCGCGGCGTTGCGCGCGATGTGGTCGAAGGCGACGACCCGGATGGCGCCGGTCGCCTCGCGGATGATCCGCTCGCATTCGGGGTAGTAGAGCGAGGTGACCTCTGAATCGTCGTAGAGGTTGGTCGCCGCAGTCGGGCGGCGCAGCAGCACGAAGCCCTCGCGGTCGAGCGACAGGCGGTCGGCGACGGCGCGCGCGTCGAGCACCTTGACCTGGTGGGTTTCCTCGCGTGTGTTGCGCGGCGGCACGCCGGGCGGCGGCTCGTAATTGTAGGAATAGGGCTTTTCCGCCATCGGTTGGGTGAAGTTGATCGGGGCCGTCACGCCCTTCAGGTCCGCGATTGCCAAGCCGTCCATCGAACCCCTCCGAATTCGGGTTGCGCGCGCGACGATAACGCATACGGGCCGCAAATGAGATAGGTATCGCCCGGTCGCGGTCAAACGCCAGGAGGGAATGGGAGGCATGATGCGATTTTCCGAGGAAGCCTGGCAGCGCACCGCGACCTTGCGCGCGGCGATCCACAATCTGCCGTTCAACACCGAATTGGCCGCCGGCACGCTCGCGGCCGAGCGCTTCCGCTTCTACATCACGCAGGATGCGCTCTATCTGGCGCAGTATTCGCGCGTCTTGTCGCTGGCGGCGGCCAAGGCCCCGGACACCGCGACCTCGCAGGTTTTCGGCCATTCCGCGCTCGGCGCCATTGCCGTCGAAGAGCGGCTGCATGAGCATTATTTGCGCGAGTTCGGGGTTGAGCCCGCGGCGATCGCTGCCGCCGAACCGGCGCCCGATTGCCTCGCCTACACCAGCTTCCTCATTGCGACAGCCCATCAACAGCCTTGGGAGGTGCTGGTCGCGGCGTTGTTGCCGTGCTTCTGGATCTATTGGGAGGTCGCCCGTGCGATCACCCGCAGCGCGGCTCCGGACAACCGCTATCAGGCGTGGATCGACACCTATGCCGACCAGGCGTTCGGCGACGCGGTCGCCCGCGTCATCACGATCGCCGACGCGGCCGCGACTGCAGCGACGCCGGCCGGCCGCGCTTCTATGCTGGCCGCGTTTGGCCGCTCCGCCCAGTATGAGTGGCTGTTCTGGGACGGCGCCTACCAAAAGCGCGGATGGCCCATATCAGGTTGAAGGGAGACCCGTTATGCCTGACCACGAGAAGATCGCCGTCATCACCGGCGCCGGCAGCGGGATCGGCCGCGCAAGCGCCCATGCTTTGCTTGAAGCGGGATGGAATGTCGTCCTCGCGGGCCGCCGCCGCAACATGCTCGAAGAAACCGCAACTCTTGGCCAGGCGCCGCCGCCGCGCACCCTCGTGGTGCCGACCGATGTCTCCGACCCCGCATCGATCGCCGCCCTGTTCGAGGCGGTCAAACAGACCTACGGCCGCATCGATCTGTTATTCAACAACGCCGGGACCAGCACCCGCGGCATTCCGTTTGAGGATCTGACCTACGAACAGTGGATGGGCGTCGTACAGACCAACCTGAGCGGCTCGTTCCTGTGCGCCCAGCACGCCTTTCGCATGATGAAGGCCCAAGACCCGCGCGGCGGCCGCATCATCAATAACGGCTCGGTCTCGGCCCATGTGCCGCGGCGCAACTCGACCCCCTATGTCGCGACCAAGCACGCGCTGACCGGCCTTACCCGCTCGCTGTCGCTCGACGGCCGCCATCTCGACATCGTCTGCGGCCAGATCGACATCGGCAATGCCGCCACCGAGCGCAACACCGACACTTCGGTCGGACGCCTGCAGGCGAGCGGTAACGTCGAGGCTGAGGCGCGGATCGATGTCCGCTATGTCGCCAACGGGGTCGCCTACATGGCCAGCCTGCCGTTGGACGCCAACGTCCTCTTCATGACCGTGATGGCGAACAAGATGCCCTATGTCGGCCGGGGGTAGGGCCTACACCCCGTAGCGACGGCGCCAGGCCAGACCCTCGACAGTATCGCCGGCGGGGTTGTATTCGCAGCCGATCCAGCCCTGATAGCCAAGCTCGTCGATGCGGCGGAAGACGAATTCCCAGCCGATCTCGCCAGTACCCGGCTCGTGGCGGCCAGGGACGTCGGCCAATTGCATGTGGTCGATCGCCGGCATCAACGCGGCCAATCGCGTCGTCACATCGCCCTGCGCGGTCTGGCAGTGATAGATGTCGAATTGCAGGCCCAGCCGGTCGCGCCCGATCGCCGTGGCGATCGCCGCACCCTGCTCCTGGGTGGAGAGGAGGTAGCCGGGTGCATCGCGCGGGTTGAGCGGCTCGATCACCAGCTTGACGCCGGCGGCGTGCCCCTGCTCGCCGGCCCAGGCGAGGTTGGTGGTGTAGAGTGCCAAGGCGGTGTCGAGCGGCAGGTCCTTCGGCGGCATCCCGGCCATCACGTGGACGCAGGGGCACCCGAGCGCCACGGCATAGTCGAGCGCTTGGCCGATGCCGTCGCGGAAAGTGCCTTCTTTTCCCGGCACGCAGGCGAAACCGCGCTCGCCGGCCGCCCGGTTGCCGGCCGGGCTGTTGATCAGCACCTGGCTGAGCCCGGCATCGTTGAGCCGCGAGCGCAGCTCGGCCGCCGGATATTCGTAGGGCGAGGCGTATTCGACCGCGGTGAAGCCGGCCTTCGCCGCGGCGTCGAATCGCTCGAGAAACGGAATATCGGGGAACAGGAAACCGAGATTGGCGGAAAAACGCGGCATTCTTTCCTCCCGCAACTCCGGATTTGCGCCGATCAGACCTTCAGCACTTCGGCGTTCGGCCCGGCTTCCAGTTCGCAGGCGTTCACCGTCATGCACAGAAGGCCGTAATAGCCGATCGCCGTCGTCAGCTGAACCAGCTGGTCATTGCCAAAGCGGGCCTGCATCGCCTTGAAAGTTGCGTCGTCGACCCGGTGCTTGCGCAACAGGGTCCGGGTGAATTCGATGATCTGCGCGTCCTCGGCCGGGACGCCCCGCGAATGGTTGTCGCGGATCGCGGCGATCGTCGTCTCCGGCACGCCCTGGCGGCGGGCGCCGCCGGTTTGCGCGCCCCAGACGTAGAGCGCCTCGTATTCGCGCGCGACGGTCATCGCTGCCAGCACCCGCACCCGCATGTCAAGCTCTCCCTCGAAGCGCACATAGGCGCCGAGGTGGGCGACCCGCCCGGCGACTTGCGGCGAATGCAGGAACATCGTGAACGGGCCCTGCACCGCGCCGCGGCTGGCGACGATGCTGTCGAAGGTCGCGTGATCCTTGGCGCCCACCTGGTTCTTTGCGGTAATCGAGGGAAGCCTAGCCATTTTTCGCTCCTTTCGCGGGCGTACTAAGTGCGAAGCATAAGGCGGGCGGCGCTCACCGCGCGAGCAATTCGTGGATCGCGGTGTCGATGAAGCGGGCGTCCTCGGGGTTGAACACAGGATTGCCGGCGCGGTGGCCCCAGATCGACGGGATCGGGCGCAATTCGGCGCGGGGCATGCGGGCGACCTCGCGGCGGTTGTCTTCGACGGTGAAATAGAGGTCGGTCTCGCAGGGCATCACCATCGCATCGGCCGTGATGGCGGCGAGCGCCTTGTCGAGGTCGCCGCCGTAGAGCTCGTTGGCGCTGATGTCGGCGTGCTGCCAGGTCCACAGCATGGCGAGGAGATCGTTGGCGTCGCGGCGGCGGAAATTGGCTTCCCAACTGCCGACGAGAAAGTCTTCGAGCGAGGAGAAGCCGATCCCCCGCCATACCTCCTCGCGGTAAAAGGCCTGGCTGAGGCCCCAGCCGGCATAGACCCGGCCCATCGCCTGGAAACCGCGGACGGGCTGGGTGGCAAACCAGCCGTCCTGCCACGCGGGGTCGGCGCAGAGCGCCGTCCGCACCCCTTCGAGAAACACGAAATTATGCGGCGAGGTTTTTGCCGAGCCACAAATGGGGGCGATCTTGTCGACCCGGTCGGGGAACAGCGCCCCCCAGTGGAAGGCCTGCTGCGCCCCCATCGAAAACCCGTAGACGAGCCGGACCCGCTCGATGCCGAAGACCTCCGCGAGGAGGCGCTGCTGGACGCGGACCATGTCGGTCATCGTGAAGTGCGGGTAGCGGGCGCGGTCGAACGGCGGCGGCGTGTTGCTGGGGGAGGAGGAGAGGCCGTTGCCGAACTTGTTCATGATGACGATGAAGTATTTCCCCGGATCGAGCGGCCTTCCCGGCGCGATCTGCCATTCGAGATCGTAATGCTGAGCGCCGAACGAGGTCGGGTAAACGATGACGTTCGATTTCGTGGCGTTGAGCGTGCCGTAGGTCTTGTAGGCGAGGCGCGCCCTCCGGTAGGTCAGCCCCGATTGCAGCACCACATCGCCGGCTTCGAAGATCTGGTGGTCGGTCATTTCCGCACCCCGAGTTTGGTTGCTTGGACAATCAAAATCGCCGCGATCCCGGGAACGGATCATAACGTCCTTCTCTGATTGCGGGCCACTCGTCAAGGATGCCCCGCTCTTCCTAACCAGTTTCAATGGCTATTTGGCTTGTGGGATCGGGTTGAATGCGGTTCTCAATGAGCGCCGGATTTGCCCGAAGTAGGCATCGCCAAATACCGCGCGAGAAAGGCGCGCACCTTTGTTTCGGAGTCTTTCGCCGCGGACCTATTGTATTCGTATCGGTGGCCGAGCGTTCGAATACCGGGGTCAAGTCGAGCAACGTTGAATGCGTGATAGGCCCCGGGATAGACGGTCAGGCTGACCGGCGCACCTCCATTCGGCAAATTTTCGACCATCGCTTGGCAAAGAGCCGCCCGGGTCGTGTCGTCCAACTCGCCAATCAGGATCAAAGTCGGTGCCGCCATCACCGAGGGCGCTCCACAAAGCGGATAATAGGCGATTGCGGCGCGGAACCCACGGTCGGAGTGCTGCGCGGCAAAGTCGTGATCCACGACCTGAAGCACTGAAGATCCGCCCATGGACCCACCGAGTACCGCCACTCGCTTCGGGTCGACAAAGGCGAGGCGGGACAGATAGTGCAATGCGGCGTAGGCATCGAGCGCCTGGTCGGCCAGATTTCGTCCGCCGCAACGGCTGTCGATGCTGCGTGGGGTCAAGCTGTCCACGGCCAGGACCACATACCCCCACGAGGCGATTTGGTCAGCGATGACGGCATCGTGGCTGGAGAAGCCGCTGCAGCCATGCAGTACAACGACCGCTGGATAGGGTCCAGCGCCGGTGGCATCGCCGCCCAGATACGCCGGCAAGCCTAAATCCGGGCGCGCCAGGTAACCCAGAAGCTGAGCCGGCTGGCTTTGCTCTTGGTTGGGGAATTCGATAACACCTCCCGCCTGTGCTGTCTGGGCACCGACCCAGAACGCGATTGCGATCAGAAAAAGCGATAATAACCGGTTCGTCGCCGCGATCACCTGGTACACCGGTTTCCTCCCTGACATTCTTGTCGGGCAGCAATATGGCAGATCAATATCGCCGCAGGGCTCGTGCTTCTCTTCGAGGTCGGCGTTGGCCGCCTCACGATGGGGTGCGAATGTCCGGGCGTTGCAATCTTTATGGCGGACTTCGCGTGCAGGACGTTATGCGCAATCGCCTGAACCTCGTCCCCGCGGGACATCGCTCGCCGGGAAGGCGAAGGGTTGATCCTCCGTGTGCCAGGCATAGAAGTAGGGGATTCAGCGAAACATGGCTCGGTTGCGCCATATTTTCTGCTTCGCACAAGATTAAGGTTTCTGCGACGGCGAGCAACTGCGCGGACTTGGCCGCGGCTCTACCGAGAGCTGTTGCAGAAACCTTGTTGTACTGAAGCGCGGTCAGCCGGCAAGCGCTATGGGGATTGTTCGCATTGTCCGGGCGTGCTTACTGCCGGCGTCATGGCTTGATGATGAAGAGTCGGCACCGGTGGCGGCGAGAGGATCGTGGTGAGAGGCCGCGAGCGATCGATGACTGACCGGCGAAGGCGGCCACGCGGGTGGTGAAGAGAGGCGGCACGCAATCGGGCAAGGCCGCCGCTTGGAGCTGCGGCGGATTGGATTGACGGCGAAGGACCGACCGACCCTCATGAGCTGTCGAACCGCGCGGCGGAACAGGTGCGGTCGAATTGCTCGACGATGAGCATTCGCCCTCCGCAACAAGGGCAAGGAGCGGCGAGGCGTGATCGGCAGCCTCGGTAACGTCGCCGTCGGGTGCGGTTGTCGGCACGTCGAGCAGCTCGCGGCAGCGCGCGAGCTTGTCGCTGCGATGGCCGTTGGCCGAAAAGCCGTAATAGCGGATGCGATGGAAGCCGTTGGGGAGGGTATGCATCAGAAAGCGGCGGATAAACTCGCCAATGGCGAGGTGCATGACTTTGAGCTTGTGCCGGCCGTTGTCGCGGTAGTCCTTCCAGCGGAAGCTGACGTGATCGTCGGCCACCTCGATCAGGCGGCTGTCGCTGATCGCGACCCGGTGCGTGTAGCGGGCGAGATAGGCGAGGACCTGTGCGGGGCCGGCAAACGGCCGCTTGGCATAGACCACCCATTCGCACCGCCGCAGCGGCGCCAGGTACGCCCTCAGAGCACGCGGGTTTGCGAGGCTCTCCAGCTCGCCGAAGAAGTGCAGCTTGCCGGCGGCACGCAGCGCTTCGAGGCCCTGGAGGAACAAGCGGCGGAACAGCCGCGAGAGCACCCGCACCGGTAGGAAGAACCCCGGCCGGCACGGAAGCCATCGGGTGCCGTCCAGCGAGATGCCGCCACCTGGCACGATGCAATGGACATGCGGGTGATGATCAAGGTTCTGCCCCCAGGTATGCAGCACGGCGGTGATGCCGATCTCGGCGCCAAGGTGCTTGGGATCGGCCGCTATTGTGGTCAGCGCTTCGCCCGCTGTTGTAAACAGCAACCCGTACACCGCGGCCTTGTTCTGGTAAGCAATGGCGCTGATCGGCGCCGGCAGCGTGAACACGACGTGGAAGTAGGGGACCGGCAGCAGTTCAGCAGCGCGTGCCTCCAGCCACTCGGCCGCCGCCCGTGCCTGGCACTTCGGGCAATGGCGGTTGCGGCACGAGTTGTAGGCGATGCGCGTATGGGCGCAGTCCTCGCAGCGCTCGACGTGACCGCCGAGCGCGGCAGTGCGACAGGCTTCGACAGCCGTCATGACGCGGAGCTGTCCAGCGCTGACATGGCCGGTATTCACCATGCGCCACGCCGCACCGTGGCGGCGGAGAATATCCGCCACCTCCAGCTTTGGTCTCGACACCGCCGGCGGATCAGGGCGGCGGTGATGCTGCGAACGTCAGATGTTCCAGCGGGCTCTGGATTTGCCGGATCGTGTTGATGGCGACCCGCGCGTATCGGGAGGTCGCGGTGATATGCCGATGCCCGAGCAAATCCTGGATCACCCGGATGTCGACGCCGCGTTCCAGCAGGTGGGTGGCGAAGCAGTGGCGCAGGGTGTGGACCGTAACCTTCTTGTCCAGCTCGGCGGCCTCGGCCGCGGTGTGGCAGGCGAGCTGCAACGCGCGAGTCGTGATCGGTCGCTCGTGGTTGCTGCCGGGGAAGAGCCACTCCTTCGGCCGCTCGGCCCGCCAATAAGTCCGCAAAATGCCCAGCAGCAGCTCCGACAGCATAACGAAGCGGTCCTTGCTTCCTTTGCCTTGCCGGATGTGGATCACCATCCGCTGGCTGTCGATGTCGCCAACCTTGAGTGCTGCGACTTCCGACACCCGCAAGCCGGCGGCGTAGATCGTCGCGAAGGCGGCGCGGTGCTTCACATTCGAAATGACACTGAGAAAGCGGGCGACTTCCTCGGGCGACAGCACGGCCGGCAGAATGTCGGCACGGCGCGCCAACGGCAGTTCGGTCTTGGCCTCCGGCTTGCGCAGCGTGACGGCATAGAAGAAGCGCAGAGCGCATACGATCTGATTGATGGTTTGCGGCTTCTTGCCGAGCGAGATCAGGCGCAACCGGTAGGTCCGCACGTCTTCGAAGGTCAGCGTGTCCGGCGAGCGACCGAAGAAGGCGCTGAAGTTCTTGACCGACCGCACATAGGCGCCCTGGGTCAACGGCGACATGTTGCGCACCTTCATATCGCCGATCATGCGCTGCCGCAGCGGCGTCGTTGTCGTGGCCATGGGGAACTCCTGTCGATGGGTTGCGAACGGGCAATCCTGACAGGCTGCGGCCCGGCGACCGGCGCTCCCCTATCGCACAAGTTCGTTTCATGTAGATTGTACGAACCACCGAAAATGGCTCAGTTGAGCCATATATTCCGACTTTCCGTGTTTGGAGGCAGTCTGCTCTGCCCTCCGCTGAACGGAGTTCTCGTGTGCTCGATGACCCGACGAAGACGCCTCTGTTGATCGCAGCGTTAAAAGCGGCCGTACCGTTTAAGGTCGAGCTGACGCCGTGGCTGATCAACCATCTCCGCGCCGAGCAGGCCAACATCCCTGACGCTAACGGTTACGTCGTGCGGGATTTGTCCTATGCCGGTGACGAAGGCGGCATCGTCTGCCACCTCTCGGCCGCGGGTCCCGGAGCGGCGCTCGTCGTGTCCCTGACCCACATCCTCGTGCCCCGGTCTCAGCCGCTGGCTGCCGCCGTCCGGCAGTATCAAAAGCACCGCATCAAAAAGCTGAAGAAGCAGAACCAACAATGAACGCTATAACACCAAACTTACACCGTCTC
Source organism: Allostellaceae bacterium (assembly GCA_035946655.1). Classification (GTDB taxonomy): domain Bacteria; phylum Pseudomonadota; class Alphaproteobacteria; order ATCC43930; family CGMCC-115725; genus DATARH01. The sequence continues at coordinate 26 of DASYZD010000150.1, read as the reverse complement.
CCCTACCGCGAAGCGGTTTAGTACAA